>CAZAQS010000123.1:0-13085 GCA_964486825.1 uncultured Anaerolineaceae bacterium | reverse complement strand
GCAAGGCCGAGAGCAGGATGAAGACGCCCACAACCAGCATCAGGCGGGCAGCCGGGCCGGCGGCGGTTTCACGCTCGAACCCCAGGCGAGCCTGGATGAAATAGACCGCGAAGGTGGACAGGTTTGTGGCGCCGACCAGGAAGGCCAGGCGGTTGATGACCCACCAGGTGAAGGAGGGGTTGCGCCGGGCAGCTTCCGGGCCAATGCTCAGGCGCACGCTCGTATACACGCCCAGGCCAACCGAAACCAGCATCGCCAGCAGGCCGGCCACGCCCATGGCGAGTACGAGACTTGAACCCGGCAACCCGACCATCAGGCGGCCTACGAACTTAACCGCCTCACCCGTGCCGAGGATGATGGCTGCGAACAGGGCGGTCATCAAGGCCAGGCGCAGGATGGGCGCCCAATCCAGGGGCGGGGGGGAGGTCTTGAGGGGCTTCTCCGGCGCCAGCATGGCCAGCAGCATGCTGCCAAGCAGGACGCCCATAGCGGTCAACAGGCCGGCCCACATATTCCCACGGCTGATCATCCCGGCGATGGTGAAGGAGACCAGGATCAGGGGCAGGGGCAGCTCCAGGATGGCCTTGACAGCAGAAAACTTGCCGCGCTTCCCGGTGGGCACCAGGTCAGGGATCAGACCCTGTTGTGCGCCGTGGGCCATGTTTGCGGCAACCTGGGAGAGCAAGGCCATGGCAAACAGGAAGCTAAAACCTGCCATCCCGCTCATGCCGGAGGAGAAACCGATGCCGGCTACGAAGAGCAGGTTCAGCAGGGTGCCGAGGAAGATGAATGGTCGCCGGCGCCCCCAGGGAAGCGTGCTGCGGTCGGAGAGCATGCCCATTAGAGCCTGCATCAGCAGGGCTACCATCAGGGTGACCAGGCGCAGGCGGCCGAGGTACTCGCCCTGAACGGCAACCCCCACGAACATCTGCACCAGGAGCGGGAAAACAAGACCGTTGGTCTGGGACAGGGTGGTAGAGCCAAGGTAATAGATATTGATGCTGATGTAGTCGTACCAGCGAATGGCACGGCTGGCAGCCGGGGTTTCCTGCAGCGAAAGGGCATGTTCCATGGTGGAGAGCCTCCTATCCTTCCTGCGTTAAAATGGGTTGTAAGGTAGGGGTCAATCAAGGTCTAAGCGGGTAGCTGGGCCAGCAGCTCTACCAGCCTGGGCGAGGGCTCGCTCCATGAAGCGCAAGGTCAGCCCGGCAACCTACTCCAGCTCACAATCAAGGATAACACAATGTGTGGAATTTTCCATCCAATAAATTTCTTTGAGTTCGGAGCTGGCCTGGTTGGCGATGAATTGTGGGACAGATGGATGCACCGAACTGTCCAGTTGGCCCTGAACGATCAGGAGCGGCTGGCGGATGGCGGGCAGGCGAGCCCGGACCTGGCGAGCAAGCTTGAACAACTGCGCCACAGCAGCCCGCCCATCGACTCCCCGCCCACGAAGACGGTCGAGCAACGCCCGGCCAGCTCTTGGTAGGCGAGCGAGGCCGCCTCCACCCAATTACCCCAACGGACACGGTTGGCCTCTTCTGGCGTGGTCCCAAAGCCGGGTAGGAGCGGGCCCGAGACGGTGTAGCCGCCCTCGAGCAGCAAGCGGGCCAGTGGGCGCACCTCGGATGTGGTGGCGGTGAAGCCATGCAGGAGCAGGACCCCAACCGGGCCGGCTTCCCAGGTGAAAGTATGGCCTTCTAGATGGGGGTTCTGAAGAGCGGAAGTCATGGGCTCCCATAAGTACTATACAACCACCAGGCTGCCAGTCCGGCCAGTACCACGAGCAGCAACCCGCCGATAGCGAACATAGCGACTTTGAGCTCGTCGCGCGGCTTGTTCCCGGCCACCCGCCCGGTCTGCCCGTTGACGAGCAGGCGGTAGGTCTTTCCGTGAAACCGGTAGGTCCCCACCCACAGGGGTAGGAGCAGGTTCTTAAAAGTGCCCCCGCTCCAGCGACCGCTAGCGCTGCGAATGGCGCGCTTGTCACGCCCGGGTTCAATGG
This sequence comes from uncultured Anaerolineaceae bacterium, assembly GCA_964486825.1. GTDB lineage: Bacteria > Chloroflexota > Anaerolineae > Anaerolineales > UBA4823 > CAZAQS01. Next base: position 11,080 of record CAZAQS010000123.1, on the reverse strand, counting down.
AAACCGACAGGCGCTGGCGGACGAGGCGGCTGACTTTTTCCCGCGCCAGCAGCGAGGCGTCTGACAGAGAACGGTCGTAGCTGAGGGCGGGCCAGCCGGCCAGGTGCTCGGGCTTGAACTCGACCACCTCTTTGAGATGGAAGGGTGCCAGGGCTTCGATCTCAGCCTGCTCCAGGATGCTCAACCCGGGAACCAGCACATCATCGTACAGCTCGAACTCGGAGCCGCTGACCGGCACCCAATGGGGGTTCTTGCTGTTACCCTGGTTGACCTCACAGGACCAGGGCAGCTCGAAGATGCCGTCGAAAGTCCAGAAGGGATAATAGGCCAGGCGCAGGTCGAAACCATCTGCGTCTCGCAAGAGGTTATCGGGGGCGAGTAAACCTGATCCCAACCATTCTTTCACTTGCCGGCGAGCAGCACGCGCATCCACGCTGACCAATCCAATGGCATGAGGCTCTACCAGCTCTGAGGCCTCGGGAGAATCAATCAGCTGGTTGGAGCCGCAGTAGCTACAGCGGCTGGAGAGATGGCCGGGATCCAACAGCGCCACCGCCCCACAACTCTCACAGGCAACACGTTTGCGGGCCTCCGCCCAGCGGTGGGCACGCGTGGTGGGCAAGACGAAGTCGATGACCTGTTCGGCAGCATCGGCGACAGGGGCGGATTCTACAGGTTGGTTGTGTCCACAGTAGCTGCAAACCAGGCCCGGCAGGCGGGGATCAAAATGCATGCGACCGCCGCACTGCGAGCACAAGAAGGATTGCCCGGAGGCTTCTTCCGGCTCTACCGGGCGCAGGGGCGCGACGGGCTCGCCCTCCTGGACCAGGCGCGACCGGTCGAGCTGATCCGAGAGCAAGACCAGCTCACGGCGGGCGCTTTCGTTGGAAGGCTCGGCAGCCACGGCGTATTCCAGGTAGCGGCGGCGCTCGTCAGGGTCTTCGGCCAGATTGGAAAGCCAAATCCACGGGCGGGCGTCGCCAACCTTGATCTGGACGGCCCTTTCGAGCAGGGAGCGGGCTAGCTTGTTGTCGCCGTTCTTGGCGGCGGTGATGCCGTCACGGAGCAGCTCTTCGAAGCGGCGATCGTTAGAGGATTCAAAGGAATGGTACATTAGCGTTTGCCTTGGGCAAGTTAATTGATGCTTATAAGTCTATCCGGATGCGGGGAGCCTGTCAAATGGAGCGGATCCACTTTCGCGTAACTCTGCGTTCGTCTACGTTCGCTATAGTGGTAGAATGGCATGGTTTAATCCCTGGATAAAACATGCAGAAGACTCGGTCGATCCTTCCTTATCTCGCGCTGGCAATCGGCATCCTGTCGCTGGGGTTTTCGGCGCTGTTCGTGCGCTGGGCGAACGTGCCCGGCCCGGTGATGGGCGTCTACCGGTTGGGGATCGGCAGCCTGGTGATGGCGCCGCTGTTCCTATTAAAGTTAAAGCAGCGCGGCAGGCCACGCTTCACGCGCGCCATGATCCTGCTTCCGCTGTTAGGCGGCGTGCTGACCGCGCTGGACCATGCTTTCTGGAACACGTCGGTGCTGTACACTACCGCAGCCAACGCAACCCTGTTCGGAAATACTGCGCCGCTGTGGGTGGCGCTGGCGGCCTGGCTGATCTTCAAAGAAAAGCTGAAAGCCAGGTTCTGGACAGGGTTGGCCCTGGCCCTGGCGGGAGCGGCCATCGTACTGGGGAGCGACTTCCTGCTGCACCCAGACCTGGGACTGGGCGACCTGATCGCATTGACGGCAGCGGTCTTCTACGGCGGTTACCTGCTGGTGACCCAATTCGGGCGGGCGCATATGGACACGCTCTCGTACGTCTGGCTGGTCTCAGTAAGCAGCGCGCTGATCTTGTTGGGTGTTTCCTTGGGGATGGGGCTGCAGCTTACGGGGTACTCATGGCAGACTTACCTGGCCTTTTTGGGGGCGGCGCTGGTCTCGCAGGTGCTGGGATACCTGTCGGTGGCCTACGCGCTGGGGCACCTGCCGGCCTCGATGGTGGCGCCAACGTTGATCGTGCAGCCGGTGGTAACAGCTTTGCTATCCATCCCTTTCCTGGGGGAAATGATGCAGCCGGGACAGTGGATCGGCGGAGTGGGGGTATTGGCGGGCATCTACCTGGTGCACAACAGCCGGCCGGCAGGTGAAGGGCAATCAGGGGGTGAAATAACGCTAAGTCAGGCGGGGGGAGGGGTAAGTCCCGACTCCTGAGCCGTATATGCAGGAGACAGGTGCGTGTTCTCAGGATAAATGCAAGATATTCGCCATGCCTTAAGGGAGAGGAATCCAGGCTTGGCTGGCCTTTTATTGGAAAGCTCAATTCGACTGGGGTAGGTCAGTGATACAATACCCTGATTACCCGATCATAGGAGGGAAAACCGCTATCAACGAAGCAGCGGAACAGGAACCTGTACACGAAGAAATTCAGACCCAACCCCTGGCTTCAGAGGAAAGCCGCGACCTGCTCCCGGCCGGGTGCGGGCTGTGGATGGGTTGGATGTTGGCGACCCTGCTGGGAGGGGGAATTGGCTGGGCTGTAGGTTGGTATGCCAGCACACTGGCGCCCGGCGTCCTGTCGACCCCGGTTTTGGGAGGCGTTATGGGCGCCTGCCTGGGCCTGGCGCAGTGGCCTTTTCTAACCGGGCGTCTGCCTGCCAGCTGGCGCTGGGTCGTGGCCTCTGCGGCCGGGTGGGGAGCGGGCTTCCTGGCGGGCGCTGACCTGTCTTCTTTGTTTGGCCTGGAGGGGGCCCTGTTTGGATTGGTGACCGGCTTGACGACGGGCGCATTTCTGGGCACGCTGCAGTGGCTGCTCCTGCGCGGGGTCGTCTCCCGGGCCGGCTGGTGGGTCCCGGCCAATATCTTTGCCTGGGGATCGGCGCTTCTATACTACCGCCCGTCATCCTGGCTGGGATTGCTAATGGGCGCCTTGGCCGGCATCGTCACAGCCATTGTGCTGCTGTGGTTGTTCCACAGGCCGGAATAACAAATCAGCCCTCGCTCTCCGCAGCACGGTTCCAGGAGCCGACCTCAATGAAATTGACATCTGGATCAGCGACCATCTGGGAAAGGTCACTCACAAAGATCCCGATCATGTCTAGCTTCGTGCCCATATGCTAATCCTCCAGGATCAGGCCAGCGGGGGGAAGGAGTCTTCGCTCTGGGTGGAGGAGGAACGCGGATTGTCCCTTTGCCGGGAGGAGGATTCCCTGGATGCCAAGTAATCCAGAAACACGACCAGGGCAAAGCCGAACAGCATTAAGAAAAGGGCGGTAAAGAACTCAGCGTCGAAGGCCGGGGGAGGGATATTATATTCCAGGTCTCCTACTGTCTCCTTCCAGGGCCAGACTTTGCGCAATGCGCCCAGGACCAGGCCGGTCAGGGCGGCGACGGTCAGGTCGTGGAAGTTTTTGAAGAGCCAGCGCAGGATGCGGGCAAAGGTAACCAGGCCGACAGCAGCTCCTGCGACTATGATCAACAAGGAGACCACATCGCGTGTCACGACCGCGTTCAAAACGAAATGGTATTTCCCGAGCAGTACCAGGATAAAGGCCCCCGAGATGCCTGGCAGGATCATGGCGGTGATGGCCAGGGCGCCACTGAGGAACAGGAACCAGGGCTCCTCCGGCGTCTCCACCGGGACCATGCCTACCAATGCATAAGAACCTACGGCTGTCAGGGTGGCGAGCAGGAGTGCGGCGGGCGTCCAACGTGAAACTCGCTTGCGGACCACGACCACGGAAGCCAGGACCAGCCCGAAGAAGAAAGACCAAACCAGGACCGGGTACTCATGCAGGGCGTGGTTGAGGGCGCTTGCCAGGGTCAGGATGGCCGCCAGGATACCGATCACCAATGCCAGGACGAACTGCCAGGGAACGGAAGCAAAGGCCGCCTGCAGGCGCAGGCTGACGAGACGACGAAAAAAGGCCAGGTCCACGGAGTGGATGGCGTTGATAAGCTCCTCGTAGATACCGAGGATGAAGGCCATCGTGCCTCCGGAAACACCGGGGACGACGTCGGCTGCACCCATGGCAAAGCCGCGGGCAGTAACCCCAAGATAGTCTCGGATACCTTTACGGGTGTTATTGGATCCTGTAAATTCCATGTAAAAAAATAATCCCTCCCAAAGTGAAACCGGCCCCACCTATAGGTTCCAGAACAATACCGGGATGCCCTGGGGCAGAGCCCGGTTTATGTTTTGCGGAAGGTGAGCGTGTGTTTCGGATTGCGGAAACCGCCGGTCAATTATATCCCACCTGGGATTGAGTTTACCGCCGGTTTGCAGAATTGTCCAGGGGAGTATTTCAAAGCCATGTTATACTTGCCTTCCCACGCTGTGCGGGGCAGCGAATAATCTAAAAATCTAATGTTAAGGAGGAAATGTAATGCGTAAGCCAATGATGGTTTTCATTGCTCTGATGATAGGACTCGCTATAACGGCGCTGCCGGTGTTAGCCATTACCGGCAACTATGTAAAGGATTTTGAACACCCGTTCGTTGGCCTGGTGGTGTTCTACGACGAGGAAGGCGAGTTCAGCCACCGCTGTTCGGGCTCGTTGCTCACACCTACCGTATTTCTGACCGCCGGACACTGCACTGACGGTGTATCCTCGGCGCGTGTATATTTCCAGCAGGACGCGGGTGCTAATTTCGACCCAGAGACTCAAATCGACCCGGTCTCGGGATATCCGGAATTCTGCGCCGATGGGACTTTAGGCGTCTCCTGTGCCACGTCAAACGAGCTTTATGACTTCGATTTCAATGATTTCGCCGACTTCCCGAACACCAGGGATGTTGGGCTTGTAATCCTCGATCAGTCAATCTCTCTGCCCGAATATGGCCAGCTTGCAGCAGCGGGCACTCTCGATCCCCTTGACACGCAGCGCGGCCTCCATGACCTGACCGTTACTGTCAGTGGCTACGGCTTAAGCTACACCAATCCAGCCTTCACAGTCTCTTTCCGAGAACGGCTCATGGCTGAAGCGAAGCTGGTGAACCTGCGCAGCGCCAATACCGCTGGCTTCAATCTTCAAACGACAGCCAACCCAGGCCGTGGCAAAGGCGGTACATGCTTCGGTGACTCAGGCGGGCCGGTGTTTTATGGCAGTTCTAGCTCCAACCTCATCGTAGGCATTACTTCATTTGGCATGAGCCATGTCTGTGCGGGTGTCGATTTCGCCTTCCGCACGGACCAGCAAGTGGTGATCGACTGGATCCTGTCCACCGTTCCAGGTGACCAGGTAAACCAGATCGAGATTATTGATATATGGGAATAAGGATAGACAGGTACTTTCTTCACAAATTGGACTGAAGTTCTTCCAGGAAAGAGAGCCGGCTTAGCCCCGGCTCTCTTTTTGTCTTGACTTATAGGTTATCAGCAGAGGATTTTTGAAATCTAGAAAAACCTGTCAGCTGGCCTCTTGCTGTACATGCACAGCAGGCAGCGGAAAAGCACCTGCCTTCACATACTCCAGCCAGCCGGCAGAGCGGGGGTGCAGGCCGCGGATGGCGCTCTGGAAGGCGGCCTGTACCTGGCGGGTAACCGGCCCCATGACTCCCGCTCCGATCTGGCGGAAATCGATCTCCCGCAGTGCGATGCACTCGGCGGCCGTGCCGCTGACGAAGACTTCATCAGCGATATACAACTGGTCGCGCGAGATGGGTGTCTCGATGATTTCATAGCCCAGGTCGCGGCTGAGGGTGATGACCGTGTCGCGGGTGATGCCTTCCAGGACCGGCGCGGGGGGAGGGGTATAGATCTTATTTTCCCGCACCAGGAATATATTTTCTCCGGTGCACTCGGCCACGTAGCCCTGGGTATCCAGCATGATGGCTTCATCGAAGCCCAGGCGGACCGATTCGGTCTTCGCCAGAACGCTGTTGGCGTAATTTCCGGTCACCTTGGCTTTGGTCATCATCACGTTAGGATGGTGGCGAGTAAAGGAGGTAATATTGGCGCGGATCCCTTTTTCCAGGGCTTCCTTCCCAAGGTAATGGCCCCACTCCCATACGGCGATGCCAACACCGGGCATACCGCCATCCACCGTCAGGTTCCAGCCGCCATCGGTGAGGTAGACTAGGGGACGGATATAGCACTCCTCGAAACCGTTGGCGCTGACGGTCAATAGCACGGCTTGTTTGAGCTCTTCAACGGAATAGGGGAAATCTCGAAAGCCCAATACCTTGGCAGAGTTCAGCAAGCGCTGCATATGCTCGTGCAGACGGAAGACAGCCGGCCCGTAGTTGGTGGCGTAGGAGCGAATGCCTTCGAACACACCAACCCCATAATGCAGGGCCGGGGTCAGGAAGTGAATGGTGGCTTTCTCGAATTCCACCAGGTCTCCGTTCATCCAGATATAGCTCGATTTCATACTCATGATTACGTCTCCTCAATCAGTGTCATATATGAAACAAGATAATGCCTAAACTGTCATAAAGATCGGGCAGCTGATATGCTCTAGAATGGCAGCCGTCACTTGAGGCGTGCCGGCCCGCCCACCGATATCCGGGGTGCGACAACCCGCCATGATCGCCAGGTCGACGGCCTCTTCCACTGCCCTGGCTTCCAATTCCAGGCCCAAGGAATGTCGTAAGAGCAGGGCAGTGGAAAGGATCGTCCCGATCGGGTTGGCAAGCCCTTTTCCAATCAAGTCGGGAGCGGAGCCATGGATGGGCTCGTACAGGCCAAGCGGTAGACCGAAGCGGTTCAGGGATGGACCGAGCGAGGCGGAGGGCAGGTTGCCCATGGAGCCGGATAGGAGCGAGGCCTCGTCGGTCAGGATATCGCCAAACAGGTTGCCGGTCAGGATGACGTCGAAGGAGGCCGGGCGGCTGAGCAGGTGCATGGCAGCCGCGTCCACCAGCATATGCTCGAGAGAAACATCTGGGAACTCAGCAGCCACGCGGCTCACCGTCTGGCGCCACAGCCGCGAACATTCCAGGACATTGGCCTTATCGATCGAGGTAAGCGAGCCTCGGCGCTGGCGGGCCAGGGAGAATGCCAGGTGAGCGACCCGCTCGATCTCGCTTTCGGTATACGTCATGGTGTCGACAGCCTGGACCTGTCCGCCTACCTGCCGGCGAAGGCGCGGCTCACCGAAATAGATATCAGCGGTCAGCTCGCGCACGAATAAAATGTCCACGTGTGAAAGCAGCTCGGGGCGCAGTGGGGAAGCTTCTCTGAGATGCGGGTGAGGCTTGACCGGTCGCAGGTTTCCGAACAGGTCGAGCTCCTTCCGCAGGCGTAGCAACCCCTGCTCAGGACGCAGGCTGGCGGTCGGGTCATCCCATGCCGGGCCGCCTACCGCCCCGAGCAAAACGGCATCTGCAGTGCGGCAGCCGTGCAAGGTAGCCGCGGGCAGCGGGTCGCCAAAACGATCGATGGCGGCCCCTCCCACGGCGTGCTCGCAGAGCTGAAAGCTGTGGCCAAAGCACAGGGCGACCCTGGTTAACACTTCTCCAGCAGCCGAGGTAACTTCTCTTCCGATCCCATCCCCAGGTAAAACTGCAATCAACGCTTCCATAACTACAATCCTTGTATTGTGAAGCCATCCATCAAGGCATATTCCATGCTATCAGCCATGGCCTGCCAACTGGCTTCGATGATATTGCTGCTGGCGCCGACGGTGCTCCACTGATGAGATCCATTCTTGGTATCGATCAAAACCCGCACCCCTGCGGAAGTGCCATTTTCGCTGTCCAGGATACGCACCTTGTAATCGTCCAGGCGGATTTGGCCCAGCTTTGGATAAACATCCAGCAAGGCCTTGCGAAGCGCTGCATCCAGCGCGCTGACCGGGCCGTTGCCTTCGGCGGCGGTGTGCAGCACACGCTCTCCGATACGCACCTTCACCGTGGCTTCTGCCAGCATGCCACGCCCCTGGCGGTGCTCGACGACGACCGTGAAATCGATCAGCTCGAAGGGAGGCCGGTATCCCGGCTTCAGCCTGTAAAGCATGACGGCCACGGAGGCTTCGGCGCCCTCGAAGGTAAATCCCTGGGATTCGAGCAGCTTGATGCGGGCCAGGACCTGGCGGGCTTCTTCCGTATCGACGTCCAGGCCGAACTGCTGCGACTTCTCCAACAAATTGCCCCGGCCCGACAGCTCGGAAACGACGGTCCGGCGGCGGTTGCCCACAGCCCCGGGATCCAGGTGCTGGTAGGAGGCTTCGTTCTTGCGGACAGCGTCCACGTGGATACCGCCCTTATGTGCGAAGGCGCTCGATCCGACGAAAGGAGCGCAGCGGTCGTGAGGCAGGTTGGCTACCTCGGCCACGAAATACGACAGCTCCGTCAGGCCGCTCAGCTTTTCGGGAGGCAGGCAGGAAAGGCCCATCTTGAGCTGCATATCCGGAATGAGGGTGCAGAGGTTGGCATTTCCGACGCGCTCACCGTAGCCGTTAATGGTGCCCTGGACATGCACAGCCCCGGCCCGCACAGCAGCCAGCGTGTTTGCGACCCCACAGCCGCTATCATCGTGCGTGTGGATGCCCAACATGGTAGAGAAGCGCCCACTTACTGCCCGGACGGCCTCTTCCACCTCCCAGGGCAGTGCGCCGCCGTTGGTCTCGCACAGCACCAGGACGTCAGCTCCATGAGAGGCGGCTGCGCCCAGCGTTTCCAAGGCATATTCGGGGTTGGCTTTATAGCCATCGAAGAAGTGCTCTGCGTCATAGACTACTTCCTTCCCCAGGGACTTCAGGTAGGCAACGCTGGCGGCAATCATGCGCAAATTCTCAGCCAGGCTGGTCTCCAGTACATCCACAACGTGCAGATCCCAGCTCTTTCCGACCAGGGTCACCACGGGGGTCTCGGCAGCCAGCAAGGCCCGCATACCCTGGTCGTCTTCGGGGTTAAACCCTTTTTTCACCGTAGAGCCGAAGGCTGCCAGCCGGGCCTGGCGCAGAGGCGCTAGGCGCATGCGTTCGAAGAAGGCCGCGTCCTTGGGATTGGAACCAGGCCAGCCCCCCTCGATATAATGCATGCCGAACTCATCCAGGCGGCGGGCGATCTTGAGCTTGTCCTCAACCGAAAGTGAGATGCCTTCCCGTTGGGCGCCGTCTCGTAAGGTGGTATCGTAGAGGTAGATCGGGTTCATGGTAGACATCGAGGCCCTTTCAAACCTGATTAATAGCGGGGTGGGAGCGCTCGTAGGCAGCGATCTGGGGCTCAAACTTGAGGATATAGCCCAACTGGTCTACGCCTTCTAATAGACAGTACTTGCTAAAGGGATCGATAGGAAAGGCCAGGCGGGAGCCATCCGGGAGGGCCAGGCGCTCCTCAGCCAGGTCGAGGGTAACCTGGGCGGTGGGGTCATTCTTACACAGTCGAAACAATGTTTGAAGCTCCGAACTGGAGACCACGATGGGAAGCAGGCTGTTCTTCAAGGCGTTGCTGTAGAAGATATCCGCGAAGGAGGTGCTGACCACGGCCCGGATGCCCCAGCCGGTCAATGCCCAGGGGGCATGCTCGCGAGATGAGCCACAGCCGAAGTTATCCCCGGCCAGCAAGATCTGGCTGCCTTGATAAACCGGCTGGTTGAGTGGAAAGGCAGGGTCGGGGCTGCCGTCCGGCAGGTACCGCCATCCGGCGAACAGGCCTCCGGTGAGGCCGGCTTTATCGACGACCTTCAGGTAGCGGGCCGGGATGATCTGGTCTGTGTCCACATTTTCCCGCGGCAGGGGGATCATGTTCGAAGAAAACTTTTGGAAGGGCTGCATTTAAAGACTCCTGGGATCTGTGACCCGCCCGGTCAGGGCGGCGGCGGCGGCGGTGATGGGGCTGGCAAGGAAAGTTCTTGAATCTTGACCTTGACGGCCGACGAAGTTGCGGTTGCTGGTGCTGACGGCGTATTGGCCGGGTTGCAACTCGTCGCCGTTCATGGCGATGCACATGCTACAGCCTGAATAGCGCCACTCTCCGCCCGCTTCCCGAAAGACGCGGTCCAGGCCTTCAGCCTCGGCCTGGCGGCGGATTTCTTCTGAGCCGGGGACGACCAGCAAGCGCACTCCGTCTGCCACCCGGCGGCCCTTCATCAACGAGGCCGCCGCACGCAGATCGGACAGGCGCGAGTTCGTGCAGCTACCGATGAAGACCACATCCACAGGATGGCCTGCCAGAGGGAGCCCGGGGACCAGATCCATATAACGTAAGGCCTGCTCCTGGGCTGCCCGCCGGGCGGAGTCGGGCTCGTCCCCCGGGTCCGGGATAGGGTCGGCGATGGGGATGGCCATGCCGGGGTTCGTGCCGTAGGTGATCATAGGCTGCAGACCGGAGACATCCATGCTCAAGACCTGGTCGAATACAGCCCCCGGGTCAGATGGCAAACCACGCCAGTGCTCGACGGCTACGTCCCAGGCAGCCTGTTGGGGGGCAAAGGGCCGGCCGGCCAGGTACTCAAAGGTAACCTCGTCCGGGGCGATCATCCCGGCGCGAGCGCCGGCCTCGATGGACATATTGCAGAGGGTCATGCGCTCTTCCATGTCCAGGGCGCGCACTGCCGGGCCGGCGTACTCGATGACCGAGCCGGTGCCGCCGCCGATGCCGATCCTGGCGATCAAGGCCAGGATCATATCCTTGGCGGTCACGCCCGGGGAAAGGCGGCCTTCGAAGCTCACCTGGAAGGTCTTCGGACGGAGCTGCAAGAGGCATTGGGTGGCCAAAACATGCTCCACTTCGCTGGTGCCGATCCCGAAGGCCAAAGCGCCGAAGGCGCCATGGGTGGCTGTGTGGCTGTCTCCGCAGACGATGGTCATGCCGGGTTGGGTGGCGCCCAGCTCGGGCCCGATGACATGCACGATGCCGCGCTGGCTGCTGTCCAGGTCGAACAATTGGATGCCGTGCCGCCGGCAGTTATCCGCCAATCGCCGAAGCTGGTTGGCCGAGACCTCATCCAGCAAGGGTAAGGACAGGTGCAGGGTAGGCGTGGAATGATCCAGGGTCGCCAGGCTGCGGTCGGGACGGCGGACGGGCAAGCCCCTGGCCTGCAGGCCGTCGAAAGCCTGCGGGGAAGTGACCTCATGCAGCAGGTGCAGGTCGATATATAGCACCGCCGGGGCGCCGGGCTCGTGAGCGACGATATGGC
>CAZAQS010000122.1:10275-13283 GCA_964486825.1 uncultured Anaerolineaceae bacterium | reverse complement strand
TGAGAACCGGCTCCGGGTCCTGGTGCCAAAGGAGAGCGTGCCGATGAGCCGGCCCTGGGTGATGAGCGGATGGCAGGCGTATGCCTGAATGCCATAAGACTTGACCAGCTCCGTCCTGGAGTGCAGGTTCAGCTTGTGCATGATGTTCTCTCTATGGCGAGCCACGGTTTTCGGGCTGATATTCAAAACCTCTGCGATCTGGTCGTTGCTCGCCCCGTCTGCCAGGTGCTGCAGCACCTCTTGTTCACGAGGGGTAAGCTCATCTACAGCATTTCTTGCGCCAGAGGTCGAGTCCTGACCTAAATAACCCCGCACCAACAGCTTCGCCATGGAAGGGTACAGGTAGACCTCACCCGCCGCGGCCGCCCGGATGGCGGTGAGCAGCTCTTCAGGAGCAGCTCTTTTCGGGACATACCCGCTGGCGCCCGCTTCCAGCATCTTGAAGAAATACTCTTCATCCTCATGGATAGTCAATGCCACGATGGCGGTATCAGGATAGCGTTCTTTGATGGCTCGGGCGGCGTCGATGCCCGAGCTGTCTGGCAATCCGATATCCATCAGGACCACATCCGGCCGCAACACCTTGACGACTTCCATGGCTTGCCTGGCCGTGCCGCCCTCGCCGATGATCTCGATATCGGAGATGCCATCCAGTAACATCCGCAATCCCGAACGAACCACCACATGGTCATCCACTAATACCAGCCGGATTGTCATCATCCACCTCTTCTGTTTTATAGTAGGGGATCGAAATCATCACCTCGGTGCCCTGGTTGATACCTGAGCGTAGCTCCAGCTTTCCCCCGAGCAAAGTGGTTCTCTCTTGCATGCCCAATAAGCCCCAGGTCGGGCGACTGGGATGGGCTCCCAGGCGAGTATCGAAACCCCGGCCGTCATCCTTCACCGATAAGCTTACCACATCGGTTTGGTAACACAGGTGGACGTTGACATTCTTGGCGCCCGAATGCTTGACCACATTCGTCAGTGCTTCTTGGGCAATCCTGAAAATCGCCGTTTTCAGCTCTGCAGGCAGGTCTCTTGGTTCTCCCGTGATTTCCATATGCACTTTCAATGGCAGACGGTTTTGGATCTCGTTGGTATACCAACGCAGGGCAGCCGGAAGGCCCAGGTCATCCAGGTGCGAAGGCCTCAGATCTGAAATCAAGCGTTGCAGCTCGTCCAGAGAGCGGGCTACCATCCCCTCCAGCATGCGCAGGTTCTTCTCAGCTTTATCCGCATCATGGCGCAAGATATGGGTAACGCCGCGCAAACCCATCCCGATAGCGGTCAGGGATTGGCCTGTCTCATCGTGCAGCTCCCTGGCAACCCGTTGTCTCTCCGCTTCTTGGGCGCCTACCACGCGCCTGAGAAGCTCACGATGGACGGCTTCACGGCGCTGGGCTCCTTCCAACCGGGCAGCCTGGAGACCGGCGATCTCGCGCTGGGTCTCCACTTCAAAAGCGCGTAAGAAGCGGATAACGAAAATAGCTACTACTACTGCTGAGCTGGCGCGCAGGAGCTGTACCGGAAACCCTACCACTTCCATGAATATGGCCGAATTCAAGATATGGGAGGGGGGCAAAGCGCTAGGGCGGGTAAAGATCTGCCCGACCAGGCCGTACCAGCCAAAGGCTACTGCCGACCACAGGCTGTCCTGTCCAAATTGGGCCATCCCGGCCCGGCGGAACTCCCGCTGTTGGACGATCAAGCCGGTGCAGGCCAGGATGGCAGCTGGCAGCGCCAGAGAGTAGCGGGTCCAAACATCCACCACGTCCCATAACAGCTGTTGGGGCGGGAAAATGCCTCTCATGATGAGCAGGCCAAACGACCATATAGCGGATAAACCCAATGGCACCAACAAGTTCAGCCGGCGGTTGTCTGGGGTACGGGCCAGGAGCATCACGCCAAAGGCAATCAAGGCCAGGAATGAAGCTACCAGGAGGAAGATACGTACGCCTTCCCAGGCAAAGGCTATCTCCGGCTGGCCGACGATAATACCTACACCCTGAAACATCTCCAACCACTCATGTATGCCGTGTATCAATCCAAAAGCTGCCAGGTAGCGCAGCGCATGCCGCAGCCGGTCGTCGGAGCAGCGGCCTACTTCCTGGGTGATCACTACACCCATGCTAAAAAAGGCCAGGCCGTAAAAGAAGTAGATCAGGGTAAAGTAAAATCCCGGCATCATGCGCGTGCTACGATTCCACCAGAAATACGTGCACCTGTCCTGGCCCGTGCACGCCGATCGTCAAGGTCATCTCGATATCCGCCGTCCTGGAAGGACCGCTGACCAGGACGGTAGTTGGGGCCTGGCGGATCTCCGGTAAGCGCAGGGCTTCTTCCAGCCTGGCGTAGATCGCCTCCCGGTACAGCACGGCAAAATGCAGCTCCGGTAGTAAGGAAGCCGCCTGGGATCGCCCAGGCCCGCCCGAGAGGATCAAAGTACCGGTTTCTGCTACCGCGCCTGAAGCGCCAGTCAGGCCAGCCTGAGTGGAAGGATCGTCCCCCGGCAGCACTTCGATCCCTACGGCAGCCAGCGCATCTCCCAATCCCACCGGCAGGTGTTCCCAGTCCCAGGCCAGGATCGAAGTGATCCCACGCTCCAACAGGGCTTGCGGAATAGCCTCCAGCAGGCTGTTGGGGGAGACCAGCTCAGCACTGCCGCCCAGGGCGCCCAGCTCCTGGATAAAGCGCTCACCCAGATCGAGGTGCTCCACGGTCTGAGAAGGATGTCCAAGCACTGGTGACCCAGCCTGGTCGGGCTGTAGGGATGGAGAAAGCGCTCTATTGCCCGGTTTACCGTCTCGATTGAGCTCCTTCCAACGCTCTCGGAAGGGCCGTGCAGCCGGGCGGGGGAAATCTTTGCTCAAGCCCCACCCGGTAAAGGCCGGAAGGCGCAGCCAGCCCGAAAAGGGTGGCAGAAGGCGACTTGCAAAGCCCGCCAGGGATTCGGCCGCATGGAAGACAGATGGCCGTCTCGCAACCCAGGCAAAGATTTTCAAAGCTGA
>CAZAQS010000122.1:0-10265 GCA_964486825.1 uncultured Anaerolineaceae bacterium | reverse complement strand
AACGGATAGAGGGAGGGATATTGGTCTGGGCGCGCGCCGGGTTAAGCTCCAGCCCGCCGGCCCGCACGCGTAAAAGAAGCTTGGGGAGGTCGATGTCCACCGGACAGGCTTCTTTGCAAGCGCCGCACAGGCTGGAGGCGCGCGCCAGCTGCCCGAACTCAGCCTGGCCGAACAGGGCCGGCGATACCACCGAGCCAACCGGCCCTGGATAGGGGACCGGCTCAGCCTGGCGGCCGATATATCCGTGCCCACCCAACTCCCGGAACACCGGACAGGCGTTGAGACATGAGCCACAACGGATGCACATCAGGATATCGGAGAGAGGCGAGTTCTGTATTGCCCTGCGCCCGTTATCGACCAGGACGATATGGCGCTCGGCAGGCCCGTCCGCATCCCCCGGGCGACGAGGTGCATTCATAAGGGAGGTGTAAACGGTGATCTTCTGACCGGTGGCATATCGAGGCAGCAAGGCTAACACCAAGGCCAGGTCTTCTAGCTCGGGTACCAGGCGCTCGATACCCAGCAAGGCCACGTGCATGCGCGGCAGAGTGGTAACCATGCGACCGTTGCCCTCGTTGGTTACCATACAGAGTGTGCCTGTCTCCGCTACGGCGAAGTTTACCCCGGAGATGCCCATATCAGCTGTCAGGAAAGTCTGGCGCAAGACCTTGCGAGCCGCGGCGGTCATTTCGGGTATATCTGTGGTCATGGGAGTGCCAAGCACCTCGTGAAAGGTCTGGCCGACTTCCTCCCGGCGCAGGTGAACGGCAGGTGTGATGATATGGGAGGGCCGCTCTTTCCGGATCTGCACGATATACTCGCCCAGGTCGGTTTCTACTACCTTCAGGCCAGCAGCCTCCAGGACATGGTTCAGCTCGATCTCCTCACCCACCATGGTCTTCGATTTCGCAACCAATTGCACGTCATTCTTGCGAGCGATATCCAGCACGATCTGGGCCGCTTCTTGTGCGCTGGCAGCCTGGTGCACGATCAAGCCGTTGGCTTGGGCGCTTTGGATAAACTCTTCCAGGTACTCCTCCAGGTTTGCGATCGTGCGTGCTCTCAAGTCATGCGCTCTCTGGCGCAGCTCGTCGAGATCCTCGGGTAGCGATCCGATGGCTGCCTGGCGACCGGCAATCCGCCGCTCGGCGTTCGCGTCCAGGGCGGCCTGCAAGCTCTGGTTGGCAATGGCTTCCTTGATCTTGGAGTGGAAGGCGTCGGGCATATCGATTTATTCCAACCCGCCGGCCAGGACCTGGGCGATATGCACAGCGCGCTGGGGTCTCCCTGCCCGGTGCAGGCCTCCGTTGATATGGGTGATACATCCGGCGTCGCAGGCCACGATATAGGGGGCGCGGCTGGCCTCGATATTCTCAAGCTTACGCTTGAGCATCTCGGTTGAGAGCTCAGGGTGCTCCACCGAAAACACACCCCCGAACCCGCAGCAGTCTTCGGAATGCAGTAGCTCGACCAGTTCAACTCCCGGCAAGGCATCCAACAACCGACGGGGTTGGGTGCGCACTCCCAGGTCGCGCAAAAGATGGCAGGAGGCATGGTAGGCAAGCCGTCCAGAGAAATTAGAGCCCAGGTCGAGCACACCGAGCTGATCGACGAGGAATTCGGTGAATTCGTAGGTGCGCCCGGCCAACGCCCTGGCACGCTCCTGCCATTCCGGTTCGGAGGCAAATAACTCAGGGTAGCCATGGCGGATCATGGCTGTGCACGATCCGGAGGGTACAACGATGGGACCTTTGGTACCTTCGAAGACCCGGATGGTGTGGCGGGCGATGCTAGCTGCTTCCGGGCGCATACCTGCATTGAATGCAGGTTGGCCGCAACATGTCTGGCCGGCAGGGAACTCTACCTGAACACCGGCTTTATGCAGGACGCGCAGCACCGCCTCTCCAACGTCAGGGTACAGGCTGTCTACGATACATGTTACGAACAGTTGAACGGTTTGGGTCATATCGTCTCGCTCGGAGCAGGCGGGGACATAGTCATGAGATGATTTTACCTCTTTTTATTAATGAACGGTGCATCCGGGAGGGAGCGGATGCTATATAATATGATGCTATACTTTCAGTGCAATGGGTCAAAATTAATTCGATAAACAAACCAGCGTAAAAAAGTCAATCGCTCAAGCAAACCGCCAACTCGGCCAATAAGGAATTTTAGCAATGAAAGCTTCTCCCGGCCAGGCAGATAAGTTACCTCCATTCCGGTTGCTGCGAACGAAATTATTCGTGCCCCGTGCTCATCCGGACATCGTCGACCGGCCCTGGTTAGACCAGCGGATGGAAGAAGGCCTGCAACGCAATGCAATCATCCTATCCGCGCCGGCCGGATTTGGGAAAACTACCCTGCTGAGCTGTTGGGTCAAGTCGACCGGTCGCCCGACAGCCTGGTTTTCGATCGACGAGGGCGATAATGACCCGACCCGATTTTGGTCCTATTTCATAACCTCTCTGCAGACACTCGAGCCGGGTCTCGGGGATAACGCTCTGGCGTTACTTCAGGCTCCGCAACCTCCTCCATTGGAATCGATGCTCACTGAGCTGCTCAACGATGCGGCTGCCATCCATAAAGAGATGATTGTTGTCCTGGACGACTACCACCTGATCCAGTCCAGCTCCATTCACACCGGGATCACCTTCTTGCTGGATAACCTGCCGCCCCAAATGCACCTGGTCATCGCCGGACGCAGCGAACCGCCCCTCCCGATCGCTTCACTCAGGGGCCGGCGGGAGCTGATCGAGCTGCATCCAGGAGATTTGCGCTTTACAACCGAGGAAACCGGCGTCTTCGTGAACGAAGTTATGCGTCTGGGTCTTTCACCCAGCCAGATCACAGCCCTAGAAGAAATGACCGAGGGATGGGCAGCCGGCCTGCAGCTAGCTGCCATGGCCCTGGAGGCGATCCGAAAAGACCCGGACAGGAAGGCGCTAACGCACGAAGAGGAGTTCAAACTATTCCAATCCATGTTTTCAGGAAGCCACCGCTACGTCTTCGACTATTTAGCCCAAGAAGTCGTCGACCGGCAACCCGAGCATGTGAGGAGCTTCCTATTACAAACCGCTATCCTCGATCGCTTGAGCAGCCCGTTGTGCGATGCATTACTCTCATCTGTGAAATATAGCGGCCCAAGCAGCCAGTCCATACTGGAATACCTGGAGATCTCCAACCTGTTCATCTTGCCGCTCGACAGCCAAAGGCATTGGTACCGCTACCATCACCTGTTCGCCAGTTTCTTAGGCACGCTCTTAGAGCTGGAATATTCCCAAGAAACGATCCGCGAACTGCACTGTAAAGCCAGCCAATGGCACGCACAATCCGGCTACACGCATGAAGCCGTCGTACATGCCCTGTCAAGCCAGGACTACCCCCAGGCGATTGCATTGCTCAAATCCATCGCCCAAGATATGTTCACCACAAGCCATCTCGTTACGCTCAAGAACTGGCTGGCTGCTCTCCCAGATGAGATGCTGGCCCAGGACGCTGAGCTATGCCTGGTATGCGCCTGGGCCCGGCTGGCGACCGGGGAGATGGAGGGCATCGAAAAACCTCTCCAGGATGTCGAGCGGGTTCTGGGCGCCAGGGCAGACGGATCTGAGAGCTCGCAGGCATTGCCTTCTCCCTTGCGGTTAGCCCTGGGAGAGATCTGCTCGATCCGTTCGTCGTACGCATTCATTCAGAGCGATTTGGACCGGGTGCTGGAGCAATGCCGCCTGGCGCGGGCATACGTGGAAACAGTGGACGTTGCAGATCTGCTTGAGGAACGCAACAGTACCCTGGGGGTGGCAGCCTATAACCAGGCGGTGGTGCAAGAGATCAGTGGGCTCACTATCGAAGCCAGCCAGGCCTTCGAGGAAGCCATCCAACTCAACCAGAACAACCCGCACCTGTTGCCCCTGGCGATTGGCCACCTGGCCGGTATTCAGGTCCTGCAGGGAAAGCTCTACCAGGCTGAGGCCACTTACCAGAAGGCGATGCAAGTCATGGGTACCCAAGGCGTGCCTTCGCCGCTCTCAGCCCTGGTGCATACCGGCCTGGGCAATTTGTTGTGCGAGAGGAACCATTTGGACAAGGCTTATCAGCAATTGAGAGCCGGGCTTGAGCTAGGTCGCCAGTGGAACCAATGGGAGAGCCTGATCCCTGGATACTTAGGATTAGCTCGACTGCACGCAGCTCAGGCGGATTGGGAGGCGGCATTTCAAATGCTGGAGGAGGTGCAGAACCTCGCCGGATTGCATTCCGCGCCCTGGGCAGACCATCCCATCCGCTCCTACCGAGCCTTGCTTGCCATTCGCTCCGGAGATCTCGCAGCCGCCGCAGCCTGGGCGAAAAATACCTCTATCCAGAAAGGACAGGAAATCCATTACGCCTTCGAGCCGGACGCCTTGATTCTGGCCCGCATTTACCTGGCCCAAAACCGCCTGGCTGAGGCATCCGACCTGGCTGCAGACATTGTATGGAGCGCTGAAACCGGGGGTCGCTATGGCCGGGTCATCGAAGCCTGCCTGCTCCAGGCGTTGGCGCTTTATCTACAAGGAAACCTGGCGCTGGCTGGGCCTGTGCTCAACCGGTCTTTGAACCTGGCTGCGCCTGAGAAGTACCAACGTATCTTCCTGGATGAAGGAGCGAGATTGGGAGAGTTGCTCTTTGACCTGAAACATACCGGGCTGATCTCCCGGCCTGACCAGAGAGGCGATATCGTCGCATATATCGATGACCTGGTGGAGCAATTCGCCTGCCTCTACCCGACCTCCCTGGCTGGAAAAATCAAGACAGGACAGAGTCCCGGCTGGAATGAAATGGTAGAAGCCTTCGATGAGCCGTTAAGCGAGCGCGAATTGGAAGTCATGCGCCTGATCGCATCCGGGTTGACAAACCAGGAAATCGCAGAAGAGTTATTCATTTCATTAAATACTGTCAAATCTCACGTAAAAAATATCTACAAACGCATGGGAGTCTCAAAGCGCACCCACGCCATTGCACGCTGGCAAGAGCTGGGTTGGTGAAATAGTATTCTTAACAAGGGAGATCCTCCAGGTTGGGAGGATCTTTTTATCATATCCCTCACCCTTAAGGGTGAGAGTGCCCATCCCGCAACCACCCCTCAAAACCACACCTGAGAGTGAATACAAATCCAATGGGTTTTGCTATAGTATGGCGGAAGGAGAAACACCATGAATACAGGCATACTTACTGTAAAAGATTTTCGCAAAACATATGGAGATAATGTTGCCGTAGACGGGATCAGCTTCGAGGTGCGGCGCGGCGAGATTTTCGGGCTACTGGGCCCCAATGGGGCCGGAAAGACGACCACTCTGGAGTGCCTGGAAGGGATTCGCCAGCCGGACGGTGGCCAACTGAGGATCCTGGATATCGACCCTGGCCGGGAGCCACGTAAGCTGCGCAACCTGATCGGCGTCCAATTGCAGACCTCCGGTCTCCCGCCGAACATGACGGTGGCAGAAGCGATGAAGTTCTTCTGCGCTTACCACGGAGTGGCGCCCCGCTATGACCTGCTCGCCCGCCTGGGCTTGAAGGATAAATACAGCAGCCAGTTCCAACAGCTCTCCACCGGCTTGCAGCGACGCCTGGCCCTGGCCCTGGCGATCGCTCACAAGCCGCCAGTTGTCATCCTGGATGAGCCAACCGCAGGGCTAGATGTAGAATCCCGCAACGAGCTGCACACCCTGATGCAAGAGCTGCAGGGCGAGGGCAGCTCTGTTTTGCTCGCTACCCACGATATGGCGGAGGCCGAAAAGATGGCTAACCGTGTGGCGATCCTCTTGCGAGGAAATATCGTCGCAACCGGCTCTCCGCGCCAGCTCACCGCCACCGGCTCCGGATTTACGAAAGTGTCTGTACGCACGGAACAATCCGTCCTGCACGAGAACGGTACGCTATTTCCGGCAGTCGAGAAAAAAATCTTCAAGGATGACTACGCCATTTACTACAGCGTGGATCCAGCGCCCACAGTCTCGGCATTGATCGAGTTTATAAATACCCAAGGCGACCGGCTGGTAGACCTGCGGGTGGAGCGCCCTTCGTTGGAAGAACGTTTCCTGGAAATTACACAGAATGGAGTTTCGTAATGAATGCCTTTGCCACTCACTTTGCTTTTGAATTCAAATCGACGCTGCGCAATCCCACGCAGCTCCTGATGAACTACCTGTTTCCGCTGGCCTTCTACGCCATGATGGGCCTGGTAATGGTACAGATCAACCCGGGTTTCACCGATATCATCATCCCCGCGCTGGTAATTTTTACGATCATGGTCGGGACGGTGCTGGGACTGTCTGCGCCGTTGGTCGAATCGCGTGAAGCCGGCATCTACCGCAGCTTCAAGATCAACGGTGTTCCGGCCCTGTCTATCCTGGCCATCCCCACTCTCAGCACGGTCTTCCACACCTTGATTGTTTCGGCCTTGATTGCGCTCAGCGGCGGGCCTTTCTTTGGCGGCGCAACGCCCAGCAACTGGGGCGCTTTCGTGATGGTAACCCTCGGGACAGCCTTCTGCTTGGGCAGCCTGGGCGCTCTGATCGGTGTGGTAGCCACAGGGAGCAAATCGACAGTACTCCTATCGCAGGGCATTTTCCTGCCCTCCATGCTCCTGGGCGGCTTGATGATGCCACTGTCGGTCCTGCCTGAATCAGTTCACTTCGTATCCGGGTTGCTGCCTACGACCTATGCCATGCAGGCCATGGATGGACTGGCCTACGCCCGGGAGACAATTTTCAACCCGGCGATTTCCCTGGGCGTCCTGGGCGCCAGCGGCCTGGTAAGCGCTTTCCTGGCCTTGTACCTCTTCAATTGGGACAGCCGCAACAACTCACGGCGGGGGAACCCCTTGATGGCCCTTCTCGCCATCCTGCCCTTCATCGCCGGAACGCTGTTGGCGAGCTAAACGGACAGCATGGGAGGCCCCCCTCTCAAGAACTCCCACCTGGGTGGAGGATTAGTAAACCTGGATCAGGACGATACCTGGCGTTTAGGCTTGCTGGTAGCTCCGGCAGGAGCGGGAAAAACAAGAGCTTTACAACACTGGGCCAGGCAACGAGCGAAAGGACAAGGGATGCGCGTTGCCTGGCTTGGCCTTCAGCCTGAACACAACCTGCCCGAGCGCCTCCTGGACGACTTGAGGACATGCCTGGGCATTTCACGACAGGTCCGGGCCAGCCAGGTTATGATTGCTACAATGGAGGAAAGTATTTTTGATATTGAAGGGGAAATGATTGATCTGATCAACGACCTGGCGTCTACAGCCATGCCAGTTACCATCATCCTGGACAATTATGAGCGGATCCAAAACAACTCCATCCAGCAGGCGATCAGGTTGTTGATCGAGTACTTGCCGCTTAATGCCAGACTGGTTATCGCTTCCCAATCGGAGCCCCCCTTGCTGCAACCCAGGCTACGGGCGCGCCGCCAGCTGCTAGAATTGGGTCTTGTGGATCTTCAGAAAATTTGAAGCTTATCGAGAATGGAAAAACCCTAGTCGAACACCTTTTTAAGGATGAAGTCTTTGGCTTCTACTTTGTTGGTCGGTTTCGAAACGATATATCCCTGGGCCAGCTCGCAACCGAGTGACTTGATCACCGAGAGCTGGTTTTCGTTTTCTACCCCCTCGGCGGTAACGTTCATCCCCAAGCCATGGGCGAGCATCACAATCGCCTGCACGATCTTGAGATGGCTACCGTTATTGACCATGCGGCTGATGAAAGAGCGGTCGATCTTCAAGGCATTGATGGGGAAATGAGACAGGTAACTGAGCGAGGAATATCCAATGCCGAAGTCATCGATCTCGATCTGGACCCCCATATTTTGGATCTTACCGAAGACCGAAGCCGTATACTCGAAATTATCCATGATCACGCTCTCAGTGATCTCCAATTTCAGGCAACGCGGGCTTACACCAGTTTCATCCAGGGTATGCTGGATGAACTCGATCAGGTCGGGTTGGGTAACTTGTTTAACGGATAGGTTTACGCTGATCGTCAGAGGCGGGTCGGAATTATACATGGTCTGCCATTCCTTGAGCTGGCGGCAGGCCTCACGCAGCACAAGGCGATCGATGGCGATCACCAGGCCGGTCTCTTCAGCAATTGCGATGAAAGCATCCGGGGTTAGCAGACCCCGCTTGGGATGGTTCCAGCGTACGAGGGCCTCAAAGCCTGTCGTCCGACCGGTATCCAGGGACACGATCGGCTGGTAGTATGGGATCAGCTCCTCGTTCTCCAGGGCTCGTCGCAAATCTCCCTCTAACATCAAGCGCTCCATGATCAGGTCGCGCATGGTTGGGTCGAAGATCTCGTAGCGCGCCTTTCCCAATGCCTTAGCCCTGTACATGGCAATGTCGGCGTCGCGAAGCACTTCCTCCGGTCGATTATAGCCGGTAACGCTCAACACGATGCCGATGCTGGTGGTAATGAACACATCATGTTCGATCAGGTGATTCGAGTTGGTCAGCTCGGATTGGAGCTGGTCGGCGATCCTGGTGGCGTCACTGATATCGCTGATATCCTCCAATAAAATCACGAACTCGTCGCCACCCATGCGGGCGACGGTATCGGTGGAGCGCAAATCTTTCTGGAGCCGGTTGGCGATGGCTATCAGGAGCTGGTCTCCCACAAAGTGCCCGAGGCTGTCATTGATGTCCTTGAAGCGGTCCAGGTCCAGGAAGAGCACCGCGAACAGGTAATCGTCCCTTCTTTTCGCCCGCTCGACGGCATAGCGCAGGCGATCCATAAACAGGGTCCTGTTGGGCAGGCCGGTAAGGGCGTCGTGGAAAGCATCGTGCAGCAACTTTTGCTCGGCCGTTTTGCGGTCGGTGATATCCGCAAGAGAACCGGCCATACGGGTAGCTTTGCCGTTCCCATTCCAGACCGCCAGGCCACGCGTGAGCATCCAACGATAAGTGCCATCTTTGTGTATCATACGGTGCTCATTCTCAAAATGAGAGGTGACGCCTTCACAATGGGCGGAGAAGTCCAGCTTCATGCGAGCCAGGTCTTCGGCGTGGATGCGCTTGAACCATTCGTCAGGGTCGTTGTCAATCTCATCTTCCGAATACCCGAGCATGGATTTCCAGCGCGGGGAAAAATAGATCGTGTTATCGGTCAGGTTCCAGTCCCACAATCCCTCGTTGGCGCCACGCACTGCCAGGGCATACCGCTCTTCGCTGACGCGCAGAGCCTGCGCGACCCGCTTGCGCTCCTGGATCTCCTGCCTGGCCTGGTGGTACAGGTTGGCGTTTTCGATTGCCACCGAAGCGTAATCTGCCAACGAGGTCAGCAAGCTTTCATCTTTCTTCTTGAATTCTCGCTTACTCTTGTGGTTGTCTACGGATAGAACGCCTAATGTCTTACCCTTCGAGGTCAGCGGCACGTGGATCAGGCTGTGCACCAGGAAACCCGTGCTTACTTTTAGGGGCAGGTTTTCCATGGATTGGGACATGCGCAAGGGACGCCTGGATTGCAAGACGCTGCCAACCAGAGAATCGGTCACCGGCAAGCGCAAGGTCTTGCTTTTTTCTTCTTCCATGTTCTTGACCGCACGTAGATAAAGTTGCCCGGTGGATTCATCCAATAAAGCCAGGAAACCCTCGTCTGCCTGGGTCAGCAGGACGCCCGCTTCGACGATACGTCGCAAGACCTCATCCAGCTCGAGGATGGAGGTAACGCTCTGGCCCACCCGAGAGAGGACTTTCAGCCAGGAAACCTGCTCGGTAAGCTGCTGGGTAAGGCTGGTCTTTTCTTTACGCAGCCGCGTTTCGGCCAGGGCGCGCGAGATAGCCGCATCCAGGTTATCCGCATCCACTGGCTTGGTAAGATAATCGTGCACTCCCAGGCGGAAGGCATCTACGGCGATTTGCTCTGAGCCCTCAGCAGTGATCAAAATCGTGGGGATGCTGAAGCCTTCTTTGATCAAGTGCCTGAGAATTTCAAGTCCGGTCGTCTCCCCCAGCTGGAAATCCAAGAGCATGAGCGAGATATGGTTCTTGCGAACGATCTCCAGGGCCGTTTTCCCGTCGTATGCCACCATGGTCTGGTATCCCAGGCTGGGCAAGATGGTGCGGGCCATAAAATTTCCAATCTGTTTGTTATCGTCAACAACCAGTATTGTTTCGGTGGTCATTCCGTCCTCCGGGGACAATCGAAAGTAAAACAGAAATACATAAATTCCAATCCCTTTAATTGATAATGGGAAATTTTCCTATTCTCCATGCAATATCTATACCAGGTAAACAATTTCGCTTG
>CAZAQS010000121.1:0-13343 GCA_964486825.1 uncultured Anaerolineaceae bacterium | reverse complement strand
GCATCGACCAGCTTCTGCACGGTTTTTGCACGCTCTCCCTCACCTCCAGCCTTTCTTTCAACAGCGCTTCCCAGGCATGCCAACCACTCCTCGGTCAGGCTCAGCGAGAGTTGGTGTTGGTAGTCCGTCCCCAGTAACTCTATCGTGATGTCTGGGCTGTCGTAGACCGGATGTTCGCAGATCTGGCAGGCCTGGCGTAGATCTCCCTTTGGCGAGGTGGGATCCTCTGCCGCAGCACGGAAAAGCTCTGGCCATAGTTCTTCCCCTGCACCAATTGCACTGGAACGCCTTTGGAATTCGGGAACGCTGTAGGCGCCTGCACAATCCAATGAGATAAGTACCAGGTTTTCCAGGCTGGCCTGTTTCATTTTTGTCAGTTCTACCAGAGCACGCAGCTCACAAGCACGCAACACCAGGCCAATTTTAGCGCGCGGTTCTCGTATGCTTAATTTGCCGGCTAATGTGGCTCCGTTTACAGGCAGCACTGGCGCAAAAGGATCGGCGTTGCTCAGGAGTTCAGGGTTTGTAACCAGGGCTGGCGTTACCGTGTCCGAGTGTGTCCGCATGGGAACCAGGAGCGCTTCGACCTTCCCTGACTCAAGCAGAAGTTTCAAGAAACCTTGTATGGCCTGGGTTGTGTTTCCATCGATGACAGGTATGCTTGCTCTCATTGCCGCTCCCACAACCTATATCGCCCACTCATGTTTGAGAGGGTTTGGCCCCATCTCTTTGATGGCTGCTGTCATTTCGCTGATCGTATCAGCGAAGCGTTGTCCTTCGCTCGCGCTTATCCATCGTAGCCAGACGCGCTGCTCGGAGAAACCAACATTTTTGAGAATCTCTTTCATAGCAACCACGCGCCGGCGGGCCTTATAGTTGCCTTCTTGATAATGGCAATCGCCCGGGTGGCAGCCGCCAATCAATATGCCGTCTGCGCCTGACAATTCAGCTTTGAGGACATAGATCGGATCAACCGCTCCACTACACATCAACCGTATGATACGGACATTGGGAGGGTATTGCAATCGGCTCGTGCCAGCCAGGTCCGCCCCGGTATAGGTGCACCAGTTACATAAGAAGGCGATTATTTTGGGTTCGAAACTGGTATCTGTCATCATCACTCTCGCATCTCTGATTTTGTCTACCTCATATCTCTGCCAGGGCAGCTTCCAGCATGGCGCTGACCTGGTTGAATTCAAACCCCTTTTGCTGGCTGGCTTTATTCGGGCAGGTCACCACGCATGCTCCACAACCCTGGCATAGCACGTCCACTACTTCTGCAAAAGCCATACCCGGCTCGAGGCGGCGAGCGCCGTAAGGGCATATTTCAACACATAGTCCACAGGCAGAGCACAAACGCGGGTTCACGCTGGCAATAATCGGCGTAGCGGTCAGTTCTTTCTTGGCCAGCAAAGCCACCGCTCGTACGGCTGCCGCTTGTGCTTGAGCAATGGTTTCATCCACGGACCTTGGGGAATGCGCCAACCCGCACAGGAAGACACCATCGGCAGCGAAGTCGACCGGGCGAAGCTTGACGTGCGCCTCCAGGAAGAACCCTTCAGCTGTGAGAGGTAGCTTGAGCAGCTGACTTACCTTCTCGTTGCCTGGTTCTGCCTCGATGCCAGCGCTTAGAACGACAAGGTCGGTATCCAACTGGATAAGCTTGCCTTCCGGCTGTAGAACAGCTCGTACCTGTAGCCGTTTGCCCTCCCCTGGTATTCCAATGACTTCCGGGGGAATATCAGCATCAAATTTCAAGAAGACGATCCCCAACCGGCGCGCTTCCCGGTAAAGCCTCTCCCGAAATCCATAGCTCCGCAGATCTCTATAAAAAATGACTACCCGTGTTTCCGGGCTGCGCCGCTTGATCTCCAGAGCATTCTTCATCGCCTGAGAGCAACAGATGCGCGAACAATAAGGATGGTCCTCATCCCTTGATCCTACGCACTGGATCATGATGACCGTCTGCATTTTATCCCCACCCCTGGATAGCAGTTCGAATGGTTCCTGAGAACCGGGATGCAAAGATCGCTCGAGCTCGCGTTGAGTAAGCACCCCGGGCAATTTCCCGTACCCATATGTCAGGGGTGTAATTTCCTGCCCTCCACTGGCAACGATTACAACGCCATGATCTAACTCCTGGCGGCCCCCATCCGAGCTCTGAACGATGGTGTGGTATTGGCCCACGTATCCGCTGATTTCGACCGGCTGGCTCTCCAGCATAACGGTAATGCGCGGCTCATTAGCCACGCGCTCGATCGTCTCCCTCAGGAGGGTCTGGGGATGGCTGCCTTCGAAACCGGTATAAATATGGCGTAAATGCCCTCCCAACTGTGCTTGCTTTTCTACCAGGTAAACTTGAAAGCCTTGTGAGGCGACGGATAGGGCTGCCGTCATTCCAGCCACGCCCCCACCGATCACAAGGGCTTTCTGCTGGACATCTAATGTGCCGCGCTGTATCGGCTTCAGGCGGCTGGCTTTGGCCACTGCCATGGACACCAGTTGCTTGGCCTTTTGCGTGGCGACCGCATGGTCGCTGCGATGTACCCAGGCGTCTTGCTCGCGGATATTGGCCAACTCGAAGAGATGGGGGTTCAATCCCGCTTGCCGGATAGTATCCTGGAAGAGCGGCTCGTGTGTGCGGGGTGTACAGCTTGCAACAACAACCCTGTTCAAGCCCTGTTCCAATACTTTTGCCGTAATCTTCTCCTGGGTATCCTGAGAGCAGGTGTACAAGTTGCATTCAGCGTACGCCACGCCTGGGAGTTGGCTGGCAAATTCGACGACATCCGGCACGTTCACCACCCCGCCGATATTGATGCCACAGTGGCAAACAAATACTCCGATGCGGGGCTCTTCTTCGCTTACATCCCTTTCAGGCGGGTAAACGGGCTGCCGGGTAAGGCTGCCACGAGCGGAAGCCAGCAAGGCCGAGGCTTTCGAAGCTGCGCAGCTTGCTTCTATAACCGTTTCAGGGATATCCTTCGGCTCTCCGAAAGCGCCTGCTACAAATATACCTGGCTGAGAGCTTTCTGTAGGATGGAAGACGGGCGCCTCCGCAAATCCATAAGCGTTCAATTCGATCCCCAGTCGCCTGGCCATCTCCTGTGTCTCTTGGTTAGGCTTTAATCCGACCGAGAGGACGACCATCTCAAACTCTTCTTCTTGGGAAACTGCATATCCGTCGTTAAGGTAAGATGTATAACGGATGCTCAAGTTGTGGGTCCCCGGCGTCTCATGGACTTCAGAGACCATGCTGCGCAGGTAGCGTACTCCCTGTTCCCGCTCAGCTCGCTCGATATAGGCGTCAAAGCCTTTGCCGAACGCCCGGATATCCATATAGAAAATGGTGGGCTCGATGCTGGAATCGTGCTCTCGAGCGATAACGGCTTCTTTTGTGGCATACATGCAGCATACCGACGAGCAGTAACCCTGGTCGCAGCTTTCGTCACGCGATCCCACACATTGTATCCAGGCGATCTTCTTGGGGTGAGTGTTATCCGATGGGCGTTGGACCACGCCCGAAAATGGGCCCGAAGCGCTCAGCATACGCTCGAACTCCAGGCTGGTCACCACGTTTGGATATCGCCCGTACCCGTACTCGGGCCGTATCCCACCGGGCATCGGTTCCAGGCCTGGTGTCAGCACCACCGAGCCTACCTCGAGCTCGATGATCTCCTCGACCTGGTTGTGGTCGATGGCGCCGGCGCGGCAGGCATATACACATTGCAGGCATTCGGAGCAAATCCCACAGCTCAGGCAGCGAGCGGCTTCGGAGCGTGCTTCTGCCTCACTCAGGCCGGAATAGACCTCCTCAAAGTCATGTTTTCGCTCCTCAGCCAGGCGGGATTTTGTCTCCGCGCGAGGCCAGGTTCCCGTTTGCATAACCCGCTGGCTTACCTCTTCATCTTTGAGATGTAGGGTAGGTGGACGCGTGGGTGCAAAGGAAAGCTCCAGTCCCTGTAAATAGCGGTCGATGGAGCGGGCTGCTTTATGCCCGGCCGCGATCGCATCGACGATGAATGCAGTCCCTGTTACAACGTCTCCACCGGCGAAAACGCCCGGCTGGCTGGTCGCCAATGTATCCGGATCGACGTTGGGAAACTTTCCTCGCACGGTCTCTACCCGGTTCCCGAGGCAAGCGATATCAGGTCTTTGCCCGATGGCAAAAATAACGATATCCGCAGGAATGACCTCTTCAGTGCCCTCGAGCTCATCAAATTCAGGCCGGCCCTCCGTAAATCCCCTGAAATCTACACCGGTCGTACGCACGCCCGTTACCTTCTCGGCGTGTGAAGTGATCTCTTTAAAAGTGCGGGAAGCGTAGATCTGGATGCCTTCCTGCTCTGCGTCGCGCACCTCCCAATCGTGGGATGGCATCGTTTCACGGCTTTCCAGGCAGGACATTCCCACCCAACTGGCTCCGAGGCGCACCGCGCTCATAGCTGCGTCAATGGCGACATTACCGCCGCCCAATACCAGCACGCGCTTTCCAGCCACTTGAGGTAGCGCTCCTGCGATACTTATTGCATCTGGAGAGGTGTGCTGGCTGTGAAGGCTTACGGAACGCAGGAAATCTGTCGCCATCAGCGCCTGGGGTAAATCAGCCCCAGGGATGGGCAGCTTCACACCGTTGTGCGCACCAGCTGCTACGAAAATAGCCTCGTATCCCAGGTCGAGCAAGGCAGGCGCATCATCGATGCGGGAATTCAAGCGCAGCTCTACACCCTCCGCCAGGATATCGTCGATCTCCTGCTGCACCAGGTTGTAGGGCAGGCGATATTCCGGCACACCCACACGCATCATTCCGCCCGGGACCGGAAGCGCTTCGAACACCGTCACCGTATGGCCTATTCTTACCAGGTCTAAAGCACAGGTCAGACCAGCAGGCCCAGAACCAACGATAGCGACGGTTTTTCCGGTTGGATTTGGCGAGAGGTTGTATGCGTTTTCGCCAGAGCCTTCCGATGGGTCCTTGCTTTGCTCGCGCTGTTCCAATACCCAATCAGTTACGAAGCGCTTCAAGGCCATGATATTGACTGGCTCATCCCCCTGGCCACGGGAGCATGCATCTTCGCAGCGGTGGTTACATACCCGTCCACATACCGAGGGGAAAGGATTGTCTTCTTTGATAGTCCGGTAAGCGTCTGCGAAGCGACCTTCCCTTATCAGTGCCACATACCCCTGGGCACGCTGATCGATCGGGCAGGCATCCCGACAGGGAGCTACCCCCAGTTTTTCGATGGCGTAGGCATTGGGGATGGCCTGGGGATAGGGCTTATAAATCGCACGCCTCTCGGACAGCCCGCCATTGAAAGCGTCCGAACGGTGAACGGGGCAAGCAGCCGCACAATCGCCGCAGCCCGTACAGGCATCCAGATTGACATAACGAGGACGCTGTCGGATTTTGACGCGAAAATTTCCCGGATGCCCCTGGATATCTTCTAAGACAGCTGTTGTAAGAATATCGATATTGAGGTGGCGCCCGACTTCAACCAGTTTTGGAGACATGATGCACATGGCACAATCGTTGGTCGGGAAGGTCTTATCGAGCTGCGCCATGGTCCCGCCGATGGCCGGCGAATTTTCCAGCAGGTAAACCTTCAAACCTGCTTCTGCCAGGTCCAGGGAGGCCTGCATACCACCGATCCCGGCGCCGACGACCAGCACCGCTCCGGTGGTCTTCTTCTCCTGTTCGTGACCGTTGTCTGGGACCCGGATCGTCATAGGACCTCGTCAATCATTGCCAGGATCTGGGACGGGCGCCAGTTGTGCACCTGGCTGGCTTTGTTTGGGCAGGCAACCACACACGCGCCGCAGTTTTGGCACAGAGCAGCGTTTACCGTAGCGATATTCCACACAGGATGGATCTCCCTAGCACCATAGGGGCAGACATGCACGCATGCTCCACAGGCGGCGCATAGTTCTTCGATGACCGTAGCGATCATTGGTGAAGAGGTCATTTCATCCTTGGAGAAAAGCTGCAGTACCTTTGCAGCCGCCCCGCTGGCCTGAGCCACCGTCTCCGGGATGTCTTTAGGTCCCTGGCCAACCCCTGCCAGGTAGATCCCGGCTGTCAAGGTTTCCACCGGACGCAGCTTAGGATGTGCTTCATTGAAAAAGCCATAGGTATCGGTGCTGATATGCAGAATCTGGCCCAACTCAGCCGAACCGCAAGCCGGGACCATGGGTGTGGCCAGGACGACCAGGTCGGCGGCGATTTCGACGGCCCGGTCGCTGAGCGTATCAGCCCCCCAAACAATGACCTTTCCACCGGGCGCATCGCTCTCTCGAAAGATCTTGCTCACTTTGCCGCGCAGGTAGAGCACCTGGTGATCTGCCATGACCCTTTGGACATACTCGTCATAGCCTTTGCCGGCCGAGCGGATATCGATGTAGAAAACGTAAGCCTGGCCCTCGGGGACTCGCTCTTTATAGAGCATGGCCTGCTTGGCCACCGTCATGCAGCATACTTTCGAGCAATAAGCGACGCCATGCTCACGGTCACGAGACCCGGCGCATTGAACGAAGACAACTTCTCGGGCGATTTTCCCATCTGAGGGACGGTGGATAGCCTCCCCGGAAGCCAGCATTCGCTCGAAGGATAAACCATCCACGACATCCGGGATCACCCCCGAGCCGTATTCCGTGAGCTTCTGCATATCATAAGGTTGCCAGCCGGTCGCCACGATGATTGCCCCGACATCAAACTTGAATGGGTTGGCATCTTGATCAACGCTCTCCAGCTCCACGCGAGCCTTAAAATTGCCGACATAGCCGGATAGCTCAGTCAGGTGTGCGCCGGTCAGCACCTGGATAAACGGGTGGCTCTCTAGGCGTTTGATTTTGTTTCGAAGCAGGTCGGGAGCGGCTGTAAAATTGATATACGTGCCGGAGAGCCGGGCCATATTTCCACCCAGATGTGACTCTCGTTCAACCAGGATCACCGGGAAACCTGCCTCAGCGACATCCAGGGCAGCCTGCATTCCGGCAATCCCTCCACCGATGACCAGGAGGCGCTGGTTCACGGGCATGGTAAAGGGCTCCAGCTCTTCGTTACCCTTCACCTTTTCAACGATCGAGCGGGAGATTGCAGCTGCTTTGCTGGTGGCCGTAATGGGGTCTTTTTGATGGACCCAGGAGACCTGTTCTCGAATATTTGCGCTTTCGCAGCGATATGGGTTGATTCCGGCACCACTCACCGTGCGGCGGAAGGTAGCCTCGTGCATGGCTGGGGAGCATGCGGCGACCACCACACCGTCCAGGCCGTACTCAAGGATGCTGTCCTTGATCAGCTGCTGGCCCGGGTCGGAGCACATATATTTGTAATCGATCGCAAAGCTCACGTCTGGATGGCGCAGTACTTCCTCTACAACCGATTGGACATCCACCGTCCCTGCGATATTGTGGCCACAGTGGCAGACGAAAACACCGATATTACCCATGCGCACCCACTTCCGCCAACTTCCCTTCCATTTGGCTGCGTTGGAACACCCCAAGCACTTTGGCGGCCGCGCCGCTGGCCTGAGCGACAGTCTCAGGGATGTCCTTGGGGCCTAATGCTGCGCCGGCCAGGAAGACGCCGGGGAGCGGGCTAATCATAGGATCCATCTCTTCGTCTGATGCTTGAAAAAAACCATTCGCATCTAAGTCCAGGCCTAGTATCTCAGCTACCTGTCGGTTCTCAACCCTGGGAATGACGGCTGTTGCCAGGATCACCAGGTCAGCTTCGATCTCAATCGCCCGGTTGCTCAAAGTATCTACACCTTTGACGGTTATCCGTTCGCCATCTTGATAAAGTTTGCTGACTTTGCCTCTCAGGTAAACCACTTCATCTTCTTCCTGAGCCCGGTTCAGGAACTCTTCATACCCTTTACCCCCGGCGCGCACGTCGATGTAAAAGACGTATGCCTGCCCATCGGGTACCCTATGTTTATATAAAATTGCTTGTTTGGCTGTATACATGCAGCATATTTTTGAGCAGTAAGGAACGCCCCTTTCAGGGTCGCGAGACCCCGAGCACTGCACGAAGACGACTTCTTTTGGGATTTTCCCATCCGATGGGCGGAGAACCTTACCTGCTGTCGGTCCGCTGGCTGCCAGCAAGCGCTCGAATGCCAGGCCGTCAATCACATCCGAGATGCGGCCGCCGCCATATTCCGGCAGGCGGGATTGGGGGAAAAGATCATATCCGGTGGCAACGACAATTGCACCAACCGTCTCTTCATAAATTTGATCCGTTTGTTCCCAATCAATTGCTCCGGTAGGGCAAAACTTGGCACAAGCACCGCATTTCGGTTGAGCAGGATTCCCCTTTTTATCTAACGCCGGGGTTCGCCCTGCCTCGATGTCCCATTTGCTCTGCAGGTAGCGGCAGTTATCGGCATCGATAACGGGTTTGTTTGGCACGGCTTGTGGGGATAATGTGTAAATCCCTTTACGTTTTCCTATCCCGCGTTCGAAGAGCGATTCGAATTTGAAGGGACATTTCTCCTGGCAAACCCCGCACCCCGTGCACAGGTCCCAATCGACATAGGCTGCCCGGCGCCTGATCTGCACTTTGAAGTCTCCATCAGGACTTTCCCGGCTGATCCCTTCGACTTCGCTGTAGGTATACAGGCGGATATTTTCATGATGTCCCACCTCCACTGTGCGCGGTGTCATAATGCATTGCGAGCAGTCTAGAGTCGGGAATGTTTCAGAGAGCTGTGCCATATGCCCCCCGATGGAAGGCTCTTTCTCCACCAGCACGACCTCATAGCCACTGTTTGCGATGTCCAGGGAAGCTTGTATTCCGGCTATTCCGGCGCCAATAACGAGGGCACGAGCAGTCATATGTAAGGGTCCATAAATAGAAAAAGTTGGAGGAATCCCCAGCAGGGAAACCCCAGGTCACGTGCTGGTGAAGAGTTGTTTGGGTTGGACGTAATGATTCTGCATTCCCCAGTCGTTTTCATCGATGCCCAAGGCAACTGCCATGAGCTGGGTGAAATAATAAACAGGCAGAGCGTCAACATTGCCTCCCGAGGCTTCGGAACGCTGGGAGTAGTCGAGGTTGAATTGGCATAAAGGACAGGCTGTCGCGATGGCCTGTGCTCCATGTTTCCGGGCAGAAGCAAGGATTTCCATGGATAGCCTTTCGGGTAATTCTGGTTTGCTGACTGCCAGGTAGGAGCCACAGCATTCCACCTGATGTGGAAAATCAACCACCTCACAACCCAACGAAGTTAAGAGGTCGTGAAGTATGCTGGGCTGGTCTGGGTCATCCAAACCGATCTCGCTCTGGGGTCGTAACAAAAGGCAGCCATAATATGGGGCAACTTTTAGGCCTGATAAAGGACGGGTTATACGTTCTTGCAGCACCGTCCAGGTGAGCTCGTCTCGGAGAAGCTCTAGGAAATGGCTTACCCGTACCTGCCCTTCATAAGGCTGCTCGGTAAACAAATTGATTCGTTCTAAGACTTCAGGCCTGCGCTGTAGGGTAGTTTGTGTTCGCCTGAGCACGTGAAAACAGATTGCACACAGCGTTGTTACGTGGTCGCCTGTAATTCCTGCCTGCGCAAGAAGACGCGTAGGCGCAATCAGGGCCATGCTGTTATCGGTAGCCAGTGGGAAGGTGGCGCCACAGCACTGCCATTCGGGGAGCTCGTCCAGGTCGATTCCCAACGCACGCGCTACCGCCCGCCCTGATACATCGTAACCGGCAGCTTTGGTTGATAACGTGCATCCGGGGAAGTAGGCAGGTGACATATTTTATATCTTCCTAAATGCTATACTTACGGAAACCGCCAATCAGTGCGAGCTGTGGTACTTCCCCCACCATTTCACTCGAGAGATGGCTGTATTCAAGGCGGTTACCCTTCTTTTCCATAGAAATGATCCGCATGGCCTCCATAACCCTGGGTAAGTCAATGCCTTTCGGGCACCGCGAGACGCATGTCAGGCAGGCAGCACAGGTCCAGATAGCCTGGCAATCCAGTACCTCCTCGATTCCAAGCTGGGCAAGGCGGATCACCTGATTGGGTAAGATATCCATGCTAAACGATACCGGGCACCCAGCGCTGCACTTTCCGCACTGGTTGCAAGCCAGCAGACTTTCCCCACTAATTTCTTCGATCTGGCCTACAAAATTACCCCTGACAGTAGCGACTGATAGTCTTGTCCGCATTAGATTCACCCTGATTCTGGCCAGAAATGCCCTTTAGGTAAGGAACAAACTAACATCATTATCACGCATTTCAATGGCCTTTCCACCTGTCAATTATCCTGTAACTTGATTGATGATTGTCATCGGTTTAGTATTAGATCATAATAAACCTGGCTCATCCCGAATTTAAGGATGAGCCAGGGGTTTAATACAGCCAAAGAGTATCGTTGGGAGGAAATTAATCCAGGCGACCTGTTGTCAGGGCGCGCTTTAATTCTCCAATGGCTTGTGTGATATGGATATCCCTTGGGCAGGCTTCGGTGCAATTGAAGATGGTACGGCAACTCCATACACCAGCCTGCTCGTTTACAATTTTGAGCCGTTCGGCTGCCCCACAATCACGGGTGTCAAAGATGAAGCGATGCGCGTTAACCAAAGCTGCCGGTCCTTGGTATTTTCCGTTGGACCAGAAGACCGGGCAGGAAGTCGTGCAGGCCGCACACAAGATACATTTGGTGGTGTCATCATAACGCTCGCGTTCCTCAGGGCTTTGTAGGCGCTCTTTCCCGTCCGGCACGGGGTCATCCGGGCACATAAAATAAGGCAGGACGGAGCGGTAATGTTCCCAGAAAGGCTCCATATCCACGATGAGGTCTTTGATGACTGGCAAACCCATCATCGGTTCTATCGTGATCTGGGTGCTTCCCACATCCTGCACCAGCATTTTGCAGGCCAGCCGGTTACGGCCGTTAATACGCATCGCATCTGAGCCGCAGATCCCATGTGCACAGGATCTCCTAAAACCTAATGTCCCATCATGGAAGCCCCTTACGCGTTCGAGCAGGTCCAGGACCTGGTCGTTCGGTTGAGCGTCAGGGATCACGAAGGTATCGTAATGCGGTTTGGTATCTGTCTCAGGGTTGAAGCGCAAGATTTTTAATGTAACTTCCATCAGATTCTCCGTTCCTATTAGTAAACCCGTTCCTTTGGCGTGAATTTTGTTATCGTGACCGGCTTATAGCTTAGTTTGACACCATTGCCGTTCAACCAGGCCAGGGTATGCTTTAGCCACTTCTTATCATCCCGTTTTGGGTAATCATCGCGAGCATGCGCTCCCCGACTCTCTTGACGGGCTAAAGCTGAGTCGGTGGTGACTTCTGCAAGGTCTAACAGGTTAGAAAGCTCCCAGGTTGTCAACAGATCCATGTTGAATACCTTCCCGCGGTCATCCAGTTTTATTTCTTTGTAGCGTTCCTTGAGAGCCTGGATGTCCTGTTTGGCCTGGCGCATACCTTCATCTGTTCGGAAAACCCCTACATTTTCGAACATGGATTTCTTCAAGTCTTTAGCGATCTGTGCGGCCTTTTCCTTTCCATTTGCATTCAGCAGCAGGTCCACCTGGTTCCTAACGAAATCGGTTGGGTCATCTGGTAGGGGTTGGAAATCAGCTCCTTTGGCAAAGTCAGCTGCATGCAAGCCGGCATGTTTTCCAAATACCACCAGGTCCAACAATGAATTGGTGCCAAGCCGGTTAGCCCCGTGGACAGAAACACAGGCTACCTCCCCGGCCGCATATAAGCCAGGCATCACCGTATTCTGGTCATCGATGACCACCTGCCCGAATTTGTTGGTGGGAATACCTCCCATCGTGTAGTGGGCCGTGGGTTGGACCGGCATGGGTTGGGAAACAGGGTCAACACCCAGATAGGTGCGGCAGAAGTCGGCGATATCGGGGAGCTTTTGCAAGATCTCCTTGGCGGTCACCTGATAGGGGCTACCGTCCGGATTGGTTCTGCCGTCGAGTTGAGCGTAATGGTTTACCGTTTCTGGTCGAACATCCAGGTACAGGTAATTCTCCCCGTTGATCCCCCGACCTTCCTTGACTTCCAGATACATTGAGCGACTGATGACATCGCGTGAAGCCAGGTCTTTAACGTTGGGAGCGTAGTGCTCCATGAAGCGCTCGCCCTTGCCATTGATCAACACACCCCCCTCGCCACGAACTCCTTCGGTAATCAGGATCCCAAATTTATAGATGCCGGTGGGATGGAATTGGAAGAATTCCATATCCTGAGCGGGAATGCCCCGTCTTAGGGTGACTGCAATCCCGTCCCCTGTATAAGCATAAGCATTCGATGTGATTTCCCATACTCGTCCATGCCCACCCGTCGCGAAGATGACGGCTTTTCCATGTAGTACGTGGAGCTCGCCTGTCGCCAGCTCCAGGGCTACGACACCTGCTGCTGCACCATTTACGATCAAGAGGTCCAGGACCTGAAACTCGTCAAAGAAGGCGACCTGGTTGCGCACGCATTGCTGGTATAGCGTTTGCAAGATCATATGACCGGTGCGGTCTGCAGCGTAGCAGGACCGGCGTACGGGCCTCCCAGTGACGTTGTTGGTGTGCCCGCCAAAGGGACGCTGGGCGATGCGCCCTTCTTGGGTTCTTGAAAATGGCAAACCCATATGCTCCAGCTCATAAATGGCCTGGACAGCTTCGTTGCACATAAACTCGATCGCATCCTGGTCTCCCAGGTAATCGCTGCCCTTGACCGAATCGAAGGTATGCCATTCGGGATGATCTTCTTCAAGATTCCCAAGAGCCGCACCTATACCTCCCTGGGCAGTACCCGTATGGGAACGGGTAGGATGCAGCTTGCTCAAGACAGCGGTATTGGCGCCTTTGGAGGCGTACAAACCCGCCATTAACCCTGCTCCACCGGCGCCAACGATAATCACTTCGAACTGGTGATGTTTGGTCATTCTGATTTCCTTATCTTTTTCTTTAGATATATCTCGCTCTTGCTAGGGTTGACGCACACCAAAGACGAGCGCTATTGCCCCGATGAGAGTGATCGTAAACCAGGCAACCAACAGCACAATCGAAATTGTCCGGCGGGTTTTTGGAGCAAGGAAATATTCATAAAGCACCTGACGTAAGCCGTTCATGCCGTGGGCAAATGCGAACCCGAGCAGGGCGGCATCGAAAACACGCCAACCCAAGGTGGCCCAACGCATCGCAACATAATCCAGGTCGATGGCGTGGACTCCTACGATCACATCTTGCAGAATAGTATGGATCCATACCAGGGGGATTAGCAGGACTCCGCTATAGCGCATCCAGTTCCAGGCGATCCTTTCGTAATTCCGGGGGACAGTGACTTTTCGTACACCGCTTTCAATGGTCGTATTTGTA
>CAZAQS010000120.1:0-13711 GCA_964486825.1 uncultured Anaerolineaceae bacterium | reverse complement strand
ATCCCACACCTGACCTCACCGGTCCTAACCAGCCGGAGAATTCCTGTTTACGACCTGGTTAATGTAGACATTATGCTGCAACCAGGCGCGGATTTAATGAACCAATCCTTTTACGATGCGATGGATATTGTCCAATCCTTTGTAGATGCACTCGATCGAATTGGCATAGGAGAGTCGCAGGAAACCTTCGCCATAAACGCCAAAGGAATCCCCTGGCAATAAGGCAACCCCGCCTGCCTCCAGGATCAAGTTCGCCAGTTCTACCGATTTCATGCCTGTACCTTTGATATTAGGAAAGGCATAGAAAGCTCCCTGCGGTTTTTGACACTTAAAGCCGGGGATGCTGTTCAAGCCTTCAACAATTGCATCGCGCCGGCGTTGGTATTCACGGACCATGCCATCGACCCTATCCTGTGGACCGGTTACAGCTTCCAGCCCGGCGTACTGGGTGAACTGGGCTGTGGAGCCGATGGAATGCGTAAGCAGCAAGTCGACTCGTTTCGCCAGCTCTATTGGCATGATCCCAAATCCTAGCCGCCAGCCAGTCATCGAATAGGTTTTAGAAAAGCCATCCACAATGATAGTGCGTTCCTGCATCGATGGCAGAGCAGCAATCGATGGCGCGGCCTGGCCATCATACACGATGCGCGAGTAGATTTCATCGGACATTACCCAAGTGTTCATCCTGATGGCCTGGGCAGCGATATGCTCAAGGTCTGCCAGGGGGATGACCCCGCCGGTTGGGTTACTCGGTGAGTTCAAGATGATCAGCCTGGTTCGCTCGTTGATCAAGCTGTCGAAGGCATTTAGATCGAGAGAAAAGCCGTTGTCTTCCAGCAACGGTACGGCCACTGGTACTCCGCCAGCTACCTTGATCATTGCTTCATAGGTTGGAAAGCCCGGATCTGGATAGATGACCTCATCGCCAGGCTCAACCAATGCCAGTGTTGGGAAGAATAGGTTGGGCTTGCCGCCGGGGCTGACTACAACTTCCTCGGGATGTACATCTATTCCACGCCTGGAACCGGCATCCCTGGCAATGGCAGCGCGTAGTTCAGGCACGCCTGCCGGAGGTGTATAGCGCGTTTTTCCCGATCGGATGGCGTGGATGCCCGCCTGGCTGACATTCTCAAAGGTGGGGTAGTCCGGCTGGCCAATTTCGAGATGGATGATTTCTCTCCCCATGCTTTCCATCTGGTTGGCGCGCGCCAATACCTGGTATGCGCCTTCTGGCCGCAAATGAGACGTCCGATCGGCAAAATTCATCTTTTTGTCCTTTCTACAAACCAACACCAGCGTGAGACACGTGATAAAACCAGGTGCAAGCTTCACTCATAAAAAGGTTATCCCAGGAGCATCTTCAATTCTTCATATTCCGTATCCGCCATTCCAAACCAATTCTCAGGAGCAGGGAAGGTTGCACCCTTGACTTCTTTGACGTATTCTTTCAGGCCATTCAATAAGACTTCCCCTGCGTTCCCGAAAACCTTAGCCATTTTCGGTTTGAACTTCGGATACAGCCCAAACATATCGTGGTAGATAAGCAGTTGGCCATGCGCATCCGGTCCTGATCCGAGCGACATGATGATACAATCATTCGCCCGTTCTGTGATCAGCTTGCACAACCGGTCAGGCACAAGCTCCAACAGGATAGCGAAAGCCCCTGCGCTCTCCAGGGCCTTGGCGTCATCAGCTATTTTTTTGGCTAAGGCTGCCGACTTACCTTGTAGCCGAAAGCCACCCTGCGATGCAACGGACTGGGGAGTCAGCCCCAGGTGCCCGATAGCAGGAATGCCGGCTTCTACGATAGCTCGGATACGCGGCGCCATGGCTTCGCCTCCTTCGAGCTTGATGGCGTCACAACCCGCCTCGGCCATAAATCGACCCGCATTTTGTACTGCGATTTCGTTGGCAGGCTGGTAACTCATATAGGGCATATCACCAACCAAGAAGGCCGTGGGTGCTCCGCGTCGAACTGCTGAAGTATGGCGGATCATATCATCCATT
The DNA here is from genome assembly GCA_964486825.1 of uncultured Anaerolineaceae bacterium. Taxonomy (GTDB): domain Bacteria; phylum Chloroflexota; class Anaerolineae; order Anaerolineales; family UBA4823; genus CAZAQS01. The sequence continues at coordinate 11,704 of CAZAQS010000120.1, read as the reverse complement.
GTGACGGGCAAAGTGGAGTCGTAGCCGAGCATGGTCATACCCAGGCTGTCGCCAACCAGGATCATTTCGACGCCAGCTTGTTCTTGAAGGTAAGCAGTAGGGAAATCGTAGCAAGTCAGCCAGGAAATGGGCTCTTTGTCATGCATCTTTTGGAAAAGGTACGGCAAGCTTATTTTTTTACGTTCGCTCATGGTTTCTCCTTCTGGTTCTTAAAGGTCAATTGATCCTTCCATGGATAGCGAGTAGATCATTCAGCAAGGCAAATCCGGTTTGTAGGCGCCCTGCCCCAGCTCCAATTAAAGTTACCTCACCGAGCAGGTCAGTCGTGTAAGTGACCGCGTTCAGAGCTCCTTTAACATTGGCTAAAGGATGCTCAGATGGCAGAGACGTGGGCCGAACGCTGGCTATTACTCGACCAGCTACATTCTCAACCGTACCGATCAATTTCCAGCGCTCGCCTCGCTCGGCGGCCTGCTGAATGTCCTCCTGGGTCAGTTGAGTGATCCCTTGGCGTTCGACATCTGCCATTGCCAGTCCAGCGCCCATCAGGATATTGCTGAGGATAACCACTTTTCCTGCTGCGTCAAACCCCTCCACGTCCCCGGTCGGGTCGGCCTCGGCATAGCCTAAAGCCTGGGCCTCAGTCAGCGCTTCTGTATAGCTACCACCATCTTCCATTCTAGTCAGGATGAAGTTGGTTGTACCGTTCAAAATCCCCTGGATCCGTTGGATATGCGCGGCAGCCAGCAAATTTCTCCCCAAGGCAATCGTGGGCGTGCCGCTCATCACGGTGCCTTCATAACCAATGGAGACCTGGTGCTCGGCTGCCAAAGACTTTAGCTCTGGGAAGCAAAGCGCAATGGGCCCTTTGTTTGTGGTAACAACATGTTTGCCAGTCGAAAGCGCCTGGCGAATATAGGATAGCGCCGGTTCGCCAGTTCGCAAATCCGTGTAGCTGGCTTCGACCAGAGTATCGGCGTTTGATTGCGCCAGCATCGCATCTACAGACCAGCCATAGTGGGGCGCCGGGATGGAGGCCAAATCACCCACCTGCCCCGCGTCGAGCAGGGTATGCAAAGGCAGCCCATTTGGATCATACAAACTGCCGAAACGGATATCATTAACAGCCACTATCTTGAATTGTATATTGAATTGCTCTTCAAGGTATTGGGCTTGTTCTGATAAGATTTGGACGAAACCCTGCCCCACATTTCCGTACCCTACGATCGCCAATCGCGAAATCTTCATTTTCTTCTCCTGCTATTCATTCTGCTGAAGTGGCTCAATTGCTGCAATATCCGCCAGGCGAACCGGAAAGAGGGGTGGGCGGATGCTGGGCAGATCGAGTTGGACGACAGGCTTACCGCCGTGCGCTGCGATAAACAATGCTGCATTCGGTAGGCAATACCGGCCCTGGCAATTTCCCATCCCCATCCGGGTGTGAAGCTTGACACCGAACAAATCGTTTGCGCCATCTTTCAAACTGGCCCGAACTGCGCCCACCCGAACTGCTTCACAAAAACAAAACATGGTTTCGTCATCTGCCAGTTCCAGCAACCCAGGACGGAGACGATAACGCTTCCATAAGAAGTTGGCAAAACGCTTTTCCCGGAGTATTTGTGGAAGAAGCCTGGAATAATGAGAAGCTGCCTCCTGATTGGACAACTTACCCATCGCTTCCAGGGCAGAATAAGCTGCCAATTGACCCTGCAGCTCAGCCAACGGCTTGCCGCCCACGCCGGTAACATCCCCGGCTACGTAAACCCCCGCCAAGCTGGTTTGCATATGCTCGTTGAAACCCGGCACGAATGCACATAAATTTTCGTCGTATTGATGCTCAATCCCCAAATGCAAGGTCATGGCTATGGATGGTGTAAATCCATAAGCAGAACATATCGTGTCCACCTGAACTACCCTGTCTGTGCCCGGGATTGGATACCCTCGGGCATCTACCTTGCCGATCACAGCAGCCTGGAGGCCAGTTTCGCCTGTCCCGATGGCCCTGTAGACAGCATGGCGAAACTTGAGAGGAACTCTATGCCTGAGCAGGAGCGACATGCTATCGATCCCTTCTCCTAGCCTGCTCCACAACCCGCCTAAGGCAGTTGGTATTCCTGCCATACCGTCGAAAGTCCCGCAGACATCCAACACAGCAACCACAACAGCGCCATGGCGAAGCAACGCTGCTGCTACAACCATCTGGAGCGGACCGCTGCCGGCGACGAGCACACGTTTCCCGGGCAACAAACCTTGTTTCTCGAGCATGTTTTGGACTGCTCCGGGTGTGAGCACACCTGGGAGCTCCCAGCCGGGAAATGGAAGGGGCCGGTCATAAACGCCAGGCGCTATAATCAGGCGGCTGGCCTGGATGGCGTGTTTTTCACCATGGGGACTCTCCAAATACAGGCTAAACCCTGCATCCGGTTTGGCTCTGCGCCCGTTAAACGTTGCCCCTGACTCATCAAAAATGCCCCATACCCGGGCGCCGAGCACGATCCTCGCCCCACATTGTGAAATGAGATGCTGCAGGCGATGGAACTGGCGCTCTTTCTTTGAATTTCGTTTGGGTTCTGTAAACCCAGGTGTAGGGGGCAATTCCTTGTAATAATGACCACCCAGTGCTTCAGCGTCATCGATGAGGACAACGGAGGCTCCTCCCAAGCTCGCGACCTGCGTTGCCGCCATTCCAGCCGGGCCTGCACCGATAACTGCCATGTCGTAGTAACTGCCGGTCATGAGTGGGTCTCTACTTTCATCCCAGGACGTGCAATTGTCCGGCAAGCTTGACAACTAGGCTGTCCGTCAATCGTTACCAGGCATTGGAAGCAGACGCCCATCCCGCAAAAGAGCCTGCTGGAGGGATGAGGGTCTATATGCGAGGCAAAAGCTTGATTGCCAGCCGCTAACAAGACAGTCGCCAGGGTCTCACCCTCATAGGCTGTTACGGCTTGCCCATCCACTTCTATCTCAAAGGGAATGCCACGGCTGATCCCAGGCAAACGAACTGCATTCATTGTGTGATCTCCGCAGGAGTAAATCGTTCTATAGAAAAATTGGCCAATAACTCATGATCCGCAGTTCCAGTCAGCAACCCGAGAACCATCTCGGCTGTGATTGCAGACATTGCCAGGCCATCGCCTCCAAAACCGGCAACCTGAATAAAACCAGGGAGCTGGGGCACCCGGCTGATGATGGGAGAACCATCTGGAGTGAGTGGGCGTAGACCGGCATACCCTCGCAGCAGATGTACATTGGCCAGGGCAGGCGTCAAATCCAGCAATTGCCTGACCAATTCGTGGAGACCCGGAAGTGTACTACGCATATCATATTCAGCCAGCTCCCGGGTGCTGCCAACGATTAAATTGCCGTGCGCGACCTGAACCAGGGTAATACCGACCGTGCGCTTCGGGGCGCGCCCGCCTGCTTCCCCTTCTGCGCGAGCCTTGCTCAACAGGTATTTGGCGGCTATCAATGTCCCGTGCATAAGGGGAGGCAGGCGCTCTGTAACCAGCAACTCACCTTTGAGAGGCGATATCTTTAGCTCGACGCCACCCAAACGAGCAACCTCGGACGCCCATATACCAGCCGCGTTGATCACGGTATCCGTCAGGACTCGCCCAGCACTTGTCTGCACAGAGAGTATGGAGTCGCCTGAGATTTCGATAGCCTGTAATTTCGTGTAATTAGCAAACATTGCTCCATACCGCTTTGCGGCTCGAGCACAAGATACGACCAGCTCAAGGGGGTTAATTTGGGCGTCGCCTGGGGAATAAGAGCCGCCGATTACACTGTTGCCAAGGATGGGCATCATTTCGCGCGCCTGCTGCCCATCCAGAAGGTCAACCGCAAGACCTAGTGATTGCAGCGTGGCATTCATGTCTTTAACCAGTTGAAATTCATCTTCGGTGGAGGCAGCTAACAAGCTTCCTGTACGTGCGTATTCAAAACCTGCGCCCAACTGTTCATGGAGATCGTCGAGAAGCTTCAAGCTGCGATTTGCCAGGGCCAATTTTTTCGCAGAGGTCTTGGTCTGAAGCAGAGCTGCTGCAGCTGCCTTACTCGTTGTACCAGAACCAATTTCACTTTGTTCGATCAGTAGCACCTGGATGCCTGCTTTTGCCAGCCTATATGCCGTCACCGTGCCAATGACGCCGCCTCCAATGATGACAACGTCAGCCTTACTTGGAAAGATGTTCGCGGCTATATCCATATTTTTTGTCCAGTTGGTGAAGTTGCGATTACGGAACAAAACGTATACTATTGGGCAAACAATAGATTCCAGGAATAGGTATTGCTCTTATAGCAATATCAATAGTATAATCCGCAAATAAAGACTTGTCAATCAGGCATTGAAAATCCCATCAAGGGTAAGAGGGTAACAAGATGAATGATTCTCAACACGAGCGTAATTTTCTAAAAACGCTAGCGCGAGGGTTCCGAGTGCTGGCGTATTTCACTCCTGAAAAGCCGGAAGCCTCCTTGTCAGAACTGGCAGAAGCCCTGGAGGTTGACTCGAGCACCGCCAGCCGCTTCACCTATACGCTGGAGAAGCTTGGCTACCTGGAGAGAGACGAACAAACGAAGCTCTATCACGTTTCCCCAAAGATTTTTGCCCTGACGGTTTCCTTATCAGGGCCTCGAAATATTCGCAAAGTGAGCCTCCCGTTCATGGAAGAATTGCGGGACACGACGGGAGAAACTGTCGTCCTTGGAGTGCGCGACGGCGCTGAAATTGTGGTCATCGAAGTGGTTGAAACCCGGCATGCCTTGGTACCAAGAGGCTGGGTGGGGGGTCGAGTGCCAGTTTATTGCAGCGCAATGGGCAAGGCATTATTGGTCCACCTCCCACAACCTGAACTAAAAAGGTTATTAGACAATGTGTCGCTGGTGCCCTACACAGAATATACGATCGTGAACCGGTTCAATTTGCTGAAAGATCTGGACCTGACCCGGGAGAGGGGTTGGTCGCTTAACAATGAGGAATATACTCGTGGGATTGTTTCCGTTGGAGCGCCGATCTATTCGGGCAGGCGGGTTCCCTCCGGGGCAATTTGCGTGGATGTCCCCACAGCACGTATCCCGGACAAGGAATATATCACCCAACTAGCAGCAGAAGTTAAAGAAACAGCCGCAGCCATTTCTCAAATAGGCAGCCACCAACAGCTGGAACAGATTAACGCTTGACATTTAAGAGAATGCCTTATACAATATCCATATTGCTGATTTAGCAACCTCATTTGCGATAACGACACCCCGACAACAGCATAGTTTTACAGTTCCGAGGAGGTTTGTCGTATAAGTCCATACCACTGCCCCCCAAAACCTATCCCTGAATAACCCACACTATTTCCGTTTTCGATTTCGGTCAAAGGAGAAGATGATGGCGAAGAAACAATTATTTCTTCTAATAAACTTATGCGTGCTAACTGCCCTCCTATTAAGTGCGTGCGCGACGCCGGCACAGCCGACGGTAGAACAGGCTGCTCCGGTTGAAGAAGCTGCTCCTGTTGTACAAGAACCTGAAGTGAAAGCGCCAATTTATATAGGCGCCTTGCTACCACTGTCTGAACCGGGCGCTCCACAAGCAGGGCAATTGATCCTACGCGGAATCGAGCTGGCTGCCGAATACGTCAACACTGAACTAGGCGGTTCGTTGGACGGTAGGCCGGTTGAGATCGTTGTAGGCGACGACAAGGGAACTCCGGAAGTCGGCGCTACCGAGTACCGCCGGTTGGTGCAGAATTATAATATCATCGGCGCTACCGGCTGCTATCACAGCTCTGTTGGAATGGCAACCATCGAGGTTGCAAAGCAGCTCGGAGCTCCTGTTATCATGACGCAGGCTTCAAGTGCAGCGATTACCGAATCGGGTTATCCACAAGTTTTCCGCACCCATCTGGTCGACCCGATCCGTGCTCTCGCATTGGTAGAATTTGCCAAGGAGCAGGGATACAATAAGATTGGGTATATTGCCGATAACACTGACTTTGGGGTTGGATTATCTGCAGCTGTCGAGAAAGCTGCGGCTGACGCGGGCCTGGAAGTGTTGAGCATGATTTACGATAAGGCTGCTGTCGATCTTATGCCGGAGCTTCTTCAATTGCAAGCCTGGGGACCGGACCTCATCCTGAATGCTGGAACAGGAAACCCGGAGCATATCATCATCGATCAATCCCATGACATCGGTTTGTTCCCAGAAACACCCATGCTGGCTACCTCCGATTGGCCGTACCGCACAGATGAATACTGGGAGCTACATGGCGAGGTTGGCATAGGGATCTATATTCTGACATCCTATCACAAGGATATGGCTTTGACCCCTGCAGGCGAGTGGTTCTATAATAGATATGTGGAGAAATACGGCGTCGAGCCCACCTACTCCTCCTACAACGGATTTGGCGATGCGCTGATTCTGGCTGAAGCTGCCAAGATGGCTGGAACTACCGATTATGACGCCATCATTAAAGCAATGGAGGAAAACGAGTTCGAATTCTGGGCTGGAAAGGTGACCTTCCCGAAGGGCGAGGGCATCTTCTGGCACCAGTGGACACCTCCGGTGGTTATTACCCAATACACAGCAGCAAACCAAACACAGAACGAAGCTGAGCTAGTTTATACATTCACCTACGCTCCGTAATCCACATCTTCGAATTGCCTCCGGGAATTAGCCCGGAGGCAATTATTTATAACCGTCCAACAGGAGCGCAAATTATGCGTAATAACCTTTTCCGCGGGGTGACCACCGCTATGATTACCCCGTTCAATTCTGATGGATCTGTCGATTATGAGGGGCTTCGCCGCAACACCTGTTTTCAAATCGAGCATGGGGTGCGCGGCTTATTACCCCTGGGCACGACTGGAGAAGCCCCAACACTGAGTGGAGAAGAGAAGGAAGGCGTGGTTCGCGCAGTAATCGAAACTGCCCGCCGCCAATCCAGTGAGGTCAAAGTCATGGTTGGCGTGGGCACCTATTCGACCAGCACTACCATCCAGAACGCCCGCCAGGCACAGGCATGGGGCGCAGATGCCCTGCTGGTGGTGACTCCGTACTATAATAAACCTACTCAAGAAGGGATCGTCGCTCATTTCCACGCCATCTGTGAGGCAGCCGACCTGCCGGTGGTGGTCTATAATATCAAGGGACGCACCGGCGTCAATATCGAAACCCCAACCCTGGCAAGAATTGCCGAGAACAAGAACATCATCGGCGTCAAGGAAGCGTCTGGAGACATTATCCAGATGATGGATGTCCTCAGGGATATCCAGGAAATTGCAGTATATTCGGGTGATGACGGGATCACTTTCCCGTTGCTTAGCCTGGGCGGGCAGGGAGTGATCTCGGTGATCAGCAACCTGCTGCCGACTGAAATGGTCGAGATGGTATCGAGGGCCCTGGAAGGGCAGTGGGACAGGGCGCGCAAGATCCACTTCCATTTACAGCCCCTATTCAAAGCTGCGTTCGTCGAGACAAACCCTGCCCCGATCAAGTATGCAATGGCAAAACGCGGCCTGGCAGCCGGCCCGCTGCGCTTGCCGCTAGTTGAGATCAGTCCTTCAGGCCAGGCCAAGGTAAACGCCGTACTAGATACACTTTAGGAGGCTCCAATGGATATTACTCCTGAGCTTCTGCTCAACTTCCTGATCGCGGGTGTAATGATCGGGACATTGTATTCCCTGATGGCCATGGGCATCACCTTTATTTACAGTGTCATGAAGATGATCAACTGGTCAATGGGTGAATTCTACATGATCGGCAGTTATATTCAATGGGCCCTGATTACATTCTTCTTGGGTGGGACATTCTGGCAAATCGGTGTTGTGGGTGTGGCTGTATCCTTGTTTGTGATTGGGTTGGCGGTGCAATGGCTGCTCATCCGCCCGATGTTCTCCACAGGGATGGAACGCAAAGATGAGTACGGCACAGTTGTGACGATCGCTTTATCGCTCCTGCTGCGAAACCTTGCCACCGTTTTAAGCGGACCGAATACACGCACCCCAGCTATTGATCTAGGGCGGATTATGTTTGGAAGTCTGCCGATCAGTGGCAGCCGTTTCGTAGCGTTCATAGGGGCGTTGGTTGTGATCGCCTTGTTCTACTATATCCTCAACTACACCTGGCTGGGACGCGCTTTTCGGGCAAGCTCGCAAAATCGGGTTGGCGTCCAGACGGTTGGGATTAACGTCTTGAGAATCGATCAAATAGCCTTTGGTCTGGGTGTCACCCTGGCTGGCATAGCTGGCGCATTGTTGGCGCCTGTTTTCAACGTCTATCCAGAAAACGGTGCTGTGACAACCATGAAAGGCTTCGAGGTCATTATCATCGGTGGTATGGGTTCTTTGTTGGGGGCTGGGTTGGGTGGTATTTTGTTAGGGATTGTCGAAAGCCTGGGGTCCGTGTTCATCGATACCAGTTTACGGAATGTTTATGGCTTCATCTTTCTCATCCTGATCCTACTGATAAAACCGACCGGCTTGTTTGGAGAGAAGGAGCGTTTGAGTTGAATGATGCCCAAGCAACCTTAGGTATCATGATGCTGGACACAAGCTTCCCGCGCATTCCTGGAGATGTGGGCAACAACCTTTCATATGAGTACCCAGTATTGTTGAGAACCGTACCCGGAGCAACCGTCCAGCGGGTTGTTTACGACGCAGATCCTTTATTGCTTGACCAATTCATCGATGTGGCTCGAGACCTGCAGGCTCAAGGCGCATCCGCGATAACGAGCAGTTGCGGATTTTTATCCCTTTTCCAAGAAAAGGTAGCGAAAGCTGTCTCAGTACCTGTGTTCCTCTCATCGTTACTGCAGGTCCCATTGGTCTATGCAATGACCCGGCGGCGGGTTGCCATTATCACAGCGAATTCAGACAGTTTGACCGAAGAGGTGCTTCGAAGTGCTGGGATAAACCGAAAAACTCCCCTGGCTGTCAGTGGGCTACAGGAGGTTTCCGCCTTTCGCGACCCAATCTTAAATGATGGCGATAGCTTACAGAAAGATATTATAGAAGAGCATATCCTTGCAAAAGCCAACCTGTTACTGGAGCAGTATCCTGACATTGGCGCTTTTGTATTCGAATGCCACAACCTGGCGCCATATGCAAAAAGTGTACAGGAAAAAATGGGTTATCCGGTATTCGATATTATTGACTTTGCCAAGTGGGTTTACAGCAGCATCCTTAAACGAAGCTACCCTGCTCCTTCATCATCTTTAAAGCCATAAGCAGCAACAGGAAAGCGCAGATGGAAACGATCATTGAAACCAAACAGTTGAGAAAGCAATTTGGCGGTCTGGTGGCAGTCAATGAGGTGGATTTTCGTATCGATTACGGCGAGGTAAGAGGCTTGATCGGCCCTAACGGCTCTGGCAAGACGACGTTGATCAATCTGATCACAGGAGTCTATGAACCCAGCTCCGGAAAAATCCTTTTTGATGGAAAAGATATCACTGGCAAGTCTCCGAACCAGATTGCACGCCTGGGTATGCTGCGAACATTTCAGATACCACGCTTGTTTGGAAGCATGGACCTGATCGAGAATATGCTCATCCCACGCTTTTCTGACTTCTCCCCCAATTTCTGGCGACATCGTGCAGCCGCGGTGAAACGAGCCGAGGAGCTGCTGGATATGATGGGAATTGGCCATCTAAAACATGAACAGGCGAAGACTCTATCCGGTGGGCAAAAAGCCTTGTTGCAAATGGCAAGAGGGTTCATGGTGGATGAGATGAAGGTATTTCTTCTGGATGAGCCCTTCGCCGGCGTCAATATCGTCGTAAAAGATACGATCATGAACGTGATCAACCGGATGGCGTCAGAGGGGATCACATTCCTCCTGGTAAGCCACGAGATGGCTTCAATACGGCAGATGTGTGGCAAGGTTACGGTCCTGGCTGAAGGAAAAATCATCACTGAAGGGACGATGGATGAAATCGCCTCTCACCAGGATGTAATTGACGCCTACCTAGGAGGCCAATCATGAGCTTACTGCAGGTCGACGCAATCACAGCCGGATACCAGGAGGGCATCGACATCCTGAATGAGCTTTCCCTTTCCGTCGAACCGGAATCGGTTACGATCATTATCGGTCCGAATGGCGCCGGAAAGTCCACTTTACTCAAGACAATCTATGGTTTTCTCAAACCGCATGAGGGAGCGATAAGTTTTAACCAGCAGGAGATCACTCACCTCTCACCGCACGAAATCAAGCGAGTCGGGTTGAGCTATATACCTCAGGAATTCAATGTTTTTCCCCAAATGCGGGTCGAGGAAAACCTGCTAATGGGAGCCTGGACTTTCCGGAATGAACGAGATCGCCTACAAAAACAGCTCTCCTACGTTTACGAGATCTTTCCGGCTTTATACCAGTTCCGGAAATCAAAGGCTAATGCCCTGAGCGGAGGCCAACAGCGCATGCTGTCGATTGCCAAAGAGGTAATGACTTCGCCCAGACTGATGCTAGTCGACGAGCCTTCTTCCGGGCTTTCGCCAAAGGTTGCCACCGAGGCCTATGATTTTCTGATGCATACCAAGAAGAGTTTTAATGCCGCCATCTTGCTCGTCGACCACAATATGGAGGTCGCGCTAGACCTGGCTGACTATGTCTATGTGGTTGATATGGGGAAAATCCGCGTTCACGGCGCCAGGAAAGAATTCGACGTTAACCGGATTAAATCGATCATCCAAGAATGCCTGCTAGGGGCGTAAGAGGTTGAGATGAATAATTACAAAGCCAGTAAACTACTCAAAACCCTCCTGATAGGGATCCCCCTGGTTTTGATACTCTTGGGCCCGTTGTTCCTGCACGGATATTGGATGCACGTGATGGTGGTATGCATGTACTATGTCATTATGGCTTCGAGCTGGAATTTACTGGCCGGTTATACAGGACAATTCTCTCTGGCACACCAGACTTTTGCCGCTCTCGGCGGTTATGCCTCAGGATTGATAATCTACCATTATGGCGTCCCGATCTGGGTGGGGTTTATCACTGCCATCCTCACTACAGCCGGGATTGGCTTTATGCTTGGCCTGTTAGTCTTGAAAATGCGAGGCATCTACCTGGGTGTGGCCACCTGGGCATTTTCAGAATCCTGTCGCTTGACGATTGCTGCTTTGTATAGAATTACACGCGGAGAACAAGGTTTATCCTTGCCGCCCATCTTCACATCCCTCTCACCGATCAAGTACTACTACTTGTTTTTCCTACTCATGGTGGGGCTGGTGCTGCTAATGTATATCATGCTGAAGTCACCAATCGGATCCTTTTTGAGGGCCATCAAAGATGACGAATTGGCAGCCAGGGCCATGGGGGTAGATACGGTGAAGTGGAAGTTGTTCATTATGACCTTTGCCAGCACGATAGCGGGCATTGCGGGTTTCTTCTATGCGCATTATATCCTGATCCTCTCACCAGTTGTTTTGTCATTCAATGAAATCGGTAAGATCATCATTATGGTGGTCTTTGGGGGGATGGGGTCATTTGTGGGGCCTTTGGTCGGGGCGCCGGCCATTGTCATCATCAACGAATTAACCCGCGATTTCGGGGCCTGGAATATGGTGCTCTATTCCCTGGCTGTGATTATCATCATGCGCGTCTACCGGGATGGGATCGTTGACCTGTTTCGGAAGCTTTTCCTGCATTTCATTGCAAAGCAAGAGAAGCCGGTGGCGCCCATGGCCAGCTCCTCGTGACCGGGCAGGCCCAGCT
>CAZAQS010000119.1:0-13731 GCA_964486825.1 uncultured Anaerolineaceae bacterium | reverse complement strand
GCAGCGAATCCCCGTCCTATTACGTTATGCTCGGCGTCCTGCTCTTCGTGGCGGCCGCTCTGGAGGAGCTAGGGTGGCGGGCTTATGCCCTGCCGAGGTTACTTGCCCGCAGGCCGGCCCTTTTTTCCGCTCTATTTATCGGTGTAGTGTGGGGTCTCCTGCACCTTTTCCTGCTTTTACCAGGCATGATGTACGCCGGCGAGCACCCTGTGGGCTTACTGCTGGAGCTGATCGGGGTCTCCGTCGTCCTTACCTGGCTGTTCGTCCAGACAGGAGGCAATATCTTCATCACCAGCCTGTTCCATGCCGCGCAGAGTTTCTTCGTCCTGGTGAATGAGGGGATCAGCCTGACACAACAGATTTGGTTGATGGCTGTCGTGTATGTCGTTCTGGCCTTGATCCTGGCTGTCCTGTATGGCGCCAACCTGCAACGCTCTTCCCAAAAAACAGCCGTCTTGGAAGCAGCCTCCAAGCCTTAATCAAAAGACTGGCTGGATCCGCCGAGCATTTACCAGGGCTTACAGGTGGTTGCGAGCTGATGAGTTGAATAGATGTCCTCAGGCGCTTGCGGTAGACTGGGTTGGCCCATTGCGGAGCAGCCGGCCAATCAGGAGGTAGTTGAAATCCCTTCCCTGCAAGGTCATCAGGGCGCCGATTAAGCCATAAAGAGCCCAAACGACCATAAAGGCCAGGGGGATGATCATGGCCCCCAAGCCCACAAAGAAAATCGGCGGCGGAGCGTTCTGGTACTGGTCGGCGGAAATGATCAGGGGAATAAAGGTCAGGAAGTAGAAGATCCCCCACAGGAACCAGAGGGCAATGATGACGATCATACCCAGGAGCTGGTACACGGCGGCTTGCAAACCTTGCCTGGAAGCATAGGGGGATTTATCACGTGGTGTCAGCCAAATGATGACCCCAACCAGGATACCGGGACCACTGACGATTACTGCGGCGTGCGAAATGGCCGCCATGAGGCGTTCTTCCATTGTAGGCATGCTGTTCATGAGAACCTCCATTTTAGGGGACCAAAATTTCGATTAAATCATACCATTATTTTATGCGCTCCTGGTGAATGTTCCTAATCCTGCCCCGAAGCGAAGGATCCTGGCACAATTTCCTTGGTCAACGCTCACCGTTCTGCCGGGCCGGCGTGTTCGAACCTGCTTGAGCTGGTTTTCTTGGATAGCAGTCGCCGAATTCATCCGGTATGGATGGCAGACGATGGATTATGTCGATCACAACAAGAAAGCGGGCAGTCCTGTTCTGTCCGCTTTCTGTCACCAACTCGGCTAAGCCCTGGTTTGCTGACGTTTTTCTTACTTAGGCTTTGCTGGTGTGAGCAGGATATCACCCCCAAAGTAAAAACCCGGAGGAACGTTTGGATCTTCCCATGTGCACCACACGGTAGGTTGGTTTCCAGGCTTATCGATGAATGTTTCTACGAGGCTGTCGTCAGGCGCGAATAAGGATACGCTCATCGCTACGCCTAGCCTGGTTGAACTTTGGTCCTGGCCAACAACGGAATTAGGGCTTGGACTTACCACGACTTCGAATTGAGTTCCATCCTCGCACGAGGCAGGCCCGAATTGGAACGCGTTGGGTCCCTTCGCATCAGCAAATGCAACGCCGAATGGCAGGGCTGCCAGAATCAGTACCACGACAATCGTTACAATTTTGGTTTTCATCCTATCCCTCCTCTCTGGATTTCAGAATTCATGGACGCTAACAAAACCAATGACCGCCGAATGTGTGTTAGTAAGTATACCAGGTACCAAAAAACACGATTAAACGTGCTCTAAGATTTTCTCTACCATCCATAAAATATTAAGGTAAAATTAGGATCGTTACGATCTCATTTGTCTATTATTTGGAAAATAGAAAAGCCGAGATTTTACCGGTTTCGAGAGAGGAAAAAATGGATGGCGTGATCCGTTTTACCAAACAGTCCCCTACCTGGGCGTTTTTCCTTGCCGCTTATGCCATTTCCTGGGCTGCCTGGATCCCACTGGCAATCCTGGAGATCGGCTATAACACCCAGGCCGGCTGGCTGCTGTACCTGGCCGGAAGCTTCGGCCCATCTCTGGCTGGGCTTATCCTCATAGGCTTGCTAAATGGGGCCAGCGGGTCGTGGGAATTAATAAGCGGCCTGTTGCGAAGGCCATGGCGGCCGACCTGGCTGATCACCGCCATTGTCCTACCTTTCGTCATTATGGGAGCGGCGCTGAGCATGCAGTTCATCCTGGGAGGAGCCAGGCCTGTGCTCCACGAGCCAATAAGGCCTGGCCTGATCCTGTTAGGCACCTTCACCAGGATCTTCTTCATTGGCGGTCCATTGGGGGAGGAGCTGGGCTGGCGCGGCTTCGCATTGCCCCGGCTGCAAGCACAGCACAGCGCGCTGCGGGCGAGCTTGCAGCTCGGACTAGCATGGGGCTTGTGGCACGCGCCAATCTACTTCATCCCAGGAACTGGGCAATACGAAATGGCGCAAGAGGGCCAGCTGTTGTTTTCCTTTATTAGCTTTATCGTATGGACCCTGGCGTTATCCATCCTGCTGACCTGGCTGTATAACGAAACGGCTGGCCACCTGCTGGTGGTTTTGCTCTTCCACGCGGCGGTCAACACGGCTGCCAACCTTCCGTCCCTGTTAAACGCACCTGGCATGGCTTTGATGCTGAACGGGGGATTTACCTGGCTGGCAGCGCTGATCGTGATCCTGGTGGCTGGTGGGAGCAGGCTTTCCCGTTCGGTCACGCGGGAGACAGGACAGGACCTGGCAATCACATAGCCTCCCTGGCGGAGATGACGACCAAAGGGACCCACCGGGTCGTGCCCGGCTCTGACCATATGTCGCTTGCGCTGAAGCGTGAGCACGCTTATATCAAGAGTGAAACCATCCTGGGGATGGTCACGGTTATTCGAATGAGTGAGTTCCAGGACAAAGGCTTGTGATGGGAGGAGAAAAGGTGTTTTTAATACCCGTTATAAATTTCGTAAAGCGCCACCCCCTGCTTGCGGGGTTGTTCTTAATGTTCGCTTTCACATGGCCGGTCGAACTGATCCGGGCTGCCAATTCTCATGGTTGGACTGCCTTCCAAATCCCGGAAGCCGTGGCCATATTTGTGGGTTATGGTTTTGTGGCTGCCTCTATAGCAGCTACCGCCATCGTCAGTGGCAAGGCCGGAGTCGTATCACTCCTACGCAGGTTTTTGATCTGGCGCGTGGGCCTGGTGTGGTATGGAATTGCCCTTTTCTTACCGCTTCTGCTCAATTTTGCCGGGATCGGAATACAAAGTTTGATCTCAGGTAGGGCACCAGACTTCGGGCAGGTTTTCGCAATCCAGATTTTTGGTCCCGACTTGAATCCGTTGTACCTGGTGATCCCATTCTTTCTGTTCGATGCACTCGCGAACGGCGAGGAGATCGGCTGGCGGGGATATGTCCTGCCCAGGCTACAAGGACGCCACAACGCGCTGATCGCAAGCCTGGTCATTGGGTTGATCTGGGGTCTTTGGCATTGGCCAAAGTTCATGGTGGCAGGCAACGATACCATAATCTGGTTATACATCCTGGACATCATGGCAAAAGCCATACTTTATACCTGGATCTTCAACAACACGCGTGGCAGCCTGCTGGTCGCCACCCTATTCCACGCGGCAGGAAACACGGCTGGAGTTTTTCTGCCAATCCAGGCTGCAGCATATCCGATCGCTGCTGTGAACTGGTTAGCTGCATTTACCATCATCGCTGCAACAGGCTGGAACCTGGCAGGTCACCGAAAAACTGACCTGGAGACTATGCCCGGCGCGACGATACAGTAATCTTTTGAGTCTCAGAGCGCTTGGTAACAAATATGAATATGAGCGTGCTGCTGGTGAATGGCGCGCCGCGCGAGATGTCGCCTGGCTGGTACCGGTTGTGTGGATTTTAACAGCTTCCGTCCTGCTGGCAGTAGTTGGAACCCGACTGCAGTATGAACGCTATAAAGAAGATGAACCGAGCGCCGCACCCGTGGCAACTATTGGGAGAATTTGACATTGCCTACCCTACAAACCTGTTAAGTTCTCCCGGAAAAGGAGTAGATTATGCATCCGAAGTTCCGTCCCACACAGATCCTACGGAAGACGCTTTCACTGCTCTTCATCCTGGCAACTATGCTCCAACCTGCAGCTTCCCTGGCGGGACCTGCTTCCCCTTTGGACCCCATCCCATCTCCGATCCTTGACCCAAACAGCGTCTCCTGGGCTTCGGTGCGTGGCATGACCAGCAGCCAATTCGCAACTTACTTCGATGAAATGGCCAGACAGGGCTTTATGGTCGTCGATATCGAAGTGGACGAGATCGACGGGCAAGAACGCGTCGGCGCGGTGTGGCAGGATAACCTCGACAACCGTGGTTGGTTCGAGCTGCGCAATATGAGCGCCTCGCAGTACGAAGCCGAGTTGGCTTCCAAGCGCAGCGCCGGTTATCGCCTCATCGATCAGGAGGTCTATATCCTCGATGGTCGTACACTGTATGCGGGGGTGTGGATATTCAATACGGAAGGCCTGGAATGGGTATCCTATACGGACCAAAGCGATGCTGATTTCTCTGTTCTTTTCAGCCGTTACAGCGAGCAGGGGTATATGATGATCGACATCGATGCTGTTTTTACCGGTGGTATGATGACTTATTCGGCAGTGTGGGTGGAAAACAGCGAGAACCTGGGCTGGGTCGAATGGCGTGACCTGAGCTCCTCTGAGTTCGTCGACAAATTCGAAGAGTACAGAAGCACTTATCGCATGATCGATGTTGAGTCCTACCGGGTGGGCACCACACAATACTACGCAGGTATCTGGGTGGAAAATCGAAACGGGCGCGGCTGGGCGGAGTGGCGGGATATGACCGCCAAAGAGTTCGGCGACAAATGGCTTCAATTACGCGATGCCGGCTACCGTTTAATTGACTACGAAGCCTATCCGGTGGGATCAGGCTACCGGTATGCCGGCATCTGGCGGCAGAACAGCGACCGTCCCAATTGGCTTCTCAAAGAACAGGTAGATAAAATGGGCGAGGATGAATTATCTCTTTACAACATCCCCGGTATGAGCATCGCCATTGCCCAAAACGGTAAGTTCGTTTACCTGCGCGGCTTTGGATATGCAGACCTGGACGACGAAGTCATCGCTCACTCGCGCACGCTCTTCCGGCTGGCCTCGGTAAGCAAAGCAGTAGCGGGGGCGCTCAGTCTCCGGCTGGATGAAAAGGGATTGGTGGATATCGATGACCCGAGCAGCGCTCATATCCCCGGATTGCCCGCCTTTCATACACATACCGTCTCCGAGACGATCTCCAATCGCTCAGGTATCGGGCATTATGATGAATACCCGAGCATCGTAGGGGCTTATAATACCGCCCTGGCTGCTGCCATGCAGCTCTGGAATACGCCTCTTGTGGGCAATCCCGGATCGCAGTATTTTTACAGCACCCATGCCTACACCTTCCTGGGGGCTTCGTTGGAAGGGACGGTAGGGGATCCGCTTGGGACGATCTTCGAGGATACCCTACGCGAGCCTTATAACTTGAATACCCTGAACCTCGAGAACCGCAGCGTACCAAACAAGTACCGCGCCACATTATACAATACCCAGAATAACGAGGTATCGGCCGATGATTTGAGCTGGAAGGTACTCGGTGGTGGGCTGGAAGCCTCTACCTATGACCTGGCACGGTTTGGGGCGAAACTGGTGGATGGCACGATTCTCAGCCAGGCTTCCCTCAACAGCATGTGGACTCCGCCCGATAACCTCTCCAATTATGCCTTAGGCTGGAATACTGGAACACACCTGGGTTCCTCTGTGGTAGCCAAAAGCGGCGCGCAGAACGGCGCCCGAAGTTATATTCGCATCTACCCGGATGATGAAATCGTCATAGTTGTGATGACGAACCGCAAGGGAGGTGGTCACAGCCCATCTGAGCTTGCCAAAGCCATCGGTGCATTGATCCTCAACTTCCAGGCCGGCGGGTCTAGCATTTCCCCCGCCGGTGTAGGTGCCCTCCTGATCGATGAGATCGAAGAACCGCAAGAGGAAGCTCTGGATCCGGCCCAGATCCTTTGGCCGGTGCATAACCCTGTCGCCCAACCCAGCGAGAGCGATCTACAAGAGCCGCCAGGCGAGATCTTCATCGCGGATGTCATTTTCCTGCCGCTCATGGCCAGTCCTTAGCTGGCAGGGCCTGCATCCAGCGCTCCGCTTTCCGCTAATCAACAGGCAGCTGCACTGTCCGGTGCAGCTGCCTCGCATGCTGATTTGAATGGGCTGATTACCGGGTCTGTTATTCCATTCCAGGCCTGGGGCTCTTCAATCAGGCAAGCACCTGAAGAAATCAAAAATCAGCACCATCTCAAAAAACACAAACAAGAATACAATTAGAGCCAGGCGTGTACGATGCGAAGTAGCCTGCCCCTATTCTGCGTGAAGGATACAATCATAAAGGTAACCAAAGACCTTCCAATTTCTCCCTTGATAATATGAATAAGAAGAACCTCCCCTGGATGGACCTGATTGCCATCAACCTGTTCTGGCTGGGGCTGAACCTGCGCAACAACGCGGTTGGCACGATCTTCATGCCTTACCTGGTGGACGGCTTTGTCGGAGAAAGCTTACGCAACAGCGCATTGGGCGGGATGCGCACTGCCGGGCTGGTCATCGCCATGCTGGTGCAGCCAGCCATGGGGCTGTTGAGCGACCGCTCTCGCTCACGCTTTGGACGCCGCCGGCCATTCCTGGTGGCTGGCGTATTGCTAGACCTGGTCTTCTTAGCCTGGATCGCTCTGGCCGGCAGTTTCTGGAGCCTGGCGGCAGCAGTTTTATTCATCCAATTTTCCTCAAACATATCGCACGGGCCACTGCAGGCGCTGATCCCCGATCTCGTCCCCGAGGAGCAGCGCGGCCGGGCCTCGGGGATCAAAGCAATCTTCGAACTGCTGCCGGTAGTGCTGCTGGGCCTGACGATCGCGCCGCTGGTAGGGGCGGGACAGTTTGGCTGGGCAGTCGTCGCCACGGGTGGTGGGTTGCTGATTATCGTAGCCGTAACGGTAGCTACGGTGCGGGAGACTCCACTGTCCACACCCGTGACGGCCCCGCTCCGCCCGGCGCTGGTCGGCGTGACCGGTATGTTAGCGGGCATCGGCTTAGGCGGCTTAACCGGGCTGGCGGGTGGGGCTGCCCTGGGCGGGCTGGCAGGCCTGGTAGCCGTACTGGCAGGTTTCGGGAGCAGGGCCTGGGAAACCGGGGTAGCAGTGGGCGGGGTGGCTGCCATGGCAATTGCCGTCCTGGCAGGGGTAGGGTGCGGTGTGAGAGCTACGTTAGGTAAGCTGCCTTCCAGCCAGGGGGGATTCTTGTGGTGGGTGGTGAACCGGTTGATGTTCCTGGCGGCGATCACATCTATCCAGGGTTTTGCGCCGTTCTTCTTGATGTACGCTTTCGAGGTAAACGCCGAGCGGGCGGCTGCCATGACTGGGCAGCTGATGACGACGGTAGGCATCTTCACCCTGGCCAGCGCCCTACCTGCCGGTTGGCTCTCGGACCGGGGGGGGCATAAGAACATCCTGGGATTGAGCGGGATCCTGGGGGCCGGGGGCACGGCGGTGATACTGGGAACAGTCTGGTTGCCGGATATGGGAGTGCTTACCCTGGCAGGGGGCATCCTGGGATTGGCGACCGGCTTGTTCGTGACCGTCAACTGGTCCCTGGGGACCCACCTGGTACCGCAGGGTGAAGCCGGGCGCTACCTGGGGGTCTCGAACCTGGCCGGGGCAGGAGCCGGCATGATCGGAAGCGGCATCGGCGGCCCGTTGGCCGACCTGCTCAACGCCAGCTTACCGGGTTTGGGATATTTCGTGATCTTTTCGGGCTACCTGCTGCTATTCCTGCTCAGCAGCATGAGCTTGCTTGGCATCTCCAGGCCGGTTAGCGTGCGAGCCTATGCCTGAGACTCCGCCCTACCCGTTGCAAACCGTACTTGGCCTGGCCTGGGCCTTGCTGCGGGGTGGCAAACGCAGCCTGCGGGTGGACGCCCTACGCTGCACGCGCCGCCTGCCGGTCAAGGTATTGGGCAGAGAGCACATCCCACAATCCGGGCCCGGCGTGGTCTTGTTGAACCATTACTACCGGCCGGGTTTCTCGGCAGCCTGGATCACCCTGGCGGTGAGCGCAGTCGTCCCACAGGAGCTGGTGTGGGTAATGACGGCGGCCTGGACGGAAGCGAACTCGACCTGGACGCGTTTCCAATCTGCTGTCAGCGTGCCGCTTTTCCCGCGCCTGGCGCGCGTCTATGGTCTAATCTCCATGCCGCCAATGCCGCCGAGACAGCACGAGAGCGCTGCCCGAGCCCGGGCAGTGCGCCAAATCCTGGCAACTGCCCGCCGGAACCCGGCTCCATTGCTGGCGATCGCGCCAGAAGGGCAGGACCCGCCCGGTGGTGTTTTGATGCGACCGCCCCCTGGAGTGGGACGCATGCTGGCCAGGCTTGCTGGATCCGGTTGCCGGTTTTATCCGCTGGGGATCTACGAGCAGGACGGCGAGGTGGTTACGAACTTTGGGCCGGGCTTCCAGTTATGCCTTCAGGAGGGATTAAGGCCGGAAGCGATCGACCGATTGGCTGCCGACAAAGTGATGAACGCCATCGCCGAACAGCTTCCATTGAGCCTACGAGGGGTATATGGATGACGAGTCCTGGTCGCCGTATTGACAAAAAATGTATAATGGCTCATGATATGGCAAACAGCTGATAGATATGGAGGCCTGTGCTATGTACAAACCTCTCAACCACGCTACCCTGGAAAGCCTGAAACAAATTGTTGGAGTGGAAAACGTCCTGGTGGATGATGAGTCGATCGAGAAATACTCGCACGACGAGACCGCCGGGTTGAGCGCCATGCCTGAAGCGGTTGTGTATGCCAGACGGGCAGAGCAGGTGGCGGATATCTTCCGCCTGGCGCAAAGCGAGCGCCTGCCGGTCACTCCCCGCGGGGCGGGATACGGCCTGAGTGGTGGGGCCGTTCCGGTTTGCGGAGGGATCGTTCTGTCCCTGGAAAAGATGAACCGCATCCTGGAGATCGATAAAGAGAACCTGATGGTCACGGTCGAGCCGGGCGTGATTACGGGTGATATCCACAGGGCAGTCGAGGCGGAGGGGCTCTTCTACCCGCCGGACCCGGCCAGCCTGGATTCGTGCACCATCGGCGGCAATATCGCCGAAGGCGCCGGCGGGCCAAAGGCAGTCAAGTACGGCGTGACCATGCATTATGTTTGCGGCCTGGAGGCAGTCCTGCCGAACGGAAAGATCATCCATACCGGTGGGAAGCTGGTCAAGAACGTGACCGGATACAACCTGGTACAACTGCTGACCGGCTCGGAAGGCACCCTGGCTGTGGTCACGAAGATCATCCTGAGGCTGATCCCGAAGCCCAAGGTTCAGGTAGATCTGTTGGCGCCGTACGCCGATTTCCAGCAGGCAGCCAACACCGTCTCGGCGCTGATCGCAGCCCGCATCACACCGGCCTGCATCGAGTTCATGGAACGAGACAGCCTGCTGGCAGTCGAGCGGCTGCTGGGGAAAGAGGTTCCTTTCCGAGAGGCGGCCGCGCACCTGCTCATCCAGTTGGACGGAAATTCGCAGGCTGCGGTAGAAGCGGAGCGGGATATCGTTGGCGAGTTATGCCTGCAACACGGCGCTATGGATGTGCTGGTAGCCCAGGACACTGCCACGCGCGACCGCTTGTGGGATGCACGGCGCAAGATCATAGAGGCCCTCAAAAATGAAAGCCCGGAAAACCATATGGAAGATGTGGTCGTACCGAGGGCCAGGATCCCAGAGCTGCTGAAAGGCATCAAAGAGGTAGCCGCAGAGCAGGAGGTGCGCATCATCTGTTTTGGGCACGCCGGAGACGGCAACGTGCACGTCAACGCTCTCAAGGACCAGATCCCGGGGGAGCGCTGGGAAAAGCTGGTGCCGGTCATCTCGGAGAAGATCTACCGCCTGTGCCTTGAGCTGGGAGGCATGATCACCGGGGAGCACGGCATCGGTGCGACACGCCGGGCTTTCCTGCCCCTGGCGCTGGACGAGGCCCAGATCGATGTAATGCGCCAAATCCGGGCTGCTTTTGACCCAAACGACATCTTGAACCCGGGCAAGATCTTTCCTTAAATGTGCTTTGGATATACGTTCGCCAGCGATCTCTATATCCGCTTGCAGCGCTGGAGGCGCTGCCACAAGCCGGACAGCTTCGTCCAGTGGACCACCAGGGCGCGCCCGGACGGGGTATTCCATTCCTCACCGATATCCGCATGGCATTGTTGGCCTGAACCCAGCCGCTCATGATGGCAATAGCGACATTCAAGGGGCTGGAAACCGCTGCCATGCAGCTCGCAATGCTCGTCCTTGAGAAATGTGCAGCCGCACGAGGCGTAGACCTGGCGCGCAAAATCCCCCTCACAGCCCTTGAAGGCTGGAGATAAGACGCCGTAAGTCCGGTCGGGCGACATTTCTAGCATCATACGCGTATAAAGACCGGCCTGGATGGCTTTCCCGGCTTCGGAGACAGTCCACCAGCCGGGGCGGGCGCAGTAGCCCAGGCAGATCGGGCAGTCGCACGGAGGCGAGGGCGGGTATTTGTCAGGCAACATTTCTTTAATGCGTTCGCACGCTGTCCTACGAGCAGCAAAGGCCAGATTTTCTTGGGGAGATCTCACCACAAGCACTACCTTTTACTCCTCGTTTCGTTTGGAATGGAACAGCTCGGTCTGATTAACCTTAACTGGGCTGATTTTACACCCACAGTTCTGGAAATCGCAATATGCAAAAACGAATACCAGAATCAATGGGAAGAAACTATGAGATTTAGGGCATTACGACCGTTATCCGAGCGATTGATAGCTTCTGCCTGAAACTCCAGGTAGAAGCATTTCTTCCGCAAAAATTACGTCCATAGGTTCTAATAAACATTTCATCAGGAGCATATATATGACACGCTTCATCCTTGTCCGCCATGGTCAGACCGAGTGGAACCGCAATGAGCGCTTCCGGGGGCAGGCCGATATACCGCTTAATGAATCCGGATTAGCCCAAGCAGAAGCAACTGGACGGCGCGTGGCCATGGAATGGCATCCCACTGCTATCTATACCAGTCCTCTATCTCGTTCAATAAAAACCGCTGAAGCCATCGCAAACCATTTCGGCCTGCTGGTACAAAAGCATCCGGGTTTGACCGATATTGATTATGGCGAATGGCAAGGTCTATCGCCAGATGAGGCCCGCCAGCGCTGGCCTGATGAAATCGATGCCTGGTATAACCGGCCTCACCAGGCACGCATCCCAGGCGGAGAAACGCTGAACGAGTTGCGCACCCGTGCCATGCAAACGATAAACGAGCTAGCCAACCAACACTCTGGAGAGACCATCGTTCTGGTAGGTCATACGGTCATCAATCGCACCATCCTGTTGGGAGTGCTAGGCTTGGGGAATGAGCGTTTCTGGCGGATCAAGCAGGACACCTGCGCCATCAACATCTTCGAGGCTGAAGGGAGCGACTTCACCCTGGTATCTTTGAATGATACCTGCCACTTAAATCCCGAACCATAATTACCACAAGCCCAGGATGACTTTAGCGATCATGAAGTAGATGAACAGGCCGGTGGCGTCCACCAGGGTGCTCATGACCGGTCCGGACACGGTGGTTGGATCGATCTTCAAGCGGGCAGCCAGGATGGGCAGGAAGGCGCCCAGGCCGTTAGCCCATACCACAATGGTAAAGATCGCCAGGGAAACAGCCAGCGCAAGCCCCTGCCCGGAGCCCCAGGTGATCGCTCGAACGTAAGCGATGACTGCCATGCTCAAGCCGAGCAACAGGCCAACCCGCAGCTCGTGCCAGATCGAGCGCAACGCATCGCCCAGGTCGATCTCGCCTACCGCCAGGGCCCGGATGATGGTGCTGGTGGTCTGCGAGCCGGCATTCCCACCTGTGCCGACCAGCAGGGGGATGAAGAAGGACAGGGCTACTACCGTGGAAAGCTCGTCTTCGAAGATACGCATGACGGTTCCGGTCAGGCTTCCAGTCACCAGGAGCAGCATCAACCAGCCGACCCGCTTGCGGAAGACGGTCGAGATGCGTGTGGAAAGATAAGGGGCGTCCAGGGGTTGGGCGCCGCCCAGGCGCTGGATGTCTTCGGTGGTCTCCTCTTCGATCACATCAATCACGTCGTCGATGGTGATCACACCGATCAGGCGGCGGTTTCCGTTGACCACGGGCAGGGCGGTCAAGTCGTAACGAGCCATGAGCTGGGCGCATTGCTCCTGGTCAGCGCCTGCCTGGACCGAGATCACATCCGGATCCATGATATTCCAAAGCATCGTATCCGGGTCAGCAACGATGAGCTGGCGCAGGCTGACGATACCTACCAGGCTCTCCTGCCCGTCGATGACGAACAGGTGGTTGACGTTCTCGCTTTCCGGCTGCCAGAGGCGGATAGCGTTGAGCGCCTCTCGGGCAGTCATGCGCCGGCGCAGGGCCAGGAACTCGGAAGTCATCAGGCCTCCGGCGCTGTCATCCGGATGCAGCAGGAGCGGGCGGACCTCTTCAGGGTGTTCCATGCCGGCTAAAATCTCTTCGGCCTGGTCCCTGCCGATATCGCCCAGCAGGTCGGCGGCCTCATCGGGCTCCATCTCATCCAGAATGAGGATGGCGTTATTTGAGGGCAAGAAGCGCATCAGCTCGGCTGCCTCTTCATCCTCCAGGTCTTCCAGAATATCTGCAGATGTGGAGGGAGCGAGCTGGGGAAGCAAGGCAAGCTTGTCCCTGTCATCCAAATCGTTGAAGATATCAGCCTGATCGGGAGCGCGCAAAGACTCCAGAATCTGGATGGCGTGGTTTAAATCATTGTGCGCAAGAGCGACCTGAATTTTGGTTAAAACGGTTTCGGGGTCAAAGGTAGCCATACCGCACCTCCTGGGCAAAGGCCCAAGAGGTGGGGCTGCTTTTAGCTGCTCAATCCTCCAGGGAGATTGCCACTTATTTTAGATTTCTGTATTTCAGTTTCCCAGGTACTGGGAGGCTTGTCGTCCATTAACAATCTCACCTATCGGTTATAGAATTACTCTTATGTGGTCATCATGTATACGTTGACAGATATTTACCGCAGGGGATTATACTCCCAAATCCATTCGATTGTCCATTAGATAATCAAAATTGGGAATTCATCTGGTCATGACCTGCTTCCCGGTATCGTAATAGACAGTCTGCCGGACAGACGGGTCATGGCGACCATAATACCCTACGTGCCCAATAAAACAAAGACGACAACGGTGCAAACTGCCTCTTGACTTTCCCATGGTGGTAAGGTTTACAATCCTGATACCAATTATCGCAATAGAGGGAAATGCTATGTTCAAAATCCGCGAGTTCTCCAGCTTCACACGAGTGTCGGTAAAAATGCTGCGGCATTACGACGAACTCGGCCTGCTCAAGCCGGTATCCATCGATCCACAAAATAACTACCGTTACTACTCTTCGAACCAGCTGCCGCGCCTGAACCGGATTATCGCGCTGAAAGACCTGGGATTCTCGCTGGAGCAAATCGGGCGGATCCTGGACGAAAAGCTGTCGCCGGATGAAATCCGGGGCATGTTCAAGCTGCGCCGGATGGAGATCGAGCAGCATCTCGAGCTCGAAAAGGCCCGCCTGCGCCAGGT
>CAZAQS010000118.1:4773-13877 GCA_964486825.1 uncultured Anaerolineaceae bacterium | reverse complement strand
GGGCATGAACGATGAAGAGCTGCATGCAATCTGGCTGTACCTGCAATCCCTGCCGGTTTTCCCATAGGGAATGCCTGGCTTTTGCACCTGGAGCGATCTATATGATTGCGATTAATAAGGTAAAATAGATCTTGATACCGGGGGAGGGATTCACTACCCACTGCCTGATTTACCAGGTTCAGCAATCATCAATAGAACACTCGGGAAAAGACTTTGAGCGACTCCAAATCCCAGATTGTCTCTGATTTGAGCGATCGTAAACAGTACGTTCTACCCATAGCCATTACAAGCCAGGGAAGGTACTTACGCCTGGCCTGGCTGGCCCTGGCAGGTCTCGCCGCAGGGATCTTCTTGACGTCTCTCCCTGGTTACCTTTTGTTTTACCAGCAGGGCATGCATAACCAAACCGGCGGGGACGTCTACCATGCATTATCGGCGGCTTTCTCGATTGTGGCCACATTGGTTTCTCTTTCCCTGGCGACCCTGATCTTCCGCCGTAAATGGGAAGAGCGCATGGCGCCCTTTATCTCGTTCTACCTTCTGGTATACGCCATCATCATGGCAGGACCCCTGGAAATGTGGGGCCTGTTCTGGCTGGAGTCTCCCCAGCTGGCCACCAATCTGCAGTCCATCCTCATAACCACCCCGACCATAGCCCTGATGGCGCTCTTTCCGAACGGCCGGTTCGTGCCGGCCTGGACGCGCGGCCTGGTGATTCTATCTCTGGCCTGGATCGTGTTCGCGCTGATCGTGCCGTTCAGCGAGTTATATTCCTCGCCTGCCCCGGTATTGTTGCTGTTCGGATTTTTTATCCTTACTATTTTTGCACCCGGGCTGTACGCCCAGGTTTACCGCTACCGGCGAGTATCTTCACTTGAAGAACGCCAGCAGACCAAAGTGGTCGTCCTGGCGCTTATCGTATGGTTGCTGTATATCATGCTGTCGACAGGCCCTTACCTTTACCTTGAGTCCTTGCCTGCGGATGCCCCTCGTCCCTGGTGGGCCCTGGCAACCTCCTTTGGCTGGTGGGTTTCGTTGAACATCCTTCCCGTATCCCTTACGGTGGCGGTCTTGCGTTACCGACTATGGGCGGTGGATATCTTCATCAACCGCGCCCTTGTGTACATTACCCTGACAGCCTGCGTGGTGGGAATTTACGTCTTTGTCGTGGGAGCATTGGGACTCCTGTTCCACACGCAAGTCAACGGGCTGTTTGCGCTTGCAGCTTCTGGCCTGGTTGCAGTGCTCTTCCAACCCTTGCGAGAGCGCCTGCAACGAGGGGTTAACCGTATCCTGTACGGGCAGCGCGATGAACCCTTTGCTGTCCTGACCCAACTTGGAAAAAGGCTCGAGAGGACTCTGACCCCGGATAATGTACTACCGGCATTGGTAGAGACCATCTCCCAGACCTTGAAACTGCCCTATGTGGCCATCGCTATCCACCAGGGGGGTGAGTTCAAGATAACAGAGTCTTATGGCAAACCCGTGGAGGACCCGCTTCACTTCCCACTTATCCACCAGGGTGTTGTGATCGGCCAGCTACGGGTAGCCCGGCGTGCGCCACAGGAGGATTTTACCGAAGCCGAAATGGGGCTTCTGGCCAATATCGCCTTGCAAGCCGGGACAGCCGTGCATGCCGTTCAACTAACCGGCGAGCTGCAACGCTCCCGGCAACAATTGGTCACCGTTTTGGAAGACGAGCGCCGGCGCATTCGTAGAGATTTGCACGATGGCCTGGGTCCCCGCCTGGCTGCCCATATGCTCAAAGTGGGTTCTGCCCGGGCCGCCCTTGGAAATCAGTATACGCCTGCCGGAAAAATGCTGGATGAGCTGGAAAACGACCTGGAAGAGACGCTGCACCAGATCCGTGAGCTGGTATACAACTTGCGCCCACCCGCCCTGGACCAGCTCGGTTTAGCTGGCGCCATCCAAGATTACGCCGAGCAGATCAACCAGGGCAACGGGAGTGAACCAGGCGGCCTTATCATCAGCGTAACTACCCCCGAGCGCCTGCCCTCCCTGCCGGCGGCAGTGGAGGTGGCAGCCTACCGGATCTTCCAGGAAGGCCTGGCAAACGTTGCCCGTCACGCCAGGGCCCGCCGGTGCCAGGTGGAGCTGGCATGTGAGGATGTCTTGCGCTTATCCATCCGTGATGATGGGGTTGGGTTGCCAGAGGATTACAGGACAGGCGTCGGGCTGGCTTCCATGCAAGAGCGGGCAGCCGAGCTGGGCGGCAGGTTCCAGGTCAAAGCCCTTCCAGGGGGCGGGGCCCAGGTGCTGGCAATCCTCCCCATTCAAAACTGAACTTTTAGCCAGCACCTGTGTACGGGAGAAATCCTTTTGAAAGCTACACGCATCCTCATCGCTGATGACCACCAGCTGTTTCGAGACGGCTTGAAAGCCCTTTTGTCGTCTGCTCCAGACATCGAGGTGACCGGAGAGGCTGGCACCGGGCGGGAAGCCATCCAACTGGCAGCTTCCCAGCAACCGGACCTGATCCTGATGGACCTGCAAATGCCAGTTGTCAACGGAATCGAAGCCACCCGCCGCATCATCCATGATTTCCCCCAGGTTAAGATCCTCATGCTGACCATGTTCGACGACGACCACTCCGTCTTCTCTGCCATGCGGGCAGGAGCGCGTGGCTATGTCTTGAAAGGCATCAAGCATGATGAGATGCTGCGGGCTGTGCGGGCTGTGGCCAGCGGGGAGGCCATCTTCAGCCCCGGCATCGCCAGCCGCATGATCGATTTCTTCTCCAGCATGCGTACACCCCAACCCCAGGCGCTTTTCCCCGAGCTCACCGAAAGGGAGCGGGAAGTGCTCCAGCTCCTGGCGCGGAATTACTCCAATGCATCCATTGCAGCGGAACTGGTGCTGACACCCAAGACGGTGCGAAACTATGTCAGTTCGATCTTGAATAAGCTGCAAGCTGCTGACCGGGCCGAAGCAGGCGAGCGCGCCCGCCAGGCCGGCATCGAGTAGATATGTGGGTTTAGGGGAGTGACCAGGCGTTCTCAGTACTTAACGACAAAAGCTCTTCGAAAAGCTATCGATCACCTGCCAGAACTCATCCGGCAGCCTGCGTTTTACTTCTTCGATCAACTCCTCTGGCAACCCTCCATAATATGCCTCCGCAATCGAACCCGAAATCGCCGCCAGCGTATCGGCGTCCCCGCCCATGTAAACCTTGCAATTTTGTTAGTTGCATGGGAAGTGTAATAGGTCGATCTTTGAAACGTTAATGTATACAAAATGGATTAACATAATCCATGAAATGCGTAGATAAGGAATTCAAATTTGGAAATTATCTGTCTGAGGAGAGTAAAAAACATGAAATCCTATAAATTGTTCCACCTGCTCATGACGTTCCTGATGATCTTTGGAGTGTTAGGATCTATTTCCTACCCTGCCTCTGCCTCTTCTGAAGCAGCCTATATCATCGTTTTCAAGGACACAGTTAATCCAAAGGCAGCTGCACCTGAAATGGCCCGCGCCTATGGTCTGCAGGCTGGTTTTGTATATGAGCACGCTTTGAAGGGCATGTCGGCCGTGGTGCCGGCTGGGCGAATGGCGGCTCTGCAACATGACCCGCGCGTGGCCTACGTAGTGGAGGATATGGAGCGCACGATTTCTGCCCAGGTAATACCTACCGGCATCCAGCGCATTTTTGCAGATGACAATGCATCCATCAGTATTAATGGCAGCGATGATTGGCGTGTGGATGTGGATGTAGCCGTCATCGACACCGGGGTGGATTTTCAGCACCCGGATCTGAACGTAGTAGGTGGCGTGAACTGCAGCGGTGGATCACCCCTTAGAGGCAGCTGCAAATCGGGGGGAGACGACGACCATTATCACGGCACGCACGTGGCTGGCACCATCGGAGCGATTGATAATGCCAGCGGTGTTGTGGGTGTTGCACCCGGGGCGCGCATCTGGTCGGTCAAGGTCTTGAATTCTCAGGGCAGCGGCTACACTTCCTGGATCGTAGCCGGCATCGATTGGGTTGCAGCCAACGCTGCCACCATTGAGGTGGCCAACATGAGCCTGGGCGGCAGCGGCTACAACCAGGCCGAATATGACGCCATCCAGGGCGCGGTCAATAAAGGCGTTGCCTTTGCAGTTGCGGCCGGTAATTCAAATGATGACGCCAGCAAATACAGCCCGGCCGCTTTCAATAACGCACTGACGGTCAGCGCCCTGGCTGACTTCGACGGCAAACCCGGAGGCCTGGGCAGTCCTACCTGCCGCACAGACCAGGACGACACGCTGGCGGATTTCAGCAACTGGGGCAGCGCAGTGGATATAGCTGCGCCAGGGGTGTGCATACTATCTACCTACCCGCTGGAGAAGGGCGAGTATGGTACCATCAGCGGCACCTCCATGGCCAGCCCGCACGCGGCCGGGGCCTTGGCGCTGCTTGCCAGCAGGAATAAGCCAAACAACGCCACAGGTGTTTATAACCTGTATAACCAGGTCAAGAATGCTGGAAACTTAAACTGGACGGACGACTCCGGCGACGGGATCCGAGAGCCGCTGCTGGATGTGAGCAATGCCACCCTCTTCAACCCGGTGCTGGTACCAGGCAGCGGAGGTGGCGGTGGCGGAACGAACCAGCCACCCAGCGCTAGCTTTACACACACGACTTCAGGCCTAACAGCCAATTTTACTGATACCAGCACCGATTTTGATGGCACGATCGTCTCTTGGAATTGGGATTTTGGCGATGGTGGTACTTCAACAGCTCAAAACCCATCACACACCTACGCAGAAAGTGGCGCCTATACTGTCATCCTGATCGTGACAGACAACGATGGAGAGACTGGCAACACCTCCAGTACAAGCTCGACGAGCCAAACGGTCACACTTGCATCCTTGACAGGTAGCAGCTCAACGATCAACAAGAACTTTTGGAAAGCGAACGTCGTGGCGGAGATCGAGCCCACCCTGCCTGGAGCGGTGGTGAGAGGCGCATGGAGCAACGGGAACACAGCCTCCTGCACGACGGACGACTCAGGCAAGTGCTCGGTGGTCTCGTCGAATATCAGCGCCAAGACAGGCTCGGTCACCTTCACGGTCGATAATGTTGTCTTGACAGGTTATGAGTACGTGCCAGGCGCTACCAGCACGGTAACGGTTAATAAGCCCTAGGTATCCTGGGAAGAGGCTGTCCGAACAGGCGTCTGGCATACCGGCTGCCGGCAATCTATTTATCTACCGTTGAAGCAATCTTTAAGGTACCCATGCTTACCTCCAACTAGTGCAGTACTCGGACGAACATACTGTTACTTTATCCATCCCGGGGCTTATGAGGGGCAAGAATACGACGGTGCCAGGCTGGGCAGGGACGCTCAGGGCCACTTCCGTAGAATACTCGCTCCACAGGTCATTCTTCTGTTCTTCGTGTGAGGGAGTAAACGAACGAACAGCCAGGTAGTACGTCTTATGCGGCGTCATCCCTTTAAGGGTGATGGCGGTTTCAAGCTTATCGAATGTTTTGCCACAGGACTGGTATGGTCCACCTGCCTGCTCGGCGCAGCCGATTTCGTAATAGCCACCATCACCGGTGTACAGGATTGGCGACCAGGAGACCTCCACCTGGTCCCAGCTCGGGGCTGAGGCCGCCAGACCGGTAGGCGGCAGGGTCTGGGTCTCCTCCCAGCCGGGGGAGCGCTGGTCCAGGAATGCACGCAATTCCGGGTGCCTGGCTTGTAGACCGTTGTAAGCCAGCATGGGCTTGAACCAGATGGGGGTATAGGCGAATTCAGGCGACAGCTCGCCCGTGAGCTGGTTGTAGGTTACATCGAAGATATCCAGGCGGCACATATGCGATAATTGGGGCGGGATGCTCCCGCTCAGGCGGTTGCGATCCAGGCGCATCTCGTACAAATTGCACAGCTTCCAGAATTCTGCCGGGATGCTGCCTTCCAGGTCATTGTTCGATAGCTTCAACTGGAACAAATTGGGAAGCATTCCCAGCTCGGGGGGTATGACCCCGCTGAGACGGTTGTTCTCCAGGCTCAAGAAATAGAGGTTCGTCAAACCCCCAAATTCAGCGGGTATGCTGCCGGTGAGCTGGTTGTCTCCCAGGTACAGCTCAGCCAACCTTTTCATCCCCCCCAGCTCTTCAGGGATTTTTCCACTCAGTTTATTGTTCTGCAGGCTCAGCCTGTACAACTCTTCGAGGTTACCGATATCGGGCGGTATCGGCCCGCTAAGCTGGTTGTTGGCAAGGTCTATGTAAGCCAGCTTAAGTGCTCCCAAGCCTGTAGGGATACTTCCAGTTAGCTCATTATTTGATAGGGTGATCGTCTCCAGCTTCGAGAGCTTCCAAAGGTCAGAAGGGATGCTGCCACTCAGGCGGTTGCCATACAAGTCAAGATTCCTGAGGTGGGAAAGCTGGGTGATCGTCGAAGGGATGCTACCGGAAAGGTCGTTCCCGGAAAGATTGAGACCTTCCAGGAATTCCAGGTCGACTATTTCTGGGGGTATAGAGCCTGTCAGGCCAAGCCAGCCCAACCAGAGCTGAGTCACCTTCCCCTCATAACAAGAAACGCCATACCACATACACGGGGGCGTAACAAAGGGGCTCCAGGACGTAGTCCACTGCTCCCCACCTGTCGCTTCGTATAGCTTCATCAAGGCCTGGCATTCTACCTCAGAGATATCCGTCTGCATCGAACAGTCGTAGGTTAACAGGGGCTGTACGCTGATGATGACATCGAAGCCGGTAGCGGTTTCCCGCTCGATATAGACGCTGATCCCAAAGGCCTCGTCGGTGAAGGTTTCACCTTCCGTCCACATGACGCCATCGTCAGAGGTGTCGCCGTTGCGGTCGACGTCCACCAGGGTGGCGTACTTATAGCCCTCCGCGTGGACATTGTGGATGATGACGGCGTTGCCGGGCAGTTGCCGGTCGTAGCCCTCCAGGCGGCGGGCCTCCAGCGTATAGATGTACAGCAACCCCGGGCCTTGCTTGGGGATCTCCACCATCAGGTAGTCCCCGCTCTGCGGCAGCGCCAACCGCTCCAGGTGGATGCTTGTCTGGCTGCCTGGATTGGCTGTGAAAACCTGCTCAGGTGAGATCCAGCCCAGGAGCTGTTTGTAATAAGCTATGGTGTGCGGAGCAGGGTAGCCGTAATGCGGGTCGTAGTATTTTCCCGCTCCCCAATGGCGGGACATCACATCCCAGGGGTTATCATATACCCACCCATAATCTCCGGAGGAGTGGGGCAGGCCAAAGGCGTGACCCATCTCATGAGCTACCAGGCCGATACTAAAATATGTGTCGGGCGAAAGCCAGGCCGCCGGCATATAGATTTCCAACCCGTCAACGTACAAGATCGTTGCGCCGCCCCAGGCATAACCGTCCAGAACCTCATTGAACACAAAGTTCACTCCGGCGAAGTCGGGAAAATAAAGGTACGAATCGGCAGTCGAAGCGCAGTCCTGGGCCAATTCATAGATTTTCAATTGGGGGCCGCCCTCGTAGAGATATTTCCAGCGGGGTTTGGGTAGCGTGATCCAACCGTAAGCCGTGCTACCGGTCAAATTGATCCTGTCATAGGACAGCTCGCGCCAGTAATGGTCCAGGCCAGGGTAGCTATTGGCGAACATACCTTGGAAGAAAGCCAGGTCATGCGGCTCGTTGGGTATGTCTGCGAACTTGCACATCAGGCTCAGCCAGCGTTTTACGCCCAGCACAGCCTGGGTGGCGGAAGCTTGCGGGAGCTCCTCGTCGACTAGAACCGCAGAGCGCGCCAGGAAAACTGACTGGGCCTCCTCTCCAGGTGGGGTAATCCACTCCCCTTGCACTTGCACCCTCCTCCCTTGCAAGGCCAACAGGTCTTCGAGGGCCAGGCCGCTCGCCTCGTCCGGTATC
The DNA here is from genome assembly GCA_964486825.1 of uncultured Anaerolineaceae bacterium. Lineage (GTDB taxonomy): Bacteria > Chloroflexota > Anaerolineae > Anaerolineales > UBA4823 > CAZAQS01. The sequence continues at coordinate 5,992 of CAZAQS010000118.1, read as the reverse complement.
ACCCGGGCTACCAGGCCGTCCGCATAGCTCAGGTATACGAGAGGTGGGAGCGACTGCTCCATCTGGGCCGGGTCGTCCACCCAAATAATCAGCAACCGGCCTTCCAGGATCTCAGCCTCCGGCTGGAGGCTTTGGCCCGCGCCGGAATGAGGCGCGGCGAAAAAACCAGCCACCATCGAGACGAACAGGGTCAGGCAGATAGAGTTTTTCATGGCAGGCTTCCCTTCTAAGTCAAGCGAATAAGAAGAGCACCAGGTAAGGTCGCAGGCGCCTGCCTGGGCTGGTACATGAGGCCGGTTGTAAGGTTCGCAGGGATTGTGAGGCAGGGGCGGTGGGATGGATACGTGAAATGAGGAAAGTCCTTCCGGCGGGAAGGACCGTGATCAGGGTATCAATCTGTCACCGTTAAGAGAATTATTACACTTTCAAGATACATGAAGGCGCGGGCGGAGTCAAGCAACTCTAATCTTGGCAAAGGATATAATTATCCGGGAGCAGATTAGATGGAAGCATCGATACGTAAGACACGCCAATTGTACGACCGCATCAGCCGGTACTATGACTTGTTCAGTTCCCCATGGGAAGGACCCCTATGCAATTCCGCCCTGCAGACGCTGGAGCTCCAGCCTGGAGAAGCGGTACTCGAGATCGGTCCTGGGACCGGGCATGGGCTGGTTGCCCTGGCCCAGTCGGCTGGAGCATCTGGCCTCGTCTTTGGCCTCGATCTCTCCCCGCGCATGCTTACCATTGCCCATGAACGCCTGCACGCCCGGGATATTTCATCCAGAGTCCTGCTACTGGTCGGGGACGCCGCCTGCCTGCCCTTCCGCCTGGAAAGCTTCGATGCGCTCTTCGCCAGCTTCGTGATCGAGCTGTTCGACCCGCAGGAGATCTGCTTGCTCCTGGAGGGCTGCCGGGCTGTGCTCAAGCCTGGTGGGCGGCTATGCGCCGTTTCCATGAGCGGGGCAGGGCGCTCCCTGTTCGTACGGCAGTTGTATGAACGAGCCCAGCGCCGCTTCCCAGAGCTGATCGACTGCCGGCCCATCCACCTGGCCCGGTCCCTGGAAGCAGCCGGCTTCGAGATTCGCAGCGTATCCCGGCGCTCCAGCCTGGACCTGCCGGTCGAGATCGTATTGGCTGTAAAAGCATGAGCATCTCCCAACTCCCCACCTATTGGATCGGCGGCTCGCCTTGCTCGGGCAAGAGCACGCTCGCTGCG
>CAZAQS010000118.1:0-4763 GCA_964486825.1 uncultured Anaerolineaceae bacterium | reverse complement strand
GCGTCGGGCTCCCAGAGATAGATCTGCGGCACGCGCTCGCTGCGCAGCTCAACGGCGCATATGGCCTGCTGCTCTACGCTTGTGACGACCGCTTCCCCACCCACCAACGCCAGGCAGACCCGCTCCTCCAACCGTCTTTGAACGCCCTTTCCGGTATGACCTGGGACGAGATCTGGATGCGTCCTATCGATGAGCAGGTGGAGACCGTATTCAAAGTCTACCGGGAAGAATTTCCGCTGATCCTGGAGGATTTGCGCTCCATATCGGGCGACATGCCCCTGCTGGTGGAGGGCGCGGCCCTGCTCCCCGAGCTGGTCGTAGGTATATTGGATGACCCAAATAAGGCCATTTGGGTCGTGCCCAGGCCTGATTTCCAGATCCGGCACTACGCTCAGCGTGAATGGGTGCAGGGAATCTTGAAGCAGTGCCGGGAGCCTCAAACCGCCTTCCAGAACTGGATGGAGCGCGACGCCCGCTTTGCCGAGCAGATTGCAGCCCAGGCCCGGTCGTTAGGGTTGGAGGTTATTCACGTGGATGGTGGGATCGGTATCGAGGAGCTGGCTGCCAGGGTCGCCGCCCTGTTCGGATTGGAGGATGGAAGCTGATGGACGAAAGCTGGTACAACAAGCCGCCCGGCGTCAAGGACAGCCTGACTGCCGGAGGGGTAGTGGTGCGCGTAGAGGGTGGACAGGTATGGGTGGCGCTGGTTCAGGAAGGCGAGCAGATGGACTATATCCTGCCCAAGGGCGGCCTGGAGCCTGGCGAAGACTTGCAGAGCGCCGCCCGCCGGGAGATCGAAGAGGAGGCCGGACTGAGCTCGCTGGAGCTGGTCGCCAGCCTGGGCGTGCAGGAGCGCCTCAATTACAAGCGCACGGCCTGGAAGATTACCCACTATTTCCTTTTTACCACCCGGCAGGAAGAGGGCCATCCCACCGACACGAGCCACGGCTACCGCTGCCGCTGGTTCCCCATCGACTCGCTCCCGAGCATGTTCTGGCCCGAGCAGAAGCGCTTGATCGAGGACAACCGCCAGCGGATCCAGGAGCTGCTTGGTAGACATCCCTAATTCCTGCCGAGATCAATTTTGGTTTTGGAGGGATCAATATCGCAAATAGCAGGCCTGAGATTGCTTCAGCCTGCACAGATCCTAAGTAACTCCAACGAGACTGTAACTGCGAGCCGCTTTTTGGCGAACTTGAAAAGCCCTAGTCCTCTCCCGTGGCTTTGCCCGCGGGAGTCAAATGGGCCTGGATCTTCTGCCATGCCTGGTCGTCAACCAGGGTGATGACCCGGAAAGCCTCCGCATAGCCCATCTCTTTGCCTTTGGCGTGCCCGGCGGCCCATTCGCGCACCATCTCGGAGGGGTCCCAATCCTGCATCTGCGATTGATGCGCTCGCAAGGCCTCCAGCTTGGTCTCGATGGTCTCGTCGATATTGACGAACAGGTCAGTCTGGTCCCAACCGGTGACGTACACCTTGCGGATCTTATGGGCGGTCAGCCCTTCATCCTCCAGCTCCTCGAAGACGTGCGGCTGACCGGCGGCCGGGAATGCAGCATCCAGGGCAGCCGTGGCAGCGGCGCGGTGGTCGGGGTGGTTGATATACTCATCGCCGGCCCAAACAACCGTCGGATCGCCGGTCACAACCACTTCCGGTCTGAAGCGCCGGATCTCGCGTACCAGCTTCTTGCGCAACTCGAGCGTCGGCTGGAGCAGGCCGTCCGGCTCGCGCAGGAAGACCACCTCTTTGACCCCACAGATCTCGGCCGCCGCGCGTTGCTCGGCCTCGCGGATCTCGGCAGCCCGGGCGCGCGTCATGCCCGGCTCGGCGATGCCCACGTCGCCGCTGGTGCATAGCACGTAAACGACACGGGTCCCGGCCCGGGTCCAGCGGGCGATCGTCCCTGCGCAACTGAATTCGATATCATCGGGATGCGCCACGATAACCATGGCGCTATCAGGTACGTAAAAATTGTTCCCCATCCTGAATCCTCCGTTTTGAGGCTGGCCCGCCTATTCCAGGAGCTGCCTCACGCTTATTCTTTAACGGCTTCTTTGGCTTTCTTGGTCAGCTTACCGCGTTCTTCCGTATCGAGGATGCGCTTGCGGATACGGTAGGCCAGCGGCGTGACCTCCAACAGCTCGTCCTCGGCCAGGTACTCGATGGCCTCATCCAGGCTCATCAGTCGGGCCGGGGTCAGGCGCACATCGATGTCGCGGGTGAACTGGCGCACGTTCGTTAAATGCTTCTTCTTACAGACGTTGACAGCCAGGTCGCCGGGCCGCTGGTGCTCGCCGACCACCATGCCCTGGTAAACCTGCGCGCCGGGCTCGATGAACAACATGCCGCGCTCCTCGGCGTTCTTCAGCCCGAAGGTCGTGGCTGTTCCAGACTCCCAGGAGACCAGCGAGCCGGAGGAGCGCTGCGAAAGCGTCCCTGCCATAGGCAGGTAACCATGGAAGATGGTGTGCATGACGCCCATGCCGCGCGTGGCGGTCAGGAACTGGTAGCGGAAACCCAGCAGGCCGCGCGTCGGGACGATATAAGTCAGCCGCACGGAGCCGTCGGTGTTCTCGATCATGTCCAACATCTTACCGCGCCGTGAGCCAAGCATCTCCACCACTACACCGACAGTGTCGGCGCTGGTCTCGATATACACCTCCTCGTAAGGCTCCAGCAGCTCGTCCGCGGCGCTGCGCTTGAAGATCACCTCCGGGCGGGAGACCATGAACTCGTACCCCTCCCGGCGCATTGTCTCGATCAGGATGGCCAGGTGCAGCTCGCCCCGCCCTGAAACCAGGAAGGTATCGGCGCTGTCTGTGTCCGCCACCCGCAAGGCTACGTTGCGGCGCAGCTCTTCGTACAGGCGCTCGCGCAGCTTGCGGGAGGTGCCCCAGCGCCCTTCTCGGCCGGCGAAAGGCGAGGTATTCACGCCGAAGGTCATGCGCACGGTAGGCTCTTCAACCTGGATGACCGGCAGCGCCTGCGGGTTTTCGGGGTCCGCCAGGGTCTCACCAATGGCGATGCCTTCCAGACCGGCGATCACGACGATCTCGCCCGCCTGGGCCTCCTCGACCTCCACCCGCTCAAGGCCTTTATGAACGTATAAGTAACGCGCTTTTTCGGACAGCAGCTCGCCTGCCAGCGTAATGCGGGTGACGGTTTGGCCAGCCTGCATACGCCCGGCGAAGATCCGTCCAACGGCGGTCACGCCCCGGTACTCGTCATAGCCGAGCGAGGTCACCAGCATCTGCAAGGGAGCTTCGATGTCTACTTTGGGAGCAGGAATGCTGCGCAGGATGGCCTGGAACAGGTCTATCAGGTCGGGACCCAGCTCTGGGTCCAACCCGGCCTGCCCGGTCACGGCGTTGGCGTAGACCACCGGGAAGTCGGCCTGCTCGTCGCTGGCGCCCAGCTCGATGAACAGGTCGAAGGTCTGGTTGAGGGCGTGATTCGGGTCGGCGTCCCTGCGGTCCACCTTATTGATCACCACCACGGCCCGGTGCCCCATCTGAAGGGCTTTCTTGAGCACGAAACGAGTCTGGGGCATGGGTCCTTCGGCCGCGTCCACCAGCAGGAGCACGCCATCGACCATATTCATCACCCGCTCGACCTCGCCGCCGAAGTCAGCGTGACCGGGGGTGTCGACGATATTGATCTTGACCTGTCCCTGGATCTGCTCGTCCCAGATACTGATGGCGGTGTTCTTGGCCAGGATGGTGATGCCACGCTCGCGCTCCAGGTCGTTCGAATCCATGACCCGCTCGGCGACCTGCTGGTTGGCGCGGAAGGTGTGCGCCTGACGCAGCAAACCATCCACCAGGGTGGTCTTGCCGTGATCGACATGGGCGATGATGGCGATATTACGAAGGTCTTTTCTTTCTACTAGCATAAAACAACTACCTGCCTAATTTTTATACAACTAACGACCTCGGCAGATGCGGCCGAGGTCGTTCGGCGTTTGCATGAGCGTAACCCAGGAAACCTGGATACGATCATCAATGATATCAGGTTGAGCCCGTTTTGAGTAGTCCTTATTTCTACGTCCCGGCTACTCGCTTCAGCTGCCTGGATGGCTTCCTGTCTTTTTATACACCGAGCCAGCTGTTTGCCAACCCCGCGCTTGCTGATTGTCTCGCCACAAAATGAATAGATATCGAACTCGCCTGGAAAAATTATATCAAAGCGCGACCAGGTAGTACAATACTACGCATGGCGCAGGAAATCCGCATCGGCATCGATATCGGAGGCACCTTTACCGACTTCGTGGTCTACGATCCACAGACTGGCGAGCTAAGTACCTTCAAGCTGCTCTCGACGCCCGGCAACCCGGCTGAGGCTGTCCTGGCCGGGCTGAAATCGACCTTGATCCCCCAGGAGCGGGAACGCTACGTCGTGCACGGCTCTACCGTAGCGACCAACGCCCTCCTGGAGCGCAAGGGCGCCGCAACCGCTTTGATCAGCACGCGTGGTTTCCGGGATGTGCTCCAGATCGGCCGGCAAAACAGGCCCTGGCTGTATGATTTCACTTCCGGGCCGCTTCCCGCCCTGGTCCCAGAGCATTTGCGCCTGGAGGTTGGCGAGCGGGTGGACTATAGCGGGCAGGTTCTCCAGCCCTTGGATCCGGCCTGGGATGATGAAATATTGCCTGTCCTGAGAGAAGCGGGAATCGAGTCGGTGGCTGTCAGCCTGCTGTTCTCCTTCCTGCATCCTGAGCACGAGCTTGCCATCGGTAGGGCGCTGCGCGAGGCCGGATTCCTGGC
>CAZAQS010000117.1:0-13890 GCA_964486825.1 uncultured Anaerolineaceae bacterium | reverse complement strand
GGCGCAAGCTCTCGGAAGATCTTGTGGCCCACCAGCAGGATAATGGCCTGCGCATCTTCGAGCGCCTCCTCCAGCGTCTGAACGGTCTTCAAACCCTCCAATTGGACGCCTGGCTTGAACGGCTCATAGGCTTTAACCAACGCCCCCGCCTCAACCAGCAGCCGGGCGATCTCAACCGCCGGGCTCTCGCGTAAGTCATCCACATCCGCTTTATATGCCAGCCCCAGGACAGCCACTCGCTTTCCGCCCAGCTCCCCCACGGCCCGGCGGATCAAGCCCAACACGAAAAGGGGCTGCGCGTCGTTCACCTCCCTGGCAGTGCGGATCAAGGGCGTAAGTTCCGGGGCCGCTTCGACCAGGAACCATGGATCGACGCTGATGCAATGCCCGCCTACGCCGGGACCGGGTTTGAGGATATTTACGCGCGGGTGCCGGTTGGCGATCGAGATGGCCTCCCACACGTCGATGCCAAAGCAGTCCGCCAGCCGGGAAAACTCATTGGCAATGGCGATATTCACATCCCGGTAGGTATTCTCCATCAATTTGACCATCTCGGCAGTAGCAGCCGTCGTCAGAACGATCTCGCCCTTTACGAAATTCGCGTATAAGGCTTTGCCCTGCTCTGCGGAAGCCTGGTCGATGCCGCCGATCACACGCGCGTTCTCGACCATCTCCTTCAATATTTTCCCTGGCAGGACCCGCTCTGGCGAATAGACCAGGTAAAAATCCTGTCCGGCTTTAAGCCCTGATCTTTCCAGGATCGGCTGGACCAGGTTTTGGGTCGTCATGGGTGGGGAAGTGGATTCGAGCACCACCAGGTTCCCCGGGCGCAGGTACGGCGTCACCGCCTCCGTCGCAGACGTCACCGCTCGCATATCGGCAGTCTTGTCCGGGTTGAAGGGCGTCGGCACCGCGATGATAAAGACATCCGCCTGTTCGACCCGGTTGGACACGCGCAGGAGCTTGCTGTCTAAGGCATCGTGGACCAGCTCGCGCAGGCCGGGCTCCTCGATATGCATGCCGCCGCCATTCAAGGTGCTCACAACCATCTCGTTGACATCCACGCCCACGACATCCAGGCCCCGCGAGGCGAACATACAGGCAGTCGGCAGGCCGATATAACCCAGCCCAAGGACACAAATCTTGGTCATATAAGGATCTCCTTGATTTACCGGTCCAGGCTGCCCGGCTCCCACTTGAACACGTCGAAGCTTTTTTCGGTCACCAGGAAGCGCAGCCGGCCGCGCTCCACGACCAGGTGCACCTGGCCGAACTCGCCCACCAGCTCAAGGGCTTCATCGATCATCCGGATCTGGCTGGCTTTCAAGAACTTCAGCTCTGCCGGCTGCTCGAGATTATGGATACCTTTGTCATCAGGGGAGAATTCTGCCATCATCATGCATCCATGGTAATCATCTGGTCATCCCATTGGTGCCATTTGCCGTGGTGAGCAGCCAGGATCCGCCTGCCCTCGCCTGGAGATTCGAGCCCTAAAAGCTCCATATCCGCATCTACCATCAAGTGCACCAGATCCTTGAAGAAGACGCGTGGCTCCCAGTTTAGCTCCAGGCGGACCTTGCTGGGATCGGCCTGGAGATGATCCACTTCCGTCGGCCTGAAATAGCGCGGATCGATACGTACGTAATCGTTCCAGTCCAGGTTGACATAACCAAAAGCGGCATCCAGCAGATCCCGGATGGAATGCGATTCGCCCGTGCCGACCACGAAATCATCTGCATGATCGCATTGCAACATCTTCCACATGGCAGCCACATAATCCGGCGCGTAGCCCCAGTCGCGGCGCGCCTCCAGGTTCCCTAAGAAAAGCTCCTTCTGCCTGCCCGCCAGGATAGCGGCAACAGCCCGGGTCACCTTGCGGGTTACGAAGGTCTCCCCCCGGCGCGGGGACTCGTGATTGAATAAAATGCCGTTGGAGGCGAAAATACCGTAACCCTGGCGGTAATTTCGCGCTACCCAATAAGAATATACTTTCGCGGCTGCATAAGGACTCTGCGGCTCAAAGGGAGTGGTTTCGCTTTGAGGAGGAGCGGCGCTACCGAACATTTCGCTCGAGGAGGCCTGGTAAAAGCGGGTCTTGATGCCGCTCTTTCTGACCGCCTCCAGGAGCCGGATGGTTCCAAGGCCGGTCACATCACCGGTATATTCGGGCATGTCAAAGCTCACCCGCACGTGCGACTGGGCCGCCAGGTGGTAGATCTCATCCGGCTGTATGGTATAGACCAACTCGATCAGGCTGCCCGAGCTGGCAACATCTCCATAGTGCAGGTACAGATTGACCTCGCCGTTGCCGTGCGGGTCACGATAGAGATGGTCGATCCGCCGGGTATTGAAGGTGCTGGCGCGGCGGATCAGCCCATGCACTTCATACCCTTTTGAGAGCAACAACTCTGCCAGATAAGAACCATCCTGCCCGGTGATACCGGTTATCAAAGCTTTTTTCATATCAAATTTTCCTCAATTTTCCCTATGCGCAACGGGTAACCGGCGCGCTCCGCCCTTCTGACATCCAGGCCTCGATCAGCCTCAGCTCAGTTTTCAACCCGGTCAAGGACCGGTATCCTCGTTTGCCTACCAACCGGATCCGATTACTTTTTGCGGATCTTGCTGGCATCGAGCTCCACAGGGAGCTGGCGCTTGTCGCTCAACAGTTGCAGCAGCACCCGCACCCTTTCTGTCCCGGGCAGGCGCTGGTCAAAAATTGCCTCGTATCCTTCGAACGGACCGTATTCGATCACCACTCCATCCCCTTGCTTCAAACCATCAAAAACAACCCCACCCGCCGCAGCGATCTCTTCAACACGCTCACGGATAGCATGGATCAGGTTTTCAGGCACGTGGGCCGGCTCCCCCCCAAATGCTACCAGGCCGGTGGTATGAGGCATCCACTGGAAGGCGCCCGTTCCAACAACATCCAAATCTAATCTCACAAACATATAGCCGGGAAAATACGGGCGCGTTTTCTTCGCGCGTGGGTTTACAGGGTTCACCCGCATGCGCGGGTAGAAAACATCGTATCCAAGTTCAGATACCTGTTTCCATACTACATCCTCTTTACGCGGCTTACTCCGTAAAGCATACCAATACTCAGCCATTCAGATTCCCTCCACGCTTACCTACCGTCCTGATCCGGAAGCTTCCCACTTCAGCACGTCGAAGCTCTGCTCTGTTACCAGGAAGCGTAACCGGCCGCGCTCCACCACCAGCCGTACTTCGCCAAATTCTCCAATTTTTCCAAGAGCCTCATCGATCATCCGTATCTGGCTGGGCTTCAAGAATTTCAGTTGCGGCGCTTTCTCAAAACGAATTCCCTCTCTCGGATCAGGGGAGTAATCAGGCATCGGGGTTTTCTCCTGGGTCTGGTGTAGGAAGCATTCATCCGGCTGGAGAACGTCAAGGGCAAGAAAAACTTCTTCGTGGGATTTTTCACCTCTACGAAGAGTCCTTGGATGCCCCTGTTTGCATTCAGATTTTTTCAGTCAATGTTGCCTTTTCCGCATCGTTCAGGTTTAACAAGATATACCGGATCAAAGCGTAAGTGTTGTGAGATGAGTTCTTACTCCCCACCCCCCATCAGTAAACCCGGTTAATTCATCCATTATTTCCACGAACAGCGATTTGGAGTGTACCATAATTACGCATTCTTAAGAAGAGTTAAAAATCCTCACTCATCAGACCACCCTCAAACCCGTAAGCCGCATTAAGGTAATGCGCACCATCCACACAGGAGGCAGGAGCGCCAGGTGGACGCCGACAGCAATACCAGAAACCAGGGCGACGGACCGGAATGCCTGGTTCAATGGCATGGACAAGTTTGCCATGAGCCACGGCCCCCCACCTGCCGCAACACCGAGCGCCAGGAGCAAAACAATGATAAGGGCCAGGGGCAACCAGGCGTTCCGGTCCGATGGAGAAGGCATCATCGTACTGCTTACCGTAAAAGTCAGGTAAAACCATAACCAGAAATCGGGCTTTTGCTGCAGCTCTGCCAGGCTGGAATACAAGCTGGCGCTGCCAGACGCCATGCCCTCCCATAACCCTGGTAGTCCTAACTGGGAGAGGCCAGCATAGGCAACGAAAACACCCCCGCTCAACAAAGGCGCCAGGCCGATCAGCGCATCTCTGAAGATATCCGCGGAGGAGGTTTCAACGAACCCCAACTGGAGCCTTCCCCCTGGCAGTGGCTTTGGTAAAACAGAAAAACGCCCTGTACGGACGCCTAACATGCGCGCCATCAGGTAATGGCTGGCCTCATGGAGCAAGACGCCCGGAAAGAATAGCATGGAATACAAAACCAAGGCCAGGTCTCCCCGCCGGGTAAGCAACAGGAAGACCGCCTGGGTTTCAAGGTGAAGGCGGCGCTGCAAGAACAAGAGCGGTCCCAAGAGCAGCAGGAGCAACCATAACCCATCCAGAGATTGCATCTAGAATGTACAGGGACAGGCGGGTCAGCTGCGTCCAGCCGCTGCCTGAACGATCTGGGTGAAGTCGCCTACCTTCAGACTTGCGCCGCCTACCAGTGCGCCATCGATATCCGGCTGTGTGAAGAACTCAGCCGCGTTGTCACCTTTAACGGAGCCCCCGTACAACACCCGGACTGCCTGGGCAACCTCATCCCCAAACAGCTCTTTCATCGCCGGGCGGATCACATCCGCAATCACTGCGTTTGCCCCGTCTGCTGTAGAAGCCCGACCGGTGCCAATCGCCCATACCGGCTCGTAGGCCACCACCAGGGCGCTGCCATCAGAGAGCCCCAGTCCTGCGAGGCCCAGCTTCATCTGGCGAAAGACCACTTCTTGGGTCTGGCCTGCCTCATATTGCTCGAGCGTCTCACCTACACAGAGAATGGGGGTCAGGTTATGAGCCAGGGCCGAGTGCATCTTGCGATTGACGGTTTCATCTGTCTCTCCAAAATACGTCCTGCGCTCCGAATGGCCCAAGATCACATATTGGCACAACTCCGAAAGCATCAACGGTGAAACTTCTCCCGTATAAGCGCCTGAGGCTTCCCAGTGCATGTTCTGAGCGCCCAGTCGAATATCCGTTCCTTCCAGCAATGAAGCAACCGCCAGAAGGGATGGGAAGGGTGGGCATAGGACCCGGTCTGTTTCTTCTAGGACCTGGAGCCCCGGCACCAGCTCGGAGACAAGGTGGCGGGCTTCAGCCACCGTCATATACATTTTCCAGTTTCCTGCTACGAATGGTCTGCGCATTTTTACCTCACTATTTATCCTGCAAGGCCGCAACGCCTGGCAGTTCGATGCCTTCCAACATTTCTAAGGAAGCGCCCCCGCCAGTTGAGATATGAGTGATCCGGTCTGCCATTCCGGATTGCTGAATGGCTGCCACAGAATCGCCGCCTCCCACGATCGTGAGCGCATCACTGCCCCCAACAGCTTTGGCAAGCTCGAAAGTCCCTCGGGCAAAGCGAGGAAACTCGAACACTCCCATCGGGCCATTCCATACCACGGTTCCTGCTCCAGCAATCGTTTTGCTATACGACGCTATGGTTTCAGGGCCAATATCTAAAATTCGCCAGCCTTCCGGCACAGGTCCCATCGGCATGACCTTGCTCTCAGCTTCTGCATCGAAGCGGTCGCCAATTACGACATCAACCGGCAGGCGTAGCCTGTTATTAGCATCCTGCAACAGCTCACGGGCGGTATCCAAAACATCCTCTTCGACGAGGGAATCAGCCACCGGATATCCCTGAGCCTTGAAAAAGGTGTTCGCCATACCACCGCCAACCAGCACCTGGTCGGCCTTGTTCAACAAGTTGCGGATAACGCCGATCTTATCGCTGATCTTCGCACCACCCAGGATTGCTACGAAAGGCTGTTTTGGATCGGCTATCGCCTGCCCCAGGTAACGAATCTCCTTTTCAAGTAATAAGCCAGCTACCGCGGGCAGGAAGTGCGCTACACCTTCGGTAGAAGCATGCGCCCGGTGTGCGGAGCCAAAGGCGTCGTTTACATAGATATCAGCCAGATTACTCAGTTGGCGCGACATTTCCGGGTCGTTCTTCTCTTCCTCGGGATGGAAACGGGTGTTTTCTAGAAGCAGGACATCCCCCGGGTTTAATGCTTTTGCCGCCTCCTCAGCAACAGGGCCAATGCAATCTTCGGCAAAAGCTACAGGCCGGCCTAGCAGCTCGCTCAAATGCGTGGCTACCGGACGCAAAGAAAATTTTGGATTGGGGCTGCCTTTTGGCCTTCCCAGGTGAGAGCTCAGGATTACGGCTGCATCCTGGTCCAACAGGTACTCCAGGGTGGGCATGGCGGCCCGGATTCGTGTATCGTCCCCTACACTGCCATCCTTGATCGGGACGTTGTAATCTACCCGCACCAGCACCCGCTTAGCGCGCAAATCCACATCTTTGATAGTCTTTTTATTGAACATGGGTTTTTCCTTATATACGATCATTGACGCGCCTGGCAGCTATGTAGCTGCCAGGCGCTATCGTAAAAGCAGGAATTAGAGAGATTTTGCCATCATAGCGGCAAGATCGGCGGTGCGTACAGAGTATCCCCACTCATTATCATACCAGGCTACGATCTTCGCAAATGTGCTGCTTTCCTTCCCAAGCACTTGTGTGAAGGGTAGATCAACGGAGGAGCTGTAGGGATCGCCCTTGTAATCGATGCTGACCAGGGGAGCATCTACAGCGTTCAAAATGCCCTTCATCGGGCCGGCGGCTGCATCGCGGTATGCCTGGCGCAGCTCTTCTGTGGTGGTGGCTGTCTCGAGCTCTGCGGTAAGATCGATAACGGATACCGTGGTTGTGGGCACGCGCAACGCGTATCCGTCTAACTTACCAGCCATTTCTGGGATCACCAGGCTGAGCGCCCGGGCAGCCCCAGTAGTGGTTGGGATGATGCTCATGGCCGCAGCGCGTGCCCGGCGCAGGTCACTATGTGGAGCATCCAGGATCACCTGGTCGTTGGTGTAGGCATGAATGGTGGTCATGAAGCCACGCACGATGCCGAACTTATCATGGGCTACTTTTACAGCCGGGGCCAACCCGTTGGTGGTGCAGGAAGCGTTTGAGATTACGTGGTGCTGCTCGGGATCATACAGGTTATCGTTGACACCCAACACAACCGTCAGGTCTTCTCCCTGTGCAGGCGCGGAAATGATCACCTTTTTAGCGCCGCCGCGGGTAATATGGTTTTCTGCACCCTTGACCTCTCTACCCTTCTTATTTACGCCGTCCTTCTTAATCGTAAACAAGCCGGTGCTTTCGACGACGATCTCCACGCCCATCTCGCCCCAAGGGATATTACCTGGATCGGTTTCCTTGAACACCCGTACTTCCTTGCCAGCGATCATCAATGCATTCTCGCCTACCTCCACATTGCCCTGGAACCGCCCGTAGTTCGAGTCGAATTTGAGCAAGTGGGCCATGGTCTTCAGGTCGCCGATGTCATTGAAGGCAACGACATCCAACTCTTCGGGATGGTATTCCTGAATTGCTTTCAGCACCTGCCGGCCGATACGGCCGAAACCGTTGATACCAACTTTTACTGTCATTGTGGAACCTCCTGATGCAAACTGAAAATTGGTTATTGTGGGGCCAGAACCAAAGGGTTCTCAAGCGCCACTAACGTTTTATTATCGGGCTTGAATAGAGTTATGACTATCGGGTAGCTGGCATAGATACAACCAGCGGGATACAGGGTTCTCCAGTATGCTTAGTTAATCGGGAAAGCATTCCTCCCTATTCTACCAGAGGCCCGGTTCGTTCAAGGTATAAATCCATCAAGACCTGAGCTAACTTGGCAGAATCATGCCGCCAGGGATGGTCAGGGTCGACCAAATCAGCTGAATAGATCGGGTGGTCCACACCCAGGTCATCTTCTGTGATCACCCAATTTATCCCCGTGGCGAGCGGTCCATTGCAATTGTTGTTGGCGACTATCAAATCAAAAAAGCCGCTGCCGAGATGGTCCTCGAGAACCTGGATATGGTCTCCACAGGTGAACCCATCCGTTTCTCCACTTTGGGTAGCTACGTTGCAAATGTAAACCTTTAAAGCCCGGCTGGCGCCAATAGCGGCGGCAATATCGGGGACGAGCAGGTTCGGAAGGACGCTGGTGTACAGGCTACCTGGGCCAACCACGATCAAGTCAGCAGCTAAGATGGCCTGAATAACCGAAGGGAAGGCCGGTGGGTCATTGGGTTCGAGCCACACCCGGCGTACTCTCCCAGAGGATTCAGGAATGGAGCTCTCACCTTCCACCCGCACCTCGTTATAGGAATGCGGCAAGATCACGTCTGCAACCAGACGGACATCATGCAATGTGGCTGGTAGTACCCTGCCGTGTACTGCCAGCACTCTCCCGGATTCAGCTACGGCCTCCTCGAAGCTGCCGGTAATTTCTGCCAGCGCGCTGATAAACAGGTTTCCAAAAGAGTGCCCTCCCAAATCCCCTCCTTCATCGGAGAAGCGATACTGGAAGAGCTGCGCCATCAAGGCTTCGTCCCCCGATAGAGCCGCCAGGCAGTTGCGGATATCACCCGGCGGCAGGATTCCCATACTCTTGCGAATGCGGCCAGAAGAGCCGCCATCATCTGCAACCGAGACCACAGCGGTGATATTATGGCTATGAACTTTCAAACCTCTCAACAGGGTTGCCAGCCCATGCCCTCCCCCGATGGTTACGATGCGCGGGCCTCGCTCCCGGCGGCGGTAGCTGGCCAGCGAATCAACCATCGGGCGACCGGAAGACAGGTATGGCGCCATCAGCGAGCGGTTGATACCCCACAGACCTCCCAGGATCAACCCGGAACCCAGCCCGGCAAAAATCAGAAAGCGCAATGGACGTTCGAGCGCCCGCAATGAAGCAGCTGACAGAAGCGGCAGCCACCAGGTTTCCGGAGTATTGCGGTAAATGTCAAGTATGAAAACGGCCAGGCCCAAGCCGATCAGTGTCGTACCCAGCAACACCATTCCGACCCAACGCTTGATTCCAATGCCTGGCGTCAGCCAGCGCATCGATCCAGATACAGAAGCGCGCACTCTACGGTGCCATAGTTCCCGCTTTGTTTTCATCGCCTTCAGATGATAGCAGCCTTTGGGTAAGCCGTCAACGTTCCCTTAACCCCTGCTCCTTATCTTACTTTTGTTTGAGTGCTTTCCCATGATTATGCTATACTACTGCGCATGCCGTACTGGATTGCAGTCGATATCGGTGGGACAACCCTGCGGGCAGCCTGCTTTCAAGACGCCAACCTCGAACCGCTCTCAATCCGGAAGCAACCCACCCTGCACCATTACCGTCCAGTGTTGGAACAGGTGAGCGAGCTGATCGGCTCGATATGGCCAGTTGATCAGCTGGTCGCGGCTATCGGTGTATCAGCGCCTGGACCAGTAGACCCCTTTTTCGGAACTGTTCTCAGGGCGCCGAGCATTACCGATTGGGTCGATTTCCCTCTCCAGCAACTCCTTGGCGAAGCGTTCCATGCGCCAACTTTTGTGGGGAACGACGCTAACCTGGCAGCCCTGGGTGAGTGGAAGCAGGGAGCAGGGCAAGGAGTGGATGATCTCATTTATCTGACGATCAGTACCGGAGTGGGAGGGGGCATAATCGCGAATGGGCAGCTTCTCCTTGGGCAGCAAGGACTGGCAGGAGAACTGGGCCATATAACAGTAGTCCCAAATGGCCCTGTTTGTAGCTGTGGTCGCCGCGGACATTTGGAAGCCCTCGCTTCTGGCCTCAGCATTGCACGCTGGACGCAGGCTGAGCTAGACAGTGGCGCTCCTTCAAGCTTGCCGAGGGGGACTCAACTCACATCCAGGCAGATTGCAGAAGCCGCCTCGGAAGGCGATCGATTGTCTCGAGCAGCATTCGAGAGGGCTGGAACTTATTTGGGGGAGGCTATCTCAAATTTAGTCAATATATTCAACCCTGCCATGGTAATTCTCGGCGGGGGTGTATCGCAAAGCGGTGAGTTTCTGCTTGGCCCGGTCCGGAGTGTGCTCGCCAGGCAGGTATATTCGCATCATTTTCTCGACACACTTAAACTGACTACAGCAGCCCTTGGAGATAATGCCGGCTTGCTAGGCGCATTGGTGCTCGCAAAAATGAGCTCAAAGCGGTAGATTTAATGAATTATCAAGGGAGAAGACCTATGAGTACACTGACAAAACGCTGGCAAATCGCACAGAAAATCTCTCCCACTGCTGATCAAGCTCTCAAAATTTACCACCCCATCCTTCGACAGGTGCTTTACAACCGTGGATTTGCGAGTTTGTTGGAGGCTCAGCATTTCCTGGAAGCCAAACCGATCTTCGATACCAACCCATTCCAAATCAAAGGCATGCGCGCCGCGGTCGAGCGTATTGAGAGCGCACTGCAAAAGCGAGAACACATCATCATCTACGGAGATTATGATGTAGATGGGGTGACCGCTACAGCGTTGCTGGTCAAGGTCCTGGAGGCCTTAGGTGCGCAGGTCAGCGGCTATATTCCCAATCGTTTTGAGGAAGGCTATGGCGTCAACAAAGAAGCACTGGCTACAATTCAAAGCAAGGGCGCCCAATTGGTTATCACAGTGGACTGTGGCATCCGATCCTTACCCGAGGCTGAACACGCTCGCATGCTCGGGTTGGACCTGATTATTACCGATCACCATCAACCCAGTTCTGCCCTCCCGGGCGCTCTCGCCATCATCAATCCAAAGCAGCCTGGAGACGCTTATCCCGATAAAGATCTGGCTGGGGTTGGCCTGGCATACAAGCTCGCTGATGCACTTCTCCAGCACTTGAGAGAATGTAATTTTCCGGTGCCTTCCGATATGAATGTAGAAGACTACCTGGACCTGGTTGCCCTGGGAACAGTAGCAGATCTTGCCCCTCTATTAGGCGAAAACCGATCTATGGTCCGGGCGGGTTTGGAGGCTATCCGGACCTGTAAGCGTCAAGGGATTCAATCGTTGATGGGGATAGCCCGGATCAATCCACTCAAGGTAATGGCCACCGATATCGGTTATATCCTGGGGCCCCGGCTTAACGCTGCCGGCCGTCTCGAGTCAGCCCTGGCCTCTCTCGAGCTCCTCACAACCCAATCCCTGACCAAAGCTGGCTTGCTGGCCCAACAGCTCGACAACCAAAACAGAGAACGCCAGACAATAACCCGGCAGATGCAGGCGATGGCTGAAGAGATAGCCCTATCGGACGATCCGGAAGCGCTGCTCCTCATGGCTACCCATCCAGATTTCAATCCGGGCGTCGTCGGCCTGGCTGCATCCAGGCTTACGGATGCGTATTATCGGCCGGCCATAGTCGCCTTCCAGGGTGAGGAGTTTACACGCGCCTCATGCCGAAGCATACCTGAATTCCATATTACGGAAGCCCTGGATCAGTGCGAGGATCTTTTAGAGCATCACGGAGGGCATGCTGCCGCGGCAGGTTTTACCGTGCGTAATGAGAAGCTGCCCGAACTGCTAGCACGCTTGAGATCGATTGCCCACACACAGCTATCTCCGCTTTCCCTTTCACCAATCCTGAATGCGGATGCGGAGGTGCCTCTATCCGAGCTAAAGGTCAGCCTGCTAGAAGCTTTGGAAGACCTCCAACCTACCGGGTACGGCAATCCTCAGCCTGTGCTCGTATCCAGAAATCTAAGGGTGAGCTATCCCAAAGCCGTCGGCAAGGATGGCTCCCATCTCAAGTTCAGTGTCACCGACGGGTGGATTACATTCGACGCCATCGCTTTCCGGCAAGGCCATTGGTTGGGTAATCTTCCAGAGCGAATCGATCTATTGTATACTTTCGAGAAGAACGAGTTCAACGGTAGAAGCTACCTGCAGTTAAATGTGCGTGACCTGAAACCTGCAGGGATGCCCGATTAATGGACACTCGGTAAGCATTTAATGGTGGATCATGCCGTCCCTATCGGATAGACTCAAATCCCTGGGAGTCCAGGTGGGAGCTCAAGGACTTCCGCCGGCGCGCTCCTCCCAGCATACTCGCATTGACCAGGTCGTTCAGGGCAGGGTTCATTCCACTCAGAACGGGGACACCTATATCGCAGAGAAGCTTTACCCGGCTGAATATTCCTACGGTTCATCCAGCCTTATGGCGTCCGGACACCTGGGCGCCCTCTTGCAATATGCAAGCTTTGTCGGGAAGGATGAAGTGGAGCAAGCGGGCTGCAACCCCAATTCATTGGCCTACCTGGATATCGAGACCACAGGTTTGATGGGTGGAACTGGCACCTACGCATTCCTGGTAGGAGTAGGGCGATTCGAAGGGGACGTTTTCCACCTGGCTCAATTCTTCATGCGCGATCCATCCGAAGAGACCGCACACTTGCTGGCATTGGAGGAGTTTCTAGGGCCATGTGAGATCTTGGTAACCTATAATGGAAAATCCTTCGATGCCCCATTACTGAATACACGCTTTCTTGCGCAAGGCTGGAAGACTCCCCTGGCTGAGTTGACTCACCTGGACCTGCTGCCCCTGGCGCGCAAGTTCTGGCGCGAGCGCCTTCCCAGCCGGACGTTGGGGAATATCGAGGCTTTTATCCTCGGGGCTCAGCGCAGCCAGGAGGATGTACCTGGATGGATGATCCCCCAGTTGTATTTCGATTATCTACGCAGTGGAGACGCCTCCCCATTGCAGAGCGTTTTCTACCACAACGAAATGGACGTCCTGGCTATGGCAGCTCTACTCAACCATATTTCAAAGATGTTGGAAGAGCCACCACCAGGATCCGGTCCATCGGTATTAGACCTGGTGGGGGTGGGTCGTTTCTATGAGGACCTGGGTAGGATAGAGGATGCAGTGCAAGTTTATCAGACCTGCCTGTCTTCAGGTCTTCCTGAAGAGCTATATTGGGAGACAGTGCGGCGGCTCTCATTCATCAAAAAGCGCCAGGGTGATTATCCGTCAGCACAAGTTTTGTGGGAACAGGCCGCCGGGCAAGGGCATTTATACGCCCACGTGGAGCTGGCAAAGTGGTACGAACACCGTTTGGGAGATTACACAGAAGCTATCCGCTGGACTCGGCAAGCTTTAGAGCTTATCTCCCTTCCCAGTACGCCTCGCTACCTGCGCCTAGAATGGAAAGCGGGCCTGGAACACCGCCTGGCCCGCCTGGAGAAAAAGTCACGCCCAAGGCGCAAGGAGTAAATCAGGATCAAGCCACTGCAAACAACCTGAAGCGGTCTTCAAGCTCTACTTCCTCCAGTCTCTTGGTGACCAATCCAGCCAGCTTGGTTATGCTCTCTGTCACGGGCAATCCCCTCTTATTCAACATAAAAGGTATTCCCAGGTTCGCTGCCGGAAGCAGAGTCTCTTCATCGAATGGGATGGTAATCGAGACAGGTTGTTTCAGGCTCTCGCTTAGTTTTTCTTTACTGATAACGTTCTGTTTTGTGTAGCGGTTGACGGCTACCAGGATGCGGTCCTTGCTTAATCCGAACCCATCCCATAAATCGAGGAACGCTCTTGCGCTCTTGATTGCAACTACCTCCTGGTTACATACCAGGACGATAACGTCTCCGGCATCCAGGGCTGCCAATACCGGGTCGCTGATAAAGGAGCTGGTATTGACTACGATATAGCTGAACATTTCGCGCATCATCTCGAGTACCTTGGTCAGATTGCTACCCGTCACTTGTTCTGCCAGCTCTGGGCGGACAGGCGCTTTCAAAACCCGCAATCCGGAAGACTTATGTAAGAGCATGACATCCTCGATTACCTTAGTATCTAGCTCGTAGATACGCGGCATTAGATCCAGGACCGAAAACTTACCCATCTCGTTCAGCAGAAGAGCCACATCTCCAAACTGCATGCTGGAATCAACGATGGCGACCGTTTTGTCATTGTCTTGCAGGGCGATGGCAAGGTTGACGGCAACAGTTGTT
>CAZAQS010000116.1:0-13903 GCA_964486825.1 uncultured Anaerolineaceae bacterium | reverse complement strand
GCAGCTTCATCCGTACCACATAGCACGGGAACGATAGCCGTCTGGGTCAGTATGGTATCATAGCCGCGCCGCTTCAAACCGTTGATAAACTGTTCAGCGTTCTCGGTCAGCTTCTGCACCCTCCACGGTTCGTCCAAGATGACCTTGAAGGCTTCGTTCGCCGCGGCAGCCTGGGCGGGAGGCAGGGCAGCAGAGAAAATATAAGCCCGGCTGGCGTGACGCAAGTACTGGATCAGGTCTGTGTTGCCGGCGACATACCCTCCAACCGAGGGGATGGTCTTGCTCAGGGTGCCCATTTTGATATCTATACCGTCTTGTATGCCAAAATGCTCTTCAATGCCCCTACCAGACTTGCCCAGGACTCCGATCGAATGCGCTTCATCGATCATTAGCCAGGCATTATATTTCCGGCACAGCTCGACGACAGACGGCAGGTCGATGATATCGCCATCCATACTGAACACCGAATCGGAAATTACCAACCGGGCTGCGTCGGGATCGCCTTGCTGGAGACGGTTTTCCAAGGCCTCCATATCATTATGACGAAAGCGCAGGAAAGTCGCTCCTGACATGAGACAGCCATCCACGATACTGGCATGGTTAAGCTTATCGGAAATGACATAATCACCCCTGCCAACCATAGTAGAAACGACCGACAAATTAGTAGCATAACCCGAAGAATATGTGACAACCGCTTCCGCATTCTTGAACTCTGCAATGGTTTCTTCCAGTTCCAGGTGCAAATCCAGCGTGCCCGCCAGAGAGCGCACGCCATGGGTGCCGGTCCCGTAGCGATCCACTGCGGTCTTGGCTGCAGCATTGATGCGTGGGTGACCGACCAGGCCGAGATAAGAATAAGAAGCATACATGCTCATCACGCGACCGTTGACGAGCACCCAAGCGCCCCCCATCAGCTCGGTAACAGGCTGGTTGTAGAAATACAGGCCGGCATCCCGGATCGAATTCACCCGGGTGTTCATTGCCTGTATGCGGCGCGTGATTGCGTCTTCGCGGTGGATGTTTTTATTCATGATTATGCTCCTCGCAGCGGTTGGTATACCTGGAAAGTTTATTCCAGGGGAGTAGAAATGTCAACACCTGCCAGTTCGCGCAGGGCTTGCTCGTCAATAATTTCTACCCCCAGGGATCTGGCCTTCTCCAATTTTGACCCTGGGTTCTCACCCACCACCACATAACTGGTTTTCTTGCTGACGGAATCGGTAACTTTCCCACCTAGCGATTGGATATAGTTCTTAACTTCTTCGCGGGTAAAACTCTGCAAAGCACCGGTGACAACGAAAGTCATGTCTGAGAAGGGCTGTGGAGCAGTCTCAACTCGAGAAGTACCTTCAACGCGAGGCCAGACACCGGCTGAGCGCAGCTTTTCGAGTACTAACCGGTTAGCAGGCCTGGCAAACCAATCCACGATGGCCTGGGCGATATTTGGACCCACTCCTGGGATCTGTTGGAGCTTATCAAAGGTGGTATTGGAGAGCGTATCCAGGTCAGGATAATGGCGAGCCAGGTCTGAGGCCATCACGTCACCGACGCCGCGTATGCCGAGGGCGTTGATCAAGCGTGACAAGGGACGGCTCCGGGAGCCGTCGATGCTGGTGATCAAGTTTTCCGCCTTTTTCTCGGCAAAGCCTTCCAGATTTAGCAAGTCTTCTTTTTTCAGGTAATAGAGATCGGCGACATCCTTGACCAACCCTACAGCGACCAGTAGCTCCACGATGCGGATACCCAGCCCGACGATATCCATGGCGCCGCGTGATACGAAGTGCTCCAGGTTTCGAACAAGCTGTGCCGGGCAGGCTACATTTACACAATACCAGGCCACTTCACCGGGCAGGTTCTCGACGGCCTGCCCGCAAGCCGGGCAGGTCTCAGGTGGGATGTATGGTTGTTCTTCACCTGTGCGGGCCGAGTGGACGGGTCCTATGACATACGGTATGACATCCCCGGCGCGCTTGACCAGGACTCGATCGCCAGGACGTATATCCTTTTCTTTGATATAGTCGAAGTTATGCAGGGTCGCCTGGCGTACGATCACCCCTCCGATATTAACTGGCTCGAGCACCGCGTAAGGAGTGAGAACGCCCGTCCGGCCTACGTTGGTGCGAATATCGTGGAGTTGGGTCGTGACCTCCCGGGCAGGGAATTTATAGGCGATTGCGCCGCGCGGGTCGCGGCCGACGAAGCCCAGCTCGGCTGCCAGAGTCAGGTCGTCGATCTTAATGACAGCCCCATCTGCCTCATAAGGTAGTGCGTCCCGCCGGGAAGCCAGGTCCTCGGCAGCTGCGATGGCTTCTTCCAGGCTGCCAGCCCGCTTCGCTTCGGGAACCGGAAAGCCTAGCGAGCGCAGGTACTCAATCGTCTCCCACTGGCTACTGGGAAGCGCGCCCGGTTGTTCATCTTCTGGAGCCACGCCGATGCCGGTAGGAGCGCCGGCGCCTTCTCCGGCCACAATCGAATAAATATAAAGGGTTAGAGGGCGAGAAGCTGTCAGGGAGGGATCGAGCTGGCGAAGGGATCCGGCTGCGGTATTGCGCGGGTTCAAGTAAGTCTTTTCTCCCGCCTCTTCCAGGCGCTGGTTGAGTTTCTTGAAGTCCTGGATGGTCATAAAGGCCTCTCCGCGCACAACCAGCGAGGCGGGTGGCCTTGGACCGGATGGAAAGGCTGGCAGCGCCAAAGGCAAAGCGCGAATGGTGCGCAGGTTGGCTGTTATATCCTCGCCGATTTCGCCATCGCCACGCGTTGCCCCCTGGACAAACCGGCCTTGCTGGTAATGTATGACGATAGTTAGCCCATCAATCTTAGGCTCGACCACAAAATCGGCCTTGCGTACTCGCCCATCCAGGCGAGAAATCCGCTCGTACCAGGCTCGCACCCCACCAGCGTCGAAGGCGCTTGCCAGGCTCAGGATGGGAGCGGGGTGGCGGACCTTGACAAACTTTGCTAGTGGAGCGGCGCCGGCTCTTTGGGTGGGAGAATCAGGAGTAACCAACTCCGGATGTTCCGCTTCAAGCTGGCGGAGCTCCAGCATCAGCAGGTCATATTCCGCATCGCTGATGAGCGGGTCATCCAAGACATGATAGCGGTAATCGTGAAAGTTGATTTCGCGACGGAGAGTATCTATACGCTGGGAAAGATCGGTATCCATAGACGGTATTATAGCAGGGAATGACATGCTCCCGGCCTTGTGGTCTTCTTTGAGCACCGGGAAAAAGGCTACTCGGGGATCCAGCGGGAGAAGATGGGCAAATAGGTTGTTAAAAACCTGGGTGGCGGGGGAGGCCCAATCGACAGGCAAGAACTGGAACGGGAAACACAGGACCCGCCGGTAGATAATGCCTCAACCTGGTACTGGTAAGGCCAATCCTCGTGCAGTCCCTCATCCGACCAGAAAAGGCTATCCGTTACATCCAGAACTTGCCAGCCCTCGTTACAGCCATAAGAAGAGCGTAGTATACGGTATTCCTCCGCCCCCGGTATGGGATCCCATTCCAGGCTTAGCGAGGTGGGAGACTCCCGGACTATGGAAAGCTCAGGAGTAGCCTGGAAACACTCAAGTACGGGGGTTGCCAGCGCAGCGATGGCACCAAGGCTGGCACGAGCGATATCAAAACCATAAGCAGGTGTCAGGTTTTCAGCAACCGTGTCGCGAGAAGTATGGTAATGCGGGTTGCGGTCCACGCCCTGACAGCCGTTTTCCGGTGCTTGATCGTCTGGTGCGGGGGTCCAGTTTTCAAGAATGGCGATTGCACCGATGCCTCGCTCCCAGAAAGAGGCATGGTCAGATAATGTGATGGCCCGCTCTGTCAGGAAGTCGTGTTTGAGATCCAACCCGTAAGCCTGGATGGTGTCTACAACACAACTCCCAATAGGCTGTGAAGCAGGGAGACTTCCCACATGCAACTCGAAGCAACGATCCCCATCCCCATCCCAACCGAACATGTCCAGGTTGATCACAGCGTGGTAGTGATGATCGTTTCCTCCAGGATACTGGCTTACGAAGGCCCGGCTGCCGATCAGGCCTGATTCTTCCCCTGTGAACCAAACCAACTGGACCGTCCGCTCGAAACTGTAGTAGCGGAAGAGCCGGGCTGCCTCCAACAACGTCGCAGAGCCAGTGGCGTTGTCATTCGCGCCGGGGGCAAGGAAAGAATCCCTGGAGGCGCTGTCCAGGTGAGCTACCAGCAATACATACTCCTCCGGTGAGCTTGCGCCGGGAATGGTCAGCACCAGGTTTTTGGCAGGCACGCTCGGGAAGCTGTAAACATGCTCTTCGATAAACTGATCAGGGTACCAGGTCTGTACCAGGTGGTGAACGTATTCGTAAGCCCTGGCATTTGGGTGGCCATTAAACATGAGATCGGTAACACGGGTCTGGATGAAGGTGTTGTACCCCAACTCAAAAACCGGCCTGGCGCCTGAGAGCCTTTCAATCCAGCTCATCCAGCTCTGCAGGGAAGCCTGGTCGAGCATATCAGCAACAAGCGGGTTATAGACGCAGGTTGGAGTCAAGGGGCCCGCTCCGGCGGGTGTGCCTGAACTACCCCATAGGAGCAAGATCAAGAAAAGGGGGGCCGGGAGAAGCCGGTAAAGCAAGCGGATCATAACCATGTTATTATATCGCCAGAAGGAGGCTGCTCTATGGTATTAAGAATGCTATGCCTGCTTTGGCTGATCTCAGGAGCACTGTTATCAGGATGCAGCCCAACGCCTGTCCCGCTACCTGAGATAATCACACCGGAAACCCCGGTCAGAACGGAAGCGCCGGCCATAACGGCAACTCCCCACCCTGAAGGTACAACGACTGCCCTCCCCACCCCGGCGCGGCCGCCCTCCGTGACGCCAGCATCAGCATGGTGCCAGGAGAGATCCCCGGAAGAAAGACCGTTGCAAGGGATCCTCAGGGTTGGGATGGTAAAAGAGAACGACGTTTGGATCTGGGAAGAAGGAGGCGCCAGCAGGCAGCTTACCGACCATGGAGACGCGGGGCAGGTCTACCTATCGGACGATGGGCAGGTGGCAGTCTATACCCGCCCTTCTGAAAACGGCATGGTAGAACTATGGAAAGTGGATGTACTCGGTGGCAAACCGGAAGCCCTGTTGACGGCAAACGAGTTCGGAAGGTTGCGCCGGGAGCGCGGCCAGCTCGGGGTGATTCCATATAATATCAACTGGGTCCCGGGGACGCACCGGCTGGCCTTCAATACCTATCCGGTGGTGCGTGGGGAGGGCATCTGGATCTATGTCCCGGATGACCTTCGCACCATAGATGTAGATACAAAAGAGTTAACCACCCTGTTCCCAACCGGCAGCGGGGGACATTTTTCCTTCTCACCAGATGGGAAGGGCCTGGCTCTGTTTTCACCGGAATCTTTCAAGATCTACGGCGTTGATGGGGTAGAGATACCGGGTGGAAACCTGGAGGTATACCGGGCAATTGCGTATGGCGAATATTATGGGTATCCCTGGCCACAATGGTCGCCCGAGTCCGATAGACTGCTGGTGGCAGTGCCCAGGGATATAGATCCACTCATGACAGAGGCGCGCGTGGATGTCTGGGAAGTAAGGGTGGATGGAAGCCAGCCCGCCTTAATCAATAGCTTCCAGGCATATATGTCGGAGTCGGTAATTTCTCCTGATCTGGAGAAGATAGCCTACTGGAGACAGGCGGAACAACGTTCCAGCGGCCGGGAGCTGCGCATCATGGAGGTCTACGGGGATGAAGACCAGGCCTTCGCCCAGGGGAACGTCATGGAAAGGTTCCAGTGGCTTCCTGATTCCGAACATTATTTATTCTGGTATACAGATTCCTGGGATCCATGGTTAGGACACCTGTGTAAGGAAGCGGTACAGATGCATGGGTTAGCAATTCGGAGCGATATTCATTGGGTAGATGAAAGGCGTTATTTATACCTTTCGGGTTCCGAAGCTAGCTGGAGCCTTAACCTCGGGGATCTTGCCGTGGGTCAAACGCAACTCGAGGAATTGGGGGAATCCTATTCTTTTGCTTATACCAGCCTTCCCTGAGGGCAGTAATGGATTGAGGCCGTCAATGACAGGGGGAGGGAAAGGGGCAGTAATATTGCTATGGTATAATATTTTTTAATGGAGTTTAAATAGGGATGGAAAATCAACACTTAACAACTGAAGATTCACAAACAGGGGCCGAAGTTCAAAGCGGCGATGATGGAAGCGGCTCGCGTAAAATAGTGATTGGGCTGATTATTGGGGGTGTTGTGGTTTTGGCGCTCCTGATCCTGGGCCTATACCTGTTAATACTACCAACAACCGATACTGCTCGAGTACGTGACATTTTTATTATCTTTATGGCTCTAGAATCATTACTCCTTGGCTTGGTCTTGATCATACTAATCGTACAGATTGCCCGCTTGACGAACCTTCTGCAAAATGAGATAAAACCCATTCTGGAATCTACAAACGAGACGGTCAACACACTCCGAGGAACGACTGCCTTTATGAGCGACAACCTGGTACAGCCGGTATTAAAGTTAAACGAATACCTGGCGGCAATGACCAAGATGATGGCCTTACTTGGCCTGGCCCGCAGGCGGGAAAAAAATCAGCGATAAAAAAACAAGTCTTATCTTTGAAGGAGAGTATGCTATGTCAGACACAGAAGATGTCGGATCCTTTCTGTCAGGTTTAATCATCGGAGGCTTAATCGGAGCCGCAGTGGCCCTTCTCCTGGCTCCTCAATCTGGAGAAGAAACCCGTGTGTTGATCCGAGATAAAAGCATCGAGCTTAAGGACCGGGCCGTAGAAACAGCCGAAGAGGCGCGTGTGCGTGCGGAAGCAGCGGCAGCGGAAGCCCGAGCGCGCGCGGATGAGCTGGCCCATGAAGCCAAAACTAAAGCCGAAGAGCTCAAGCAGCGCGGCCAGCATTTTGTTGATGAACAAATAGGGAAAGCCAGCGATATCCTGGAGAGCGGGAAGGAAACCACCAAGCGCCGGCGATCCGCCGGAGAGGACCTGCCCCCGGAAGTCACTACCTGATCAGCAAAGAACCAATGCGATTAAAGCACCCGTGTTGCTATTGGAGGCAAGCGGGTGTTTTTATAATTCGGCCATCACATCAACCAGGCTGTTGAGCACGTCTCCAGCAAGAACTGTAGCAGTATTACCAAACAGGTCAGCCGCGTAGAGCCCGGCTCTGGCATGGATCCACGCTCCAGCCGCGGCGGCTTCGAAGGCGTTCACACCCTGGGCGCGCAGTCCGGCAATAAAGCCAGCCAGGACGTCGCCCGTCCCTGCTCGGGCCAGGGCTGGGGAGGCGATCGGGATGACAGCAAGGCGACCATCTGGAGCCGCGATCACGGTCAGGGCGCCCTTCAACACCAGCACATGTCCCCATTCAGCAGCCAGGCGCGTGGTAATCCCCAGCCGGTCAGCCTGGATCTCTCCTTTGTCTAATTCTGCCATGATGGCCAGCTCTCCTGGATGGGGTGTAAGCACCGATTCCGCTGGGAGGGAGGATTGCCATCCCGGAATGCGCGCAAGCAACTTGAGGCCATCCGCATCGATCACAAGGGGCGGTAAGGCCTCTTCGGGTTGTTCTGTTTTGGGCTTCTCCGCCTGCTTCGGATAGGAGAAACCCATCTGAGCAGCACGGCTGGACGTCCCGGAGGCGCCAAACAGCTTGGCGAGGAAGTCTCGAGTAGTGTCCTCCAAACCAAAACCCGGTCCCACCAACATGGCTGTAGCCCTTTCGAGGCTCTCACGCAGCACTTCAGCCGCCGTGCGAGCGATGACGCCCATATCATTCGGGAGTAGGACCCAGGTGGCCTCGGGGAAGTGGCCAGACAGGGCCAGATGGAGCGGGCCAGGCACAGCCATTGTGACCAGGCCAGCGCCGGAACGGTAAGCGGCTTGCCCGGCCAGCAAAGCAGCGCCAGTATAGTTGGTCGAGCCCGCTACGATCAGGGCAGTACCGAAGGTGCCTTTATGTGCGTCCAGCGGGCGTTCAGGCAAGACCCTTTTAACCCACTCCCGGTCCACAACATAACGATTGATTGAATCCCAGGATTGAATACCCTCCAGAGTTCCGATATCGACCACCCGCAATTCGCCGATAAGCGAGAATGCCGGAAAGCTTAGCAGTCCGCTCTTAACTGCTGCCATGGTAACGGTTAGGTCGGCGGGGATGGCTTCA
Source organism: uncultured Anaerolineaceae bacterium (assembly GCA_964486825.1). Classification (GTDB taxonomy): domain Bacteria; phylum Chloroflexota; class Anaerolineae; order Anaerolineales; family UBA4823; genus CAZAQS01. The sequence goes on along the minus strand of CAZAQS010000116.1, from coordinate 5,718 downwards.
CCCGCTGTCTCCCCGCTGCTAGCGTCGATGCCGGAAGGGCAGTCGACTGCCACAACCTGAGGGGGAGAGTCCATCTCCTGCAAGAGGTTACGCACCGCGCCCAGGACCGCGGCCAACTCTGGCTTCAAGGGAAGCTGGACGCCTGTCCCAAGGACTCCATCCAGGATGACAGCATGTCCACGAACCAGTCGCTCCAATCGCTCAGTACCGGTTTGTGGCTCTTCCTGTGAGTCAATCACTTCGCCGCCTGCCTGAATGACCCGTTTGACCAGCGGGTCGCCGGGTTGCCGGGGTCGCACCAGGTAAGCGGTTGCCTTCCAACCATGCTCCAGGAGCCAGGCAAGGGCTACCAGGGTATCTCCCCCGTTATTCCCAGACCCAACCAACCCCAGGGCAGAGGGTTCTGGAAGATGGCTGAAGGCGTCGAGCACCTCTTCACCCAGGCCTTTACCCGCATTTTCCATCATCTTCGAGTAGGTGAGCCCGGAAGCATCCGCATCTCGCTCTATCGATTGCATCTCTGGAACAGAAACCAATTTCATACTACCCTCCAATTTTCCTATCGGCGCTTTTTTAGCAGAGCGCCTGCCTTTTGACGAAAAGTTACCCCAAAGATCAATCCGATGAGGATTGCAATTAACTTATACCTACCAGGAGAGCGGACAATTGTGGCCAGGTCGTAAGGCCGGGGAGGCCCACCCTCGATATAAGCAAAAGCCTGGGTAAAGACCAGCAGGCCCGCCTTGCCATGGATGCGCCCAAACCCAGAAGCCTTGGTACCTCCAAAAGGCAGCATGGGTGCGCCAAACTGAACCATGGTATCGTTGACAACAACTGAACCGGTCTGAATCTCACCAGCCAGACGGCGGGCGCGCTTGAGATCGGATGTCCAAATATAGGCGCTAAGTCCATACGGGCTGTCGTTGGTCAGGCGAACTGCCTCGGCTTCATGCTTAACTTTTACCACAGGAAGGATCGGCCCGAACGTCTCTTCCTGCATGATCATCATGCTATGGTCCACATCCGTAAGCAAGGTTGGCTCGAAAAACAAGTCTTCGTGCTGGCCTCCCAGCAGGATTCGGGCACCCTTCTCGAGAGCATCTTCAAGGTGGGATTGGATGACCTGGAGCTGCCGGGGATCGGTCAAGGGACCACAATGGTAGGGGCTATCCAGACTTTGTGAGTGACCGATGGATAGCTTCCGGGTTTCAGCGAGGATCTTTTCCAAAAAGCGCTCAAAGACCGGTTCCATCACATATACTCGCTCGATGGACATGCATACCTGCCCGGCATTGAAAAATGAGCCCCACACCCCCCATCGAGCAGCCGCATCCAGGTCAGCATCCTCCAGGACGATCATGGCGTCCTTGCCACCCAGCTCACAGACCATAGGGATCAGGTTTTCAGATGCGGCTTTCATGATCGTTTTGCCGGTATTCGTAGAACCGGTCAAGAAGATGAAATCCGGATGATTCCGGATGAGGGTTGCGCCAACGGAACCATCGCCGTGCAGGACGCGCACGAACGGAGCCAACTCGGGAACACGTTGGAACAACTTTTCGATGAGTACACCCGTAGCAGGACTGACCTCGGAAGGCTTCAGAACGACGGTATTCCCCGCCAGTAGAGCCGCCAGGACCGGGGGGACCGAGAGGACGAAGGGGTAGTTCCATGGAGAAATCACAGCCACACAGCCATACGGCCTGGGCTCGGAATAAAGGCGCTGGAAGAATAAGAAACCGCGTGGCACACGCTCCCTCCGCAGCCAAGCACGGGCATACTTGAGATTTACATTGAGCTTGTCTAAAGTCGTAAAGATCTCGATTAATACGTCCTGGCGGTTCTTCCCGGTGTCCTGCCCCACGACGGAACTGATCTCGTCCATCGAGTCGACGATAGCGGCCTGGAGCTTGCGCAATATCCGGATCCGCTCGACCACGCTTTTCCGTCCCCAGACCCTTTGGGTGGCTTTCATATCCGACACAGCATTAGCAACCTCTTCAGGGGTCGCCATGGGCACGGAACCGAAAACTTCCCCGCTGGCAGGATTGGTAAATTTTAGGATTGCCCCGGCAGACAATTATTCCCTCCTTGGACAATCACGGGACGTTATGACCTGGCTTATTAACGATTTGTTGAGGAGAATCTGGCCATCCACCCATGCGACGTCTGATGACCTAGTTTACCTCAGAAAAGACCTTAACGAATTGCTGGTAAAATAAAAGCTTACTAATGGGGGGCTGAAGCGTACACATACCAGCATAACAATCTCAGGTATTTCAGGGAGGGACAAGCGTCCCGCCTGGAAACGGGGTAGGAGGGATAAGTGGGGTGTTTGGAAAATTAAGGGGTGGAACGGATAAGATCGAGATAGAGAAGGTGCCTGTGCATCTCCCCCGGTTAGATCCAGAGTTCTCTGGTTATCGCCTGGTCCAGTTTAGCGACATCCATATGGATTCTTATATGGAGAACGAAGACCTGAAGGAGATCGTGAACCTGGTCAACCAACAGGGGCCGGACCTGGTGGCTATCACGGGAGATTTTGCAAGCAAAGATCCCTACAAGCATGCCGAAGAAATGGCTGATACTTTGAGCAGGCTGGTTAGCGTAGACGGGGTGGTCGGAGTGATGGGGAACCACGATCATTGGGATGATCCGGAAACGGTCAGGGAGATCATGTCTGAAAGCGGGATCATCGAGTTGAGAAACTCAGTCTATACTATCCAGAGAGGACAAGCCAGGCTGTACGTGGCAGGGATCGATGATTATATCGTGCGAAACGACCGCCTGGAACAGGTATTGGAACAACTCCCCGAAGATGGAGCGGCGATCTTGCTGGCCCACGAGCCTGACTTCGCAGATGTCAGCGCCAAAACGGGCCGCTTCGACCTGCAGCTGTCAGGCCATTCGCATGGAGGGCAGGTCAACCTGCCTTTGATCGGGCCCCTTTACCTGCCACGCTACGCAAGGAAATATACCTCTGGTTTGTACCAGGTCAATGGCATGATCCAATACACGAATCGGGGTGTGGGAAAGGTGCATGTGCCTTTCAGATGGAATTCGAGCCCCGAGATCACAGTATTCACACTTCATAACGGGAGCAGAAAAGATTGATGATGCCAGCAGAATGACTGATTGGGCTTCTATGGGTCATTCTTGAAGATCAGGACACGGATACTGATTAAATTAATGGGCAGGCCGGCTGGCGACAGAAAGGAGCACTCGGGAAGATGGCAGGCTGGAAAAGGGTAGTCGCCGAAACGGTGACCAATATCGAGGAGCACTACGATCTATTAAAGTTCCGGATGAGAGAACGCCTGGGAGGCCGGGACCCGATCATGATCCTGCCGTACCGTGGTTACGGCAGGCAGGATAAGCTATACCTGCGAGGCAGAGTGCTGGAAGATCGCGGGATTGCGGCAGCAAGCGACAACGACACGATTTGGAACAACCTGGTTAATATGTACAAGCGCTTCAAGAGCAATGAGATCCCATATGCACGCCTGCTTGTACGCTTCCAGGGACGCGAGCAAGAGATCGAGACAGATGTAGAAGGGTTCTTCGAAGTATGGGTCGAGCCTGTAGAGCCTCTGCCGCAGGATCAAAAATGGATCCATATCGAATTGGAGCTGCTATATCCCCAGCGAGAGGGGTACCCGCATGTCAAAGCGGAAGGACAGGTGCTTGTTCCGCCGCCGAGAGCCCAATTCGGGGTGATCAGCGATATCGACGATACGGTAGTTCATACCGATGCTACCAACCTTGTGAGGATGGCAAGGACGGTCTTCCTGGGGAACGCGCGCACCCGGCTACCCTTCCCTGGCGTCGCGGCCTTCTACCGGGCGCTGTTGTGGGGTCCGGAAGGGAAAGACCTGAACCCATTGTTCTACGTATCCAGCAGCCCCTGGAACCTGTACGACCTGCTGTCACAGTTCTTCCACATCGAGGATATCCCCCTGGGACCGGTGCTGTTCTTACGGGATTGGGGGATCAGCGAAACCGAATTCCTTCCTATTCGGCATAAAGCCTTCAAGTCAGAGGTGATCCAAAAGATCATGGACTTTTATCATGACTTGCCTTTCATACTGATCGGGGACAGTGGGCAGGAGGATCCTGAAATTTATTATAAAATGGTTCAGAAATACCCTGGACGTATCGCAGCCGTTTACATCCGCAACGTCAGCCAGGATCTACCTCGGGCAGATGAAGTGCGCAAGCTGGCAGAGGAGGTTGTAAAAGTCGGGAGCACCCTGATCCTGGCAGACAATACCCTGCCGATGGCAGAACATGCCCTGGAGAAGGGATGGATTTCGCACAAAGCCTTGGAGGATATCCGCTACGAGAAAGAATTGGACGAAGCCCCACCCAGCAAGCTGGAGTTGCTCCTTGGGGACGAGGAGGAAGAAGAGGAAGCCGAGCCCGTAAAGATCGAGGGCCGGGATAAGCAAGAGACCGAGCAGGCAGTGCGAGGGGGCGCCATCGAAGAGGCGCTCGACCAGGACGGGGAGCAAGGGAAGGAACCACCACCCGTGATCGTCACGGGAGACGAGGAATAGAGGATACGCGAATCAATGGATAACGGAATCTTGGACCCGGAAGACATATTAGAAACTGTCGTCGATACTTTATTGGGGAATAGCCTGGAAGAATGGACGATAGCGATACTTACCGGCCTGGTAACCTTTTTGGTCTTACAAGTAGCCAGGCGGTACCTGCTGCAGCGATTGGCAGGACTGATCTTCAGGAGAAGGCAGAACGCCGAACAGGCCAGTATCCAGCTCGTGCGCCAAACCAAATTCACATTCATGCTGCTGATTTCGATTTACGTCGGCTCGCGCTTGCTTACCATGCCAGAAAGCGTATCGGGGTTAATCTCCCTGGCAGCCGGGATTGCTTTCCTCATCCAGTTAGGGATCTGGGCGCACACGCTTACCGATAAGCTCCTTGAGAGACACCGGCGCGAAAACCTGGCCGATGAGGCCGGGAGCGCTTCGACGCTTAACGTAGTTGGGCTGATTGCCAAAGGAATCGTGTGGACCATCGTACTCCTGCTGGTGTTGGATAACCTCCCGGGCGTTCAGGTAACCACTCTGATCGCCAGCCTGGGGATCGGGGGGATCGCCATCGGCCTGGCGGTCCAGAACATCCTGGTTGACCTGTTCGCCTCGCTTTCCATTGCCCTGGATAAACCGTTCGTGATCGGTGATTTCATTATCGTGGGAGATTACCGGGGGACTGTCGAGCATGTCGGGTTGAAGAGCACCCGCATCCGCAGTATCTCCGGTGAGCAGCTGGTATTTGGAAACAGTGACCTGCTCGGTAGCCGGATCCAAAACTTTAAACGTATGGTCCGGCGGCGGATAGCCTTCAAAGTGGGCGTCACCTACCAGACCACGCCAGAGCAATTGGTCGCGGTGCCAGAAAAGCTGCGCCAGATCGTGGAGGCCCAGGAGAATACGACCTTCGACCGGGCCCATTTCCAGGAATTCGGGGATTTCTCGTTGATCTTCGAGGTGGTTTATTTCGTCGAAGAGCCGGACTATATCGTCTATATGGATACGCAGCAGGCCATCAACCTGGAGATCATGCGCTATTTCCAGGAGGTTGGGATCGAATTTGCCTACCCAACCCAGACAGTACTGCTGGAAAGCCAAAGGCAGCCGGCCTGAGGGGTGTCAATTTCGCTGAACAGTTTCAGGGTGTCAATTTCGCTGAACA
>CAZAQS010000115.1:0-13905 GCA_964486825.1 uncultured Anaerolineaceae bacterium | reverse complement strand
TCTACCGGTTCACCCTCAGCTTCTTCAACGGGCAGGTCTACCGGTTCACCCTCAGTTTCTTCAACGGGCAGGTCTACAGGTTCACGCTCCGCTTCTTCCTCAAACCCGTTCGCGCTACCCTTGGGAGCTAGCTTCGCAAGTGTAGCCTCTCCGAGCAGCTCCTCATCAGCCAGCTCAGGCTCTTCCGGCATCCGGATGGCTTCCAGCCGCATGGCTTCTTCGACCTCAACTTCTTCCTTACGCAGCGCCTGGCCTTCCACGACCGCATCGGCAATCTTACCTACCATGAGTTTGATAGCGCGGATGGCGTCATCGTTAGATGGGATTACGTAATCCACATAGCGCGGGTCGCAGTTAGTGTCCACCATACCGATCACTGGGATGTTGAGCAGGTTTGCCTCGTGGATGGAGGTCTCCTCCCGCTGTACGTCGACGACGAAAAGCAAGTCGGGGACTTTCACCATCTTACGGATGCCCCCCAACAACACTTCCAGGCGTTCGAGTTTCCGGCTGAGGATGAGGGCTTCTTTCTTGGTAATGCGCTCAAAATCGCCGCTATCGCGCATCCGTTCGATCCGTTCCATTTCATTGATCCGCTGGCGAATGGTGCGCCAGTTGGTCAACATACCGCCCAACCAGCGGTCGGTTACATAAGGCATTCCACAGCGAATGGCCTCTGTTTGGATCATCTCCTGGGCCTGGCGTTTCGTGCCTACAAACAACACAGTTCCGCCCTCTGCTACAGTATCACGAACGAGATTGTAGGCCTGTTCGATGGCTTTTACAGTTTTCTGCAGGTCGATAATATGAATCCCGTTGCGCTCGGTGAAGATATACGGCTTCATGGCCGGGTTCCACTTGTGGGTCCTATGCCCAAAGTGAACACCGCTTTCCAGTAAAGCCTTCATGGAAATAATGCTCATTTTTTCTTGTCTCCTTTTTGCGTTATTCCTCCGCCACCGTCATCCCTGCCCGGCGCCACGGGCTGTGGCCGTGGCACGCCCCGTCAGGTCGGGTGGCGTGTGAGATAGGTTCTTTGCCCCTTAGAGATCGCTCCTAAAGGAGCCGCCCTCGTGCGGGCACAATATCTCCCGCCAGGTTGGGCGGGAGCGCGCCCAAGTATATCACAAGCAGGCCAGATTCGTCCAGAAATTTACGGCGATAATCTTAAAACCTTAACCGCGCCTTCTTCCACCTGGCTTCGCTCCCATAACATGGGATGGTATTCGATCCCGGCCCATCGCTCAACCATATCGATATAGTTGGGATGGTAGGCATGTCCTGACTGCCCGGTAGTGTGAATTCCCAGGGAACGGTTAAGGTCACCAAGGTCCACGATCATACGCATGGAGGGCAAGGATCTGACCCGATAATGACCGCTCCTGGCGTCCCAGCCCGTAGCATTAACGATGGAAGCGCCTCCGGAGGTACGGAAAGGCCCTCGATTGAAGAGGAATTCCACCAGCAGATTGCCCGATTCACCCAGCCCACCCACTTGAAAAGTAACCGTATGCAAGTCTCCCCAGTTCCAGCGCTGGGGATCCTTCCCTTGGAGCTGCTCGAGTTCGTCGACCGCTGCGATGAAAGAGTCGCGAAAGATATCATCCCGGCGCTCTTCGGCGAGTGTCTCCTTATCGTCCCACCAGGCGCTGTCCGGCTGTCCCACCATCCGGCGCACGATCTCGAACCACAGGCTGTTCCCACGCGGGTGGAAATCTTCTGGAAGATCATCGTAAAAGGTCTTAACCAGCAGGTTTCTCCAAAAAACTTCGAACAGGGCTGCGGCTGGAGAGTCCATATGCTGTTGGTGGTCCCAGTCCACCAGCAGGGAGCGGGCGCGTTCCAGCCTGGCATCCTCCAAGGGGATCCCAGCCAGCACCGGCAAGAGTACCCCTGCATTCAAATTCTTGTTATCCCCATGCATGGCAGCAATATAGGCTGTATCGATTGGACCCGGGGCATTTTCTATCATTTCCACAACCCGTTTCGCCCGGTATCCGTAATCCCAGCCGGTTGTCAAAAGGTGTGGGTAGTCTGGGCCGACCACTGCGTTATTGGCAGTAACGATAAATCCCTCCGCTGGGTTATAAGCAAAAGGTAGCTCTTCGAAGGGGATCGTATCTACCCACTCGTATTCACCAGTCCAACCCGGGACCGGGGACATCCCATCCCCTTTGGCCCGGATGGGCACGATGCTGGGCATCTGGTAACCAATATTCCCATCCACATCCGCGTATACGAAATTTTGGGAGGGGACATCCCAAAGCCGCAAAGCCTCCCGGAACTGCTCGAAGTCCTGGGCCTGGTTCAACTTCAAAGCGGATACAAAAGTGGAAGTGGGCTCTAGAGCGGTCCAGCTTAATGCGACCGCGTATACCTCACCGCTTCCTACCTGTCCCACGTCGAGAACAGTGGCAGGATCGAGGTTTTCCAGGCTGCCATATGTGTCAGAAATGATCGGTCCGTGATGGGTCCGGCGAACGGTGATCTCCACCGGTTCCCCTCCCGCCACCTGGATCAGCTCCTTTTTTACGTCCATGTCCAGCCACTGGCCCTGGAATTCGTATTGGTCCGGGTTTGACGGGTTGATCTTTTCAATAAACAGGTCTTGGACATCCGGGTTGGCGTTCGTAACTCCCCAGGCGATTCGGTCGTTGAACCCGACTACCACGCCCGGCGCGCTGGCAAAGGAGAAACCGGTCACTTCGTAGGGGCATTGCGGTCCTTTAGGTGTGCAGTGTAGGCCGTTCTCATACCAGATGGACGGCAACTGTACCCCAAGATGAGGGTCGTCGGCTAATAGGGGCATCCCGGTCGCGGTGCGCTCACCAGAGATCACCCAATTATTCGACCCGAGTCCCTCCAATCGAGGACCAAGTAAGCCACGGGCAGTGGATGTTCTCTCTAAAACAACTGCTAACAAGTCCTCCAGGCCCGGGATTCGCTTGGGTTCGCTTTCTGATAGGACCGAACCCGACTCGGCCCGGTAGCCAGGTACGATGATGGGATGATCAGCCGGATAGAGCGGTGTGATATCCGCCAGCTCGTCTGGCGATAGCAACCCGCCTAAGATGGCCTGGCGGATTTCGATATCCATATTGCCACCCAGGTCCCATGCCATCATCTTCGCCCAGGTCAGGGTGTGTTCGACTCTCCAGGGCTCGGGGGCATAGTCTGAATTGATCAAGCTCAGGATGGCATATTCCAGGCTAAGTGAGAGGCCTTGCCGTGTGGACAGGTAAGCGTTTACTCCTTCTGCGTAGGACTGCAAGGAAGCCATCGTTTCACTGCCGCTTAACTGCTCGATCTCCTTCAAAACGAGCTCTTCGAAACCGAGCGTACGCAGGAACATATCCGTTTCAACAGTCGCATCTCCAAACATCTCCGACAACCGCCCGGAGCCGATATGCCTCCAGAAGTCCATCTGCCAGAAGCGGTCCTGGGCGTGTACATAGCCCTGGGCGAAAAACAGGTCATGAGAGCTGCTGGCGTAGATATGGGGGATGCCGTTCTCGTCACGAAAAACTTCAACCGGAGCAGACAACCCCTCCACCTGGATCTCTCCGGACGTCTTCGGGAAGGAGCTGCGCGGTAACAGGTAAAAGGCAGCCAGGATGAGAAGCGCGAAAACCACCAGTAAACCCAAAACGACGAACAGGAGCCTGCGAGCAATGGTAGCCATGACTTCCTCCTCCTTTGGTTTGATGTTCCGTGCACGTCATTTTAGAAGGATTGGATCGCATTGGACGGAACAATCGACAGCTACAAAACAACCGGATCTCCTCATCCGGTCACAACCCCGTTAAAAATAGCCGTCTACCCCCCCAAGGCAACGACCATCGCAATGGCGTACTGTTCGGTATGGCTCAGGCTGACCGACCAGGCGCTAAGCTTTTGCTCTTCAGCCATTCGAGCCGCGGTACCGGAAAAGTAAAGCACCGGCTCTCGCTCAGGTCCGCGCAGGATTTGGATCTCCCGCCAGGTAAGCAGCCCGATGCCCGTCCCAAAGGCTTTGGAGACCGCCTCTTTGGCAGCGAAACGAGCAGCCAGCGAAGCCATCTTCCCGTTCACTTCTCCCACCTCCTCTAATTCCTGCAGGGTGAAAACGCGCTCCAGAAACCGCCTTCCATGGCGTTCCACCACGCTCTTGAAACGGGAGATTTCGACCAGGTCGACGCCTGTCCGCAAGCTGATCATCCGCATCCTATTTGAGGGTGTCCTGGCTCAAGGTAAACTAAGGCCCGGCGATCGAAATGCCCAAGCGCTGGCTGTCCAGGTAGGCCTGGGCCGTTTTCAGGACTTCTTCCCTGGAAATAGCGGAGACCATTTCGGGATAGCGGCGGTAGTAATCCAATCCCAGGTCATAACGCTCCAGGTTCAGCAGGGCGCCTGCCACGCCCCCATTCGATTCCATAGACAGGGGTAAGCGCCCGATATAGTGGGTCTTGGTGTCTTCCAATTCCTCCTCTTCTACAGGCTCTCGGGTGAAGCGCTCGATCTCCGTGCGAACCAGCTCAACGGCTGCATCCACGTGGCCCGGATCCACTCCCGCCGAAACATACCAGGCGCCCGGGCCCAGGCCTCCACCCAGCGTGCTATAAGCATAGTAAGCCAGTCCTGCTCGCTCACGCACGGCGTTGCCGATCCGCCCGAACATACCGAACTGACCCAGGATATTATTCCCCACCGATGCTGCCAGGTAATCAGGAGATCTGCGCGGTGGCCCAACACTTCCAATGACCAGGTCAGACTGGCTTTTCCCGGCAATGGTCGTCTTGCGAGTTTTCGTACCATCTAGTGGGTGCACCAGCGGTAGTGTGGGCGGCTCGGGCTGTTGCGGGTTGCTCCAATCCCCCAACGCCTGGACTGTTTTTTCAACAGCTTCACCTGGGTCCACTCCGCCGACGACAACCACCACCATTTCTTGAGGGCCGTAGTGCACCTGGTGAAATTCGAGCAGGTCTTCCCGGGTGATCGCCTGCACGGTCTCGGGAGTACCATCCTCGGGCCGGCTGTAAGGATGCCCGTTATAGACCAGCTCATCGAAAACAAGGGAAGCCATCTCCCCGGTGTCCTGGGCTCGGATCGCCAGGCCGGTCAGGAATTGCGCCCTGAGACGTTCGATCTGGTCGGAGGGAAAAACCGGCGAGCGCAGCGCTTGCGACAACAGCTCGAGCAGCAGTGGCAGGTCTTCTGAAAGGGCACGCCCGCTGAAGCTGGTCGTATGTGTGCCACCGCTGAAGCCCAGGCCTGCCCCAACTGATTCGAGAGATTCATAGATTCCCTGGAAGTCCCTATCCTGCGTGCCGCGCATCAAAGCCGCCGCCGTAAAACTGGCCAATCCCAGCTTCTCATCCGGATCGAACAGGTTCCCCGCTTTCAAATAACCGTTGATCACAACCGAGGGACTGTTGAAGTTTGGTCTTGCCAGCACCACGATCCCGTTGGAGAGCTTCACACGCGTGATATCGTCCGGACCGGGCAAGGAGAGGGGAGCAGATTTGAAAACGTTTGGCGATTCGCTCATAGGACGGCTTCTTCCTCTGCTTCCATCAAGATTACCTCCCGTTCACCCACCTCCAACGGCTTATAAATTCCTGTTATCCGTTTCTGAGGGCGCAAATATGTCCTGGCTACCCTCTGGACATCCTCCGGCGTTACTGCAGCCAGGTTGTCCATGTAATTTTCGAACCACTCGAACGTGGAGAACATCTCGGCAAAACCCAGCCAGAAAGCCTGGTTAGAAATGCTTTCACTTCCGTAGGCGAACAAAGCCCGCGCTTGTTTAACTGCCCTTTGCAGCTCAGCGGGGGGCGGCGGTTCTGCTTGCAGCCGTTGGATCTCTTGCTCCATGGCAGCCTGCGCCTTTTCTACGTTGCTATTCGGATGGATGGTCATGGTCACCGTATACAGGAATGGATCCAGCGTGGCTTGCAGACCTCCGTACACACTGACAACCAGCTCCTGGTCAACCAGCCGCCGGTAAAGGCGGGAGGTTTTGTTCGATATCCCACCGCCGAACATATTCAAGCTGCTGGGCCCGGTGAGCAGGCTGTCTAAAACTGTATAGGGGAAGAAATCCGCATGCGAAGCCTCTGGCGCCCGGTAGACGACCTGCAGATAAGTAGTCTCGCCTGGGCCTTCGACCGTAACGATGCGCTCCCCATTTTGCTCAGGCTCTGGCCTGATCCTGCGCGGCGGGGGGGCGCCGGCGGGGATGGACTCGTACAGCTCGCGGATGCGCTCCAGCATGGGTCCGGTTTGAAAATCTCCGGCCATCACCAGGACGGCGTTATTGGGCACGTAATACGTCTGGTAATGCCGGTACAGGTCTTCCCTTTGGATGGTCTGCAAGTCTGCCATGTCGCCAATGACTTCATGGTGGTAAGAGTGCACCCGAAATGCAGCCGCCTGGACTTCTTCGCTCAACTTGAAGAGCGGCTCGTTCTCGTTCCCTTGCCGCTCGGAGATGATCACGGTACGCTCGGAAGCCACCTCGGATTCATCGAACAGGCTGCCCTTCATCCGGTCGGATTCCAGGTTCAAGGCCAGGTCGATCTTATCCGCGGGCATCGTCTCGAAATAAGTCGTCCAATCCAGGTAGGTAAAAGCGTTCCAGGCCCCTCCAAGTCGGGAGATGGCCCGGTCCATCTGGTTCCCCGGGAAATCAGGCGTCCCCTTGAACTGCATATGCTCCACCCAATGGGTGATGCCGGTGATGCCCGGAATCTCATCCCGTGAGCCTGCCCGGTACCACACCCAATGACTGATGATCGGAGCCGTATGGATCTCTTTTAGAAGCACCAATAAACCATTGGAAAGATATTCTTTCGTCACCATATTTGATATCCCAATTTTCTCATGCCAAACGACAGCGATAGGTATACCCGCACGGATCTGATTCGATGTTTGGCCGATTTTTTCATACAATATAGCATAGAGCCAAAAATAATGTAAGGCTTTCTGAGTTTTGATGAAAAAAAAGAACCAAATGCTTCCCTTGAATAAATATTTCCCTCAGGCTATACTATAGGTGAAAATGGAAGGGGGGAATAACGGGTATTGAAAACCGTGATTTGGGGTGGAGTCTTTGGACAATCGAAACAATTCCAATCAGTTAGTCGCCGTAATCGGAGCAGGGCCGGCCGGCCTGTTCGCAACAAAACAGTTAGCTTCGGCTGGGGTGCATGTCGTATTATTCAACCGGGATATCAAACCCGGAGGGCTGGCCGAGTATGGGATCTTCCCATCCAAGCATAAAATGAAGGAAGGATTGCGCAAGCAGTTCCGCCAGGTCTTCCAGTTTCCGAACGTGGATTATTTTGGGAACGTGGTCATCGGCCAGCAGGGTGACCTGACCCTGGGAGAGCTGCGCGCATACGGGTTTCAGGCTCTGTTGGTGACTGCCGGCGCTCAGGGAACAAAATGGCTGGGCTTACCCGGGGAGGATCTGGTCGGCGTGTACCACGCTAAGGACCTGGTCTATCACTATAACCTCCTGCCGCCGTTTAGCGAGAAAAAATACGCCATTGGGAAGCGGGTCGCCGTTATCGGTGTGGGCAATGTCATGCTGGACATCGCCCATTGGCTGGTCCGCTATGTAAAAGTGGACCAGGTCATCGCCGTAGCCCGTCGTGGGCCGGCGGAAGTCAAGTTCGCCAAAAAAGAGCTCGAAAGCGTAGCCCGCAACCTCGATCTGGAAGACCTCGAAGCAGAGTTCGACCGCGTTGGTCCGGTCATGAAAGCCGCCGGCCAGGACGTTGAAGCGGCCAGGTCCTATTTCTATTCTGCCCTCCCCAAGGCGTTCGAACCCGTTTCACGCACCCGGTTTCGTTTCGAATTCCTGGCTTCGCCCTCTCGCATCCTGGGCGGGGAGCGCGGCATCGTGCGCGGCTTGGAGATCGAAGACACTACCCTGGTCCCCTCTGAAGGCGGCACGTACGCCAAGCGCCTGGGGACAAAACGTGTCATCGAAGCAGATACAGTCATCTTCTGTATCGGTGACAGGGTGGATGAGACCTTTGGGTTGCCAGTGCGCAAAAACGAGTTCGTGAAGAACCCCAACCCGCGCTTCCCTGTGGATGGCATCTCCTTCGAGGCATACGATCCAGACCTGGACAGGCCTATAGAGCGGGTTTTTGTGGCTGGCTGGTCGCGCGAGGCCAGCAGTGGGTTGGTCGGCGTGGCTCGAAAAGATGGAGAGATGGTCACCCGGTCCGTCCTACAGCTCCTTGAAGGCTTGCCCCCACTGCGAGATCGGGACAGTGTATTGCAGGATCTGGAGCGTAACCTGGGCCAGCTTCAGAAACCGGTCATTACCGTTCAGCACTTGATCAAGCTGGAACAGATCGAGCGCTGCGAGGCTGAGAAACGCGGCCTGGAAGAGTTTAAGTTCGGCTCGAACCTGGAGATGCTGAAAGCCCTTGGGTTAGCTTGAGCGGGCCGGGTGGCGGTAAGGGATCATCATGGCAAAGCCCACCGCGATCACCACTTCCCCGATCAGCACGCCGATCTCCTGCCAGATCCCAAAAATGGCCAGGTGAGGGATGGCATGGCTGCCAAAACCAAACACATCCGCCATCCCACAGCCAACTGCGATGACATAACCGGTGCTTACCAGGCGCAGCCCGACATCGGCCAGGATGGACTTGGGATAACCGTTCCATAGAGAGGCAATCGAGATATAGCCGCCAATTGACATGAAGGCCAGCCCGATCAGGAAGACAAAGATTTGGATCAGGCCTGTAACAGGGCTGCGGTTCAACATGAATAGATCCGGCTCTGCTCCCAACAGGAAGATCAAGAAGCCGCCGATCGTAAACGCTATACCCAGCTGCTTCCGCAGCCTGCCGTTCGAAAAACGGTTCATCGGTCTGTTCATTCCGCCTCCGGGAGAATCCTGTTCAACCGGCCCAGCCAGTTTTTACCAAAAATCGCCTCGATATCCTCTTGCTGGTAACCCTTTTCGGCCAGCAAGGGGATGAGCTTGCGCAGGTCGGCAATCGTATCGATTCCGGCCGGCGTCGACTGCACACCATAGCCGCCATCGAAGTCGCTCCCAATCCCAGCGTGGAACGGGTCCCCTGCTCTCTGGCAGATATAGTCGATATGCGCTATCACGTCATGTAAGGAGACCTGCTGGCGGCTATCCTTCAACGTCCAGCCAGGCTTGAGAAAGCCGTTATTGATGACCGTCCCGATCATACCATCTCTCTCCAGCAGACCATCGATCACCCGGTTGCTCAAGTGCCGGTTCGTCTCGACCCCCTTTAGAAGCGCGGCTACATTGGAATGGGATGCAATGATCGTTCCAGGATAGGCTTCCAGGGCTTGTAGGACGGCTTGCTCGTCCATATGGGAGATGTCCAATCCAAAGCCCAGCTCTGCCATAGCTCCCAATAATTCGAAGCCTTCCCGGGTCAGCGGTCCTGGTTCCCGGGTGCCTCCGCAGAAGCGCGTGCCTGCCCAGGCCGGCCCGATAATCCTCACCCCCAGCTCCCACCATTCAGCCAGTTCTTCGGGTCGCCGGACGCCCTCTGCTCCTTCCATCAAGGTCACCAGACCGACTGGCAAGGGTTGTATGACAGGCTCTTCATTATAAGCCTCATCTGCAGGGTCCTTTTCCCGCCCCGGCGCCTCTTCGAGTAGCACTGCCTCCAGCTCCCAGCTTGTGACGACTTCCTCCAGGTCCCCTTTGGACCGGATCAAGCGGAAATAGTCGGGGTGTTCGTCTGCCAGGCGCAGGTAGACATCCATCTGGTTTCTGTACAGGGAGTGCGCCTGTTCAGTTGTCTTATAGGTTTGCGTATCCCACTCTCCCAGTTTTCGGCGGTTAGGTCCGGCGAACAGGGTCGCAAAGATCACCCCAATCCGCCCTTGCCGGTACTCCGGGTAACCCAGCAGCGTGTCTCCATTATTAGTAGGAGTATCAGTGCCCTGCTCGAGTTGCCGGGTTTCATGAGCTGAGAGGCGGTAATCCCGGTTGAAGGTGGTGATATTATAAGCAAGGTCTTGATGTGCATCTACAATAATCATCTTTATGCCTCTTAAGGAATCTGTAAATCCCTGGAAATCTGGCGATCGATCTTGCCCATGGGGAAGCTGTGGAGCTCCCCTGGGAACACCCAGCGCAGATCGCTGGCCTGGATTGGGCGCGGTTCGCCTGCCGTTAACCGGCAACGGTAGGCGTGCAGCGTGACGCGGAAATGGGTGTAGGCGTGCTTGTAGACGCCCAATTCCTCCGCCACCTGTACTTCAACCCCCAACTCCTCGTTTATCTCGCGCTGCAAGCACGCTGGCAGATCTTCGCCTTCTTGCCGCTTCCCACCCGGGAATTCCCATAAACCGCCTAGCAGGCCGTCTTCAGGACGCCGGGCAATTAATACCCGTCCGTTGCGCTGGATAACCGCCGCCGTGACTGTATAGTGAGGCTGTTCCGGCCTTGTAACCAGCACGGGACGCTGCTCCTGGATTCCCAATGCTCGCGCCTGGCAGATCTCGCTAAGCGGGCACTGGCTGCAAGCGGGGTTGCGAGGCGTACACACCATGGCGCCCAGGTCCATCAAGGCCTGGTTGTATTCCCCAGATTTCCCCTTCGGCAGGTGATCGGCTGCCAGCCCGTATAAGATCCGCTCCCCTTCAGGAGAGCGGGCTTGCGCGTCCACATCGAAAACACGGGCCAGCACCCGGCGGATATTCCCATCCAGGGCCGCCTCGTCTGCTCCAAAGGCGATCGAGGCGATCGCCCCAGCCGTATAGGGGCCGATTCCGGGCAGGCGTCGTAAATCCCTCACTTCCCGAGGCAGCTCACCGCCGTACTCCTCGACAAGTATTTTAGCTGCCCTATGCAGGCTGCGGGCCCGGCTGTAGTAACCCAATCCCTCCCAGGCAGACAATACCTGCTCTTGCGAGGCAGCCGCCAAAGCGTGGACGTCCGGAAACCGCTCCATCCATTTTTGAAAGTAGGGGATAACCGTCTCGACCCGCGTTTGCTGCAGCATGACCTCCGAAACCCACACAACGTAAGGGTCATTATGCCCGCGCCAGGGCAGGCTCCTGGCATGGACGCTATACCATTCTAAAAGATGAGCTGGCAAGGAAGTGGACGTGCTCATGGAGAGCTGCCTGGCCTCCGTTGCGCCTCCCCCCTGGCGCGGCGAATTGGATCAGCAAGCCCTCCTCGTTTAAATTTGAAACCCTGTTTTAGCAGGCACAATCTTGTATTCGAAATTTTCTACGTAATCCATTAATAGACGGGTCAGTTCCTGCCATTCATTGGAAGCCAAAACTTGGTTCAGGGAGGACACTGTAGCCATCTGAGCAGCAACCATGATTTGAGGTTGCTCACCATACATCGTGAACCACGCGTCGCTGGTCTCCAGGCCTAGCTTCTGCATTCCGGGGATAAAATCGCGCACGACGAACTCGAAATATTCCTGTTCGCGGCCCGGTAAGATATCCCATGTCATGATCAATTTGACAGCCACGTTATTGCTCCTGTCTTACGAACGTTCATAATCCAATACGATCACGCGCGTTTCATCCGGCACTGTGCTGCGACTGACCTTTAAGGAAGGTTGAGCTTCCAGCTCAGCCAACCCCATCTCTTTCAGGAATTTGTTTAAGGGCGCTAGCTTCAAATTGCTTCCCGGGATAGCGTAATGCATTGGGATAACGATTCCCGGTTCAAGCAAGGCCACCACTTCCGCAGCCTTGGCAGCATTGAGGCCTGCCCCTCCACCCACCGGAACCAGGGCAATATGGACCGTCCCGAGGGCTTCGATTTCCGCCTGGCTGGGCACCCGGCTCAGGTCTCCCAGGTGGGCCACCGTTACGCCATCGTAATCGAAAACATACAAGGTATTGCGCAGCTCTTCCGGGATCCGCTTGGAGTGACCGTTGGTCTGGACGCCGGTGACAAAAACCCCACCGATCTCGTATTCTCCAGGGCCTGTAAGAGTCCTTGACACTCCTTTAACTGCATTGACATAATTATGGCCTGGTGCATCATGGCTGATCGTGACGATATCGCCGCGAAGCCGGGCGGATCCAAAGCCGACCGTCTTGGGATCGTACGGATCAGTGACGACGGTTGCCAGGCCTCGCTCGGTTAGCCTGAAGCATGAAAGACCATACCACGTAATTTCCATCTAACCTCCACTTGTGCTGAGCCCACCCGGCCGGGAATTCACCCTGGGAGGGCTTGACTTCCCGATTATACTACGCAGATGAGCACTAAGCTACCCGCACTCAACCCCAATAAAACGGACGGTTCGCGGGTGGAAGCCAGCGGCGAGGGCGCCTGGCGTCTGGAGATTCCTGCCGGTCCTAAAGGCCGCTACCGGTTGGCTCAGGTGGACGATTACGACGCCTTGCCACGCCGCTCTTTCCGCTGGCAAGCGCCCTTCCGGCTTTCCCTGCGGGCGCGCGCCAGCGCCGAGACCATCCCCGGCACGTGGGGGTTTGGGTTATGGAACAACCCCTTTGGAATGGCGATCCTGAAGGGAGCGGAAATGCTGCGCTTGCCCGCCTTACCGAACTGCGCCTGGTTCTTCTTTGCATCCCCGCCCAACTATCTTTCCCTGCGGGACGACCTGCCCGCCCGGGGAGGATTGGCGGCTACCTTCCGCTCCTCTCGCCTGCCCTCGCCTTTGTTTGCCCTGGTCGCTCCAGCACTGCCACTGCTGCTATGGCGACCGGCTGCCCGCCGGCTGCGCCGCATGGCCAGGGGTTTTGTCCAGCAGGATGCCGTCGAGCTGGCCTTTTCACCGACCGAATGGCACACCTACGCTCTGAGCTGGCAAGCAGAAGAGGTCACGTATTGGGTGGACGGGGAGATCGTGCTGGTCACAGACCAGGCCCCGCACGGACCGCTGGGCTTGGTCATCTGGGTGGATAACCAGTACGCTGCCCTGGCGCCGGATGGTCGAGTTGGGTTTGGGACGCTGGCGAACCCCGAGCCGGCCTGGATCGAGGTCAAGGAGCTGGAGGTTGGCTAACCTGCAAAGCTCGCTCTATCCTCCGCTCATTGATCGCATACGCCTGCTCCCCTTCTTTTTGAGTGTCAGGCCAGATAAAGGCATACCAGGGCATGGGCAA
Source organism: uncultured Anaerolineaceae bacterium (assembly GCA_964486825.1). Lineage (GTDB taxonomy): Bacteria > Chloroflexota > Anaerolineae > Anaerolineales > UBA4823 > CAZAQS01. Next base: position 807 of record CAZAQS010000115.1, on the reverse strand, counting down.
AGCCCACATTTTCCCAAAACAGCGCCTCCAGCGAGGCAGGCGGTGTTTTACGCACCCGGCCGGCAATTTCTCCCTCAGGGGTTGCCAGCGCAAAGGTGTTGTAAAAATCTTCACCCTCGGCTTCCAGGAAGCTGGTCCCCAGGTAGATGCCCATCCGCCTGGCCAATGCTGTGAGCCATGCATATGTAGGCCCGTTCCACGGTTCAGCGCAATCCCAGATCTCTTCGGTGAGAAAATAGCCGCTAGGCATCAGCTCAGGCAGTATTCGGATTCCGTAGGATAGATACCGGAAGGACGGATTTCACTTAGCTTGACAAGCATGCACCATACGAGTAAAATAACGGCGCATTGGCAGAAGCTCCTGGCCGAGATAGCTCAGTTGGTAGAGCACGCGACTGAAAATCGCGGTGTCGCCAGTTCGATTCTGGCTCTCGGCACTCTCGGCCTGAAGAGGTAGGCCGGCTTGCGGGCGTGGTTCAGCGGTAGAACGTCTCCTTGCCAAGGAGAAGGTCACGGGTTCGAATCCCGTCGCCCGCTCAGATCAGTACCAGGCAGCGTTGAAGATTGCTGATTGATAGGTAGGGATCAATCAGCAATCTTCAATCTAGGAATAGGAACGGCGACGTGGCCAAGTGGTAGCCAATTGTTCCACAATTGGACGGCATGAGGTCTGCAAAACCCTGATCAAGGCTATGCCAAATCAACGTCGTCCTTGATAATCGAATATGCCATGGCGACGTGGCCAAGTGGTAAGGCAAGGGTCTGCAAAACCCTGATCACGGGTTCAAATCCCGTCGTCGCCTCTGC
>CAZAQS010000114.1:6804-14305 GCA_964486825.1 uncultured Anaerolineaceae bacterium | reverse complement strand
CACGTGCTGGTGCTACTCGCCGTTCTTCATGGCCAGCGTCATCCATACCAGGAAGGCGGCGAAGGGTTTGTTAGCCAGTTCTGCGCGGTGAGCGTGTACGAACTGCATGGCCTCCGGCAGCCAGGCCCCAGCCTGGATGGCGCTGCCGGCTACTACTGCCCGGTAAGATGACAGGTCTTTGACATCGCTCACCAGTAGTACATCCACCTGTAATCCATTTTCTGACAGGGTTTTGCCGATCGCGCTAGCCACACCGGCGGTCGAGCCGGTCCGGCTGGCGTAGGTGACCAGGATTCTATCGTTCATTTTGACCTCCAAATTTGGGATGGTGATTTGAATTGGTTCAAGCGATACGAACAGAGCGGCTGGCGCTCCTGCGGCCCATGAAAAACTTGCCAATCGTCATCAACCAGGCCGGCGGGATTAGATTGAGGAAGGGGGCCATGAGATGGAAGGAGAGTACTTGCAGCCGGTTGCTGAAACCGGCTACTACCAGCGGGCGCTTTAGGAGCATGGCCCGGTATCCGATCTCAGCCACACGTGCGGGCGCCATAGCATGGCGAAAAATACGCACGTCCTGCATGCCATGCCGGGTGATAAAGGCCGTGTCTGTGGGGCCTGGACATAGGGTGGTTACCGATACCCCGGTTCCAGCCAGCTCGGCTCCGATTGCCTGAGAGAAGCTGAGCACGAATGCCTTGGTTGCACAGTAGACGGAGTTGAGAGGACCCGGAGCAAAGGAGCCAGTAGAGCCAAGATTGAGGATGTAACCACGCCCCCGGCGGATCATTCCGGGTAACAGCAAGTGGGTAAGCTGGACCAGGACGCTGGCATTGACCTGGATCAAGGCCAATTGATCCTGTAGATTGGCTTCCATGAACTGCCCATAAACCTGGGCGCCGGCGTTATTGACCAGCACGTCTATCTCTACGGACTGGCTGTCAAGCATATCGGCGATGGAGCGCGGGGTGGTAGGGTCACACAGGTCGTGAAGCATGACGGTCACCTGAACCCGGTAGTCGACCTGCAGCTCTCTAGCCAGGTTTTCGAGCTTCGGGCGATTGCGGGCGACCAGGACCAGGTTGTACCCACCTTTCGCAAACAGGCGGGCCAGCTCCAAACCGATGCCACTGCTGGCGCCGGTAATGAGAGCCGTAGCAGCGCCGGCGTTGGAATTTGATTCGACAATCTTATGGGTCTGAATCTCTTGATACATTTTTTTTCTCCTTGATGCGCTAAAATCGCTATTTTCATGCCCGAGAGAGGTTAGTGTTGTGTTATGGCTGTCTGTCCACTACCAATATAGGACATTTCTTCAAGGATGTCACTGTACCAAGGATGTCACTATCGCTGGATACAAAAGAGAGCAGGTATACCAAAGTACACTTGCTCTTGAAGGGACGCCACGTCCTCCTATTTCATAACGAAGAGTGGTTGCGGGTGGCTCTATGTCATTGGGGCAGATGACAGATACTACTCGCTGTGTAGAGGGAAAACTCAAGTTGCTCCGCTTCTCGAGTTTTCCTCGCCGTTGGGAAGCAGTCCAAGCTGGCGGGCGCGGGCAACCGCCTGGGTGCGGCTGTTGACATTCAGCTTTCCGTAGATATTGGCAGTGTGCTTCTTGACTGCGCTGACAGTGATGACCAACTTCTCAGCAATCGCCCGGTTCGAGTCGCCGGCAGCGACGAGCTCTAAGACTTCTATTTCTCTTGCAGACAAGCCCTCAACCAGTCCGTCAATTTTATCTCCAGAAGGAGCAGGCACACCGGGCGTAAAACTACCACGAAAAGCGTCGAGCAGCCTGGTGACGTAGGCCTTGAGAGAGCTTGAGGCAGGATCTTTGGAAGCCGCCAAACTTCTCCCAACAGCAGCCAGTAACTGGCGCATCCCCTGGCCTTCATCCAGGAAAACGCGTACAAACCCCTCCGGCTCAGCCAGGGCCAATGCTTTTGTCAGCGCCGCCAGTGCGGCTTGTTGGTGGCTTTGCTCATTTAATACGCAGGCTTGCAGGGCAAGGATCTCAATCAAAGCTCCTATTCGCTCACCAGCCTGTGCGTCGATAGCCAGCGGGGATATGATCCTTTCCGCCTCACCTGGTTTGCCTTGCGCTAAACGTAAGCGAGCGAGCAACAACAGCTCCTGGTCGCGCAAATACAGCATGCCGCTCTCCACAGGATGGAGCTCATCCATCATGCGACTCGCAGCGGTGACATCTCCCATTGCTATTGAAAGCCGGATTTCGGTTAGGTCCACAGAACGCGCCAGGTTCATCAGCACAGGATGGTTAGCTTTGAGGTCCTTCGCAACGCGCAGGGTCTCGAAGGCGCCCAGGAAATCTCCCTGCGCCTCCTGGACGTGGACCAGCGCCAGGTAAGCGAATATGCGGTCCGTCGGCATCGGCCAACTCTGCATGCGCGCGATGACACCATTTACCCGCTGATAGGCTTCTTCCAGCTCATTTTGTTCTCGCAGAACCTCGATCAGCGGCACCTCCAATTTAGCAATCGAACCGAACTGAAGTTCACCCCGCTCCTCAATCTTTTGAAGGGCCTGGCGGGATATTTCGCCAGCTTTCCGGAGCCTGCCCTGATGCCTGCTGACAATAGCAACTTCGGTGACGCCTGTCGCCCATATGATGAGATTATCGCCCAATTCGCCCATCCGGGCCAGGCGTTCGAATGCCTCCATCGCCCTTTCGTATTGACCTCGACCACGATAGGAAGCGCCAAGTGTGTAAGGCAGAAGCCAGTGCACGTGAACGCTGTGCTCCGGCAATAGCGCCTGGGCTAGCTCTGCCAGCTCCAGAGCGCGGGGATACTCTCCTGCCATCATTGCGAAGAAGGCACGAATGGCAGCCGCGTTCCCTAAAAATTCCCTTGCCACAATCGTCTCGTCCCCCATTTCGATTTTCGCTTCTGCCTGCTGCAGCAGCGGCTCGACCTGGCGTATCGCGCCTTGCAATGTTAGCGCCCATGCTTTGGCGATGGTGACCATCGGGTGAGATGAAATCACCTCCTCAGGCAATGCATCGATCCAGCGCATGAGGGTGACCAATTCACCGCGAGTAATCATCGGGTGGGCATGCTGTCCAATCAAACGCGCTGAGTCGTTGAAATCCCTGGCTGCCAAAGCGTGGTTTACAGCTTCGACGACGTACCCCTTTCCTTCATACCATTCTGCGGCGCGCTGGTGCAAGTCTGCAATGGCCTCTGGCGTTTGAACCTGTTGGAGACGCGCCTGCAGCAAATCGGCGAACAGGTGGTGGTAACGAAACCAAATATTTTCATCGTCTAGGGGAATAACGAACAGGTTTGCCCGCTGCAGGACTCCCAGCACAGCCCCTGAATCCTGTCGCCCGGTGACGGAGTCGCACAACCCGGCGCTCAGGCACTCCAGGAGGGAAGTTTTCAGCAGGAAGGCCTGCATCTCTACTGGTTGGCCCTGGAGCACTTCCTCGAGCAGGTATTCGGCCACGTAGGCGTGACTGCCGGTAAAGGCTTTGACGAAACCGTCCAGATCGCTGCGCCCTTGCATGGAGAGGGCAGCCAGTTGCAGGCCTGCAATCCAGCCTTCCGTACGCGCTTCCAGGGCCGCCACATTCTCAGCGGACAGAATAAGCCGCATGGTTTGGTTTAGAAATTCTGCCGCTTCGGCAACACTGAAGCGCAGGTCATTGGCGCGTAGTTCGACCAATTGGTTGCGGGCGCGGAAGCGGGCCAGAGGCCAGGGAGGGTCGAGACGCGTGGAGACTACCAGGTGCAGGTTATGTGGTAAGTGCTCGAGCAGGAAAGTAAAGGCCGTGTGAATGCTTTCGTTGTGGATAGCGTGGAAATCATCCAGGATCAGCGCCAGATCGAGGTCTAGCCGGGCGAGATCGTTGATCAGGATCTCCGGAACGGCCTCGACCGGGAGGGGTTGGGCCATGCGCAGGAGCGCCAAGGCGGATTCGCCTACCCCAGCCTGGATCGAACCGGTAGCTGCGATCAGGTACGTCCAAAACCGGATCGGGTCGTTGTCGCCTTCGTCGAGAGAGACCCAGGCAACTGGTGTTTGAACTTGACCGATCACCTCGCTCAGCAATGTTGTTTTCCCGGACCCTGCTGGTCCGGAAAGTAATGTGAAACAGCCTGGCTGGCTCAGGGCAGCCGCCAATTTTTCGGTCAGTCTAGGACGCGCGATGGCGTTCGGCCGAGCGGGTGGGATATAGAGCTTGGTGGAGAGGATGGGTACGGACATGTTCAGGTAGATTATACATCAGCAGCTACCAGCATCTGGGTATTCAAACCGGGCGCACACTCCCGGATCACCTGCACCCGCTCGACCGGCAATTGGCTCTCCACATCCGCGCGCGGCTTCTCGGCGCGAGGGCTGGCGGAAGTGAGGACGAAATTTCAAGAAAATATGATATACATGCATAAATTTGCGTGAGGAAGGGTGGGACCGGGTTGAATAAGGAAAGGATGGACTTTAGCGAATGGAAGCGAATCAAACCAACTTACTAACGATTGCTTTTCCATCTCCAGAAACCTGGGAGCAGTGGCTTGCCGAGAATCACGCCGCCTCGCCTGGTTTATGGCTGAAGTTGGCGAAGAAGGATTCGGGCATAGCCAGCGTTTCCTACGATGAAGCGCTTGAAATAGCCCTGTGTTATGGATGGATTGATGGGCAGAAGGACAAGTTCGATGGATCGTACTGGCTTCAGCGCTTCTCACCCCGCCGGGCGAAGAGCAAATGGTCAAAGATCAACCGGGAGAGGGCCGAGAGACTCATAACTGAAGGGAAAATGAAACCGGCTGGCCTGCGTGAGGTTGAGCGGGCCAGGGCTGATGGGCGCTGGGATGCCGCCTATGATAGCCCACGGAATATGGCAGTCCCGGACGACCTGCGGTTGGCGTTGAAGAAAAATGAAAAGGCACAGGAATTTTTCGAAACATTGGACAGTCGCAACCGGTATGCCATCCTCTACCGCATTCAGGATGCAAAAAAGCCAGAAACACGCGCCAGGCGCATAGAACAATTCGTAGCCATGTTGAGCGAGCAGAAGGTGCTCTATCCATAACTGGAACCAGGCCAACGGCTGTTAGATCTGGCTGTACAAACTGCTGTGCGGGACATGTACCTGCCTGTATTTGACCCGCAGCGGGATGGTCACTACTACACCCCTACGTATACCACGCAGGTTTCTTAACCTACACCTGGTACTCCGCAAATATTCAGGAAGCGGCGCAATACCTCCAGAGCTTCTCCGGGCCGGTTTCCTTCTATCTGGACCCGTCCATTAGATACAGCTTGACCTGGTTCGATCTGACCGGTTAGCAAACCCAAATAGGTTGGCATATCGGTATGCAAAACCAGGTCCTGATCGAGGGCTTCGCCTTGGCGGACCTGGAGCTTTCCTTCTTTCACTTCTACCTTAAGAACTTCATCATCAATATGCAGCTCATATATCTCATCGACCCCCTGTGCATGCTCTGGCCGGAAAAAGGTTTTCAAGGTCAACGCGTAGGAGCCCACGTTCAATAAGCTGGCCTCGCCTGGCGAGGGGGGTACAAATTGGCTACCCCACTTTCCCAGTTCAATCAAAGTATTTTCCAAAGCCATTCCCAAGGGGGTCAACTCATAGACGGTCGAACCTGCTGGCGGGGGTAAGACGCGCCGCTTGAGCAGACCACCCTGCTCCAGGCTTTTAAGGCGCTCAGAGAGCAAATTCGTGCTAATGCCCGGAAGTCCATCCAGGAGATCTTTAAACCTGCGCGGGCCGGCGATCAATTCACGGATAATGAGGATCGTCCAACGTTCTCCCACGATATCCAGGGCATAGGCTAACCCACAATATTGTTGATAACTTTTATTCCTCATAGCCCACAGTATATCATATATAGCCGCTATCTTATTATTCTTAAAATTTACAATAATTATGATAATTAATACTTGACTTTTTGAAGCAATACCGTTATCATTCGGGCTTATAGAACATTTGTTTTATTTTCTGGTAGGATTGCCAGATGAAGAGGGGGATGTGCCATTGAAATTTCAATCGACGAACAGGAGGCAGAAAAGACTGCTCATGAACAAGAATTCATTCACACAACCCACCACCCAGGCCCTTCACAAAATACAGCATAGGCAGGATTTTCTTATTGAGCGTTTCGTGACTCGAGTCAACGCCCTTTGCCCGCTGTCACATGCCTCACCAACGCTCCAGGCGCGGGTTTTGGAGGAGGTCAAAACGCTGGCGCTGCAACTCGATTTTAACAGTGTGACGGGATCTGCTACTGGATACCAACGGCGCGTCTTATATGATGCAAGCGAGAATTGGTCGTTGGCGGCAATTATCCTTAGACCAGGACAAGAGACGCACGCTCACGACCACGGTGGCTGGGGATGTGCGGCGACAGTCCAGGGCCTCGAGCGCAACCGGTGGTTCATCCTTGATTCCAAGGGTAACCTGGTGTTGAGCGGCGAGCTTGACTATCCACCTGGGACGGGTTATATATTCATGGCGCAGGACGTCCACCAACCAGTTGGCGCCGATCCCCAGCAAGTGACGGTGGCGCTGCATTTCCTGGTCCAGGATAGCCAATGGCAGGGAGAGCTGAGGGAACCGTGATCCAGGCGGCTGTGTGCTCCAGAATCGGGATTGATGGAGGCAAGAACCCTGGCATAATAAAGCTCTACAAACGATGGGAACGTATTTCAGAGATGACTTTCCCCAAAACCTTGTAGGAGGGAAAATGAAAACCATAGGGCTGATCGGCGGCATGAGCTGGGAATCCTCCATCGAGTATTACCGCTTCGTCAATGAGTCGGTCAAGGAGAAGCTGGGTGGTCTACACTCGGCCAAATGCGTGATGTATTCGGTTGATTTCGCCGAGATCGAGATCCTGCAACACCAGGGCAGGTGGCAGGAAGCTTCCCAAGTACTCGTCGCAGCCGCCCAAAGTGTCGAAAGGGCCGGGGCGGATTTCGTTCTGCTGTGTACCAATACCATGCACAAGCTGGCGGAGGATATCCAGGCCAAGATCAACATCCCTTTCCTGCATATTGCGGACGCTACAGCTCAAGCGATCCGTGCGGCGGGGATCGATCAGGTTGGCTTACTGGGAACGCGCTTCACGATGGAAGAAGACTTCTACAAAGGCCGCCTGCAGCAACAGCACGGTCTTACCGTGCTCATCCCGGATGACCAGGAGCGAGAAATCATCGACCGGGTGATCTACCAGGAATTGGTGCTGGGTGTGATCAGGCCGGAGTCGAAAGCTCAATATGTGCAGGTGATAGGTCGCCTGGTCCAATCCGGCGCCCAGGGTATCATATTAGGATGTACGGAAATCGGATTACTGGTCCACCAGAAAGACAGTCCAGTGCCCGTCTTTGATACAGCCAGGATCCACGCTGAAGCGGCCGTTGAATACGCCTTGTAGGGGCATGGCGAGGGATGAAAAGATCTTCGTTGCGCCTGTCCCGCCGTACCCCTACGGGAATTGGCTATAGATCCAAC
>CAZAQS010000114.1:0-6704 GCA_964486825.1 uncultured Anaerolineaceae bacterium | reverse complement strand
ATCTTCGTTGCGCCTGTCCCGCCGTACCCCTACGGGAATTGGCTATAGATCCAACCCAGAATTTCCGGCACGTCCACACGGTAGTTGAAACCCGTCGCCACGCATTGACCATCGCCGGATGAGGTCACCGCCACGATAATTTCGTTCCCTTCGGGATCCACCCAGAAGACCGGGCCACCCGAATCGCCAAAGCAGCTACCGCTTTCGCCAAAGACGGCTTTCTGCGACAGGTGTAGGTGAACTTTTGTGAGGGAGGTGTATTCGGACTCGGATACCTGGCGAATTTTATTGTTGTCGAGTTCGGGCGGAGGCCATGACACAAGGTTGATACCATACCCCACCGACCGGAAAAAGACGCCTTCCGGGTACCCACCCCTTAGAACGCGGTCTCTCTTGAGTTGAGAGAGCAAGTCCGGCGCCGGTAGCCTGGCCGGCTCAATATCGCCCGCCTGCTCCAGGATGACCAGGCCGACGTCGTGTTTATCGGACCCGCCCCAGAAATACAGGGGATGGGGGATGGGTGTGCCCTCTATCGCAGTGACACCACCGTAAGGATAATCTTGTACGTTGGCCATGTCGTTTTCGAACCACACCCGGGCTCCATTCGCCCCATCTCCAACGCAGTGGCCGGCCGTCAGGAACACCCTGGGCTCGATTCGCGTGCCCGAGCAGCGCCATTGCGGCTCCCCATCGATGTCAGCGATCATCAGGCCTACGTTGGGGTGACCATCTCCGTCCAGCTCGCCCCCGGTGATGGCGGCTGCCGGTATCACGCTCAAAGCCAATACCAGGACCAAAATTGCCAGGAACGAAACCCTTTTCATATTCTCCTCCTTAATCCAGATAATTGAGCCCAATTCCCCTATATGAAAGACGTTTTAAATCGCTGCATGTGATGGCATCCAGAGGGCCTGCCAGGGGCCATGATAAAATCAAAATCTGTCAGGGCGCCTGACCTGTCTTATCAATCCACCGGTCGTGGCCGGATCCAGGCGTATGAAAGGGAAAACGAATGATCGAGCTAACGGGACAAGGATTGACGATCGAAGAGCTGGTTGCGGTGGCCCGGGATAAGGCGCCGGTCGCCCCACTGAGCGAAGAGGCGCGCGCCCACATGCAGCGCAGCCACGATTGGATAGTGGATTCGATCGAGCGCGGCGGGGTGGTCATCTACGGCGTCAATACCGGCTTCGGCTCGCTGGCGAACCGCCAGATCAGCGCCTCGCAGGCGCGCCAGCTCTCGCGCAACCTGATCCTGCTGTGCGTGTGCGGGGTCGGGAGACCCCTGCCCGAGGACGTGGTGCGAGCCATGATGCTGATCCGGGCAAATACGCTTGTGAAAGGCCATTCAGCCGTGCGCCCGGTGCTGGCCCAGACCTTGATCGATATGCTCAACGCAGGAGTCACGCCCGTGGTCCCAAAGAAGGGCTCTCTGGGGGCGAGCGGCGACCTGGCGCCCCTGGCGCATATAGCGGTGGTGATGACGCGCGATCCGGACGAGCAGGCGCAGGGCGGTTACAGCGGGTATGCCGTTTACGAGGGTGATCAGCTCAGCGGAGAAGAGGCCATGCGGCGGGCCGGCATCGAGCGCCTGGCGCTGGAGGCCAAGGAAGGCCTGGCGCTGTCGAACGGCATCGACTTCATGGCTGCCTGCGGGGCGTTGGCTGTGCGTGACGCAGAGAACCTGCTGGCGCACGCCCAGATCGGGGCGGCGCTCAGCCTGGAAGCCCTGTTGGGGCTATCGGCGGCCTTCGACGTCGATCTGCACGCGGCATCTAACCAGCCGGGGAATCAAAAAGTTGCTTCGAATATCCTTGCCCTATGTCATGGCAGCCGCTTGATCGATTCGCTGCCGGAAAAGGTGCAGGACGCCTACTCTTTACGTTGCACGCCGCAGGTGCTCGGCCCGGCGCTGGATGCGGTGGAATTCTTGCGGGGGCGTTTCTCGGCCTCCCTGAACGCGGCTACCGACAACCCTTTGGTCTTTTCGGACCCGCAGGGCGAAATGCGGGCCATCTCGGGCGGCAACTTTCACGGGCAAGGACCGGCATTGTGGCTGGATATGCTGGGCATTGCCATGGCGGAGGTAGCCGATATCGCCGAGCGGCGCGTCTTCCGATTGCTGACGCCCGAGCTCAACCACGGCCTGCCGGCCATGCTAATCCCGACCAGCGGCCTGGACGGCGGGCTGATGATGGGGCAGTATACGGCTGCCGCGCTGGTCTCGGATAACAAGACCCTGGCCCACCCGGACAGCGTCGATTCGATCCCGAGCTGCGCCAACCAGGAGGACCACGTCAGTATGGGCGCCAACGCCGCTCGCCACTGCCTGGAGATCATGGAGAACGTGCGCTACGTGCTGGCGGTGGAGCTGATGACGGCCGCCCAGGCCATCGATCTGCGGGAGGACGGGCCGGCCCGCCTGGGAGAAGGGACGAAGGCTGCCTACGGGATGGTGCGTGAGGTGGTGGATTATATGGAGCACGACCGCCAGACGGCGGAGGATTTGCAGAGGCTGGCGGAATATATCCAGAACGGGGAGATGGTTGAGAGGGGCAAGCCAAGTTTATAAACTAATCATGGCAATACAGATCTCGCCGCGCCCTTTCAAGCCATCCCCTTAGCAAAGGCTACCCATCTTCTGGCTCATCCATCTCCGGGGGCAGACGCCGGTTGGCCCACCACAAGCCAGCCAGGATAGCAATGATGGACAGCGCTCCTAAACCCAGCAATACGTAAAGCCAGGCGTCGCTGGTATGGGGGCCGTCATGCAGGAAAACAGCCAGGCTTAGCATATGGCACCCTGGATCCTGATCAGAAGAAGTTCACTGGCGGCGTTGCAGTGACGATGAAGAAGACGATGAACAGCAAGGTGAACGAAAACACCAGCGCCGGGACAACACGCAGGCCCACTGCCTGCCTGGTAGCAGCGCTCTCAGCCGGACCTTGCGCCGATAGGCTGTCGCCTAACGCTGCGCCGGTCCAGGCAGCCAGGAGAGCAGCCAGAAAGCCGGTTATTCCAAAGCCCGGTACGGAAGCCAGCGTAATGCTCGGGTGGTCGAAGACCGGCGCCATCAGCGGCAACGACCCGAGCAGCAGACCTGCGGTTGCTGCCAGCCCGGCAAGCAGGGCAGAAGGCGGTCCCTGGCCTCGCGAAACCCGCAGTGCATACAGCACGTCCAAAGCCAACAGGGGCGGCAGGATTCCCAGCCAGCTCTCAACCTGGATGGCGGGGAAATCAAAGATCTGGATCATCCCCCACCGCAGCAGCAGTGTGAGTGCTCCCATCAAGCTGGCAGCGCCGTAAACGCGCAGAGCACGGTTGGAGGCTACCCCCATAAAAATGCCCAACCCAATAAACATCGCCGGCAGCAGCCAGCCTGGACGCCCAATCAGGGCGGGATTGCCATTCTCCCAGTCGGTGACCATTACCTGCAACTGAAGCTGGAAGGCGAAGGTGAAGGCCAGCAGGGCGAGCAGCTCGTTCCAGGAGCGGCGAAGGACCGGCCCCCACGGTCTCAGGGGTGTGGTGGAAAGCTGCATCACCACCGCCAACAGCATCACCAGGGTCACACCGACCAATAACAGCAGGTGCGGTAGGCTCCAGGCGGTAATATCCTCGCCGTAGATCGTGTGCCATAGCGGGTCTGCGGGTACCGTGTAGAGTAAGAAGGCGCCAGCCAGGACAAGCAAACCGGCGCGCGGATCGGCGCGAAAGCGCTGCTGCAAGGAGCCCACCCCATCGCGCAGCATGCGGATCAAGGTGTAGGCAGCCAAAGCAGGTGGGGTAAACAGGCCGAAATAAATCAGCAAATGCGGGCGCCAAAGCAGGTCTTCACCAAAAGGCAGGCCATATTTGCGGTGCCAGACTTCGTCCCAAAAGCCGCCCACGACCAAGGAGATGCCGGCTGCCAGCAGGAAGACCGCAAACATGCGGCGCAGGGCGGGGCTCAAGAACTCGGCGCGCAATTGCTTTTGCCCGTGTGGCAATGGGCGGGCCAGCAGGTGCCAGGCCAGTCCGGCAAAGAACAGCGTCAACCCCAGGAAAACGCCCAGCCCGGCCAGGAAAGCCGGCAGGCCGCGCTCCGGGATACCGGCCCAAATGGTGAAAGCTGAAAACAGCACTGCCCCTATGAGGGCAAAGATGGTCAGGCGATAGGTATTCAAAAAACCAGGTACGTTCATTCGCTTTGCTAGACCTCCCCGTAAGCGAAAAAGGCGAAAAATATGACCGGTTGTAAGCCAGTCGTCTATATTGTACACTATTTAGATCTGATTTCTAAAATGTTATCTTTCGAAATTTAGCTGCCGGAGTCTCAAACGATAGTAAGACGTCTTGATTCGAAAAAAATTTACCCTAAAGGGCACAAAAAAGGCATGCCAAACTTTGAGTTTGGCAGTGGCATATTGACCCGTCGCTACGATCTTGGCAGTGTTGTTGTAGACGTAATCACCGCAGGCATCCTGGTCGTAATAGAGACAAAATCACCCGCCATACAGCACGGCCAGATGGCGGGAGTTATATATGTAGCCGTTACAACTCGGTAAGGATCCGAATTGTAAGTAATGTCTAGAGCTTACTCTACCTTAACTGCCTTAGTGCCGCTCAGCGGGCAACCAGCTTCATTATTAAGTGACTCAGAAAGCAATAGAAATACAAAAACCGGCCTTTTACGAATTTCTCTATGGGAATCCAAGATATTTCACAAAAAAAGAATGGTCCTACACGCGTCGAGGGCCAGTCATTTCGCTGACTGGCCCTCGACTCAACCCATCACCATTCTTCCCGTTAAAAGGATTTGGGCCCGCTCCGGCGCTTGCCCCCTGTGACCCTCACACGAACCCAACCCTTCCAGAAAATATTGCCCCCTGCTTGTTTATGATGATACAGGAAAATGGGCCTGGGTTCTATAAGGGATATCCCGGTTTAGAACTAGGGAAAACCCTACCATCTTTTTGCCAACCCCTTAAAATGCTAATGAGCCCTCAACATTGCCCCCTGGCGTGAGAACTCAATGCATTTACTGTGACCCCCTGCGTATCAGTATGTTATATACATAATACAGGAATTTCTCCTTCTCCCCAATTGGGAATTACCCTATTTAAGGGTAGGGAAAACCCTGCCTTTTGGGCAGGGTTTCGGATCAGGAAAGAAATGGAAGGTATATTTTATTTCCGCCTGGTGTTATGGGAGAATCAATTTGACGTGTAATAAATGACCAAGAAGCTGACTGGCTATCATCTGCATACGTAACACCAGCGCTGTTAGTAGCTCGCACCTGCCAGGTGTAATGAGTACTGTATTTCAAAGGCCCAACGCTAACGCTGGTATTCGTGCCCACATCAATCCAATTGGAGCAAGCCTGGTCATCTGTTGCATCATAACAATACTCATAGCGTTCCGCCCCGCTGCTCGAATCCCAGCGAAGCAGGAGGCTAACTGGAACTCCACTTGCGAGATCGAACGGATCGCGCTTGTTAAAAGCTCCCGGTGGTTGTTGTTGGACAGGTTGCGTCGTGAAACTCCAGTAAGTGGTGCTGCTTCCATTTGCATAAGTGATTCCACCCGGATTGCTCGCCCTGACCTGCCAGTAATAGCTGGTGTTGGCGCTCAACCCGGATAATTTTGCTGTGGTCCCTGCCGTCCTGATCCAGTTCGAGCAGGCATTGTCGTCCGTAGTGTCCAAACAATATTCGTAGTTATTGACGCCGCTACTGGGACTCCAGCTTAATATGGGACTTGTTGAAACACCTGTTGCTTCAGGGAGAGGATTACTTTTATCGAAAGCGCCCGGGGGTTGAATCCGGATGTACAGGTCATCGAATAATCCACTGGTTGTTTCCCAACCTCCAACCTCATCCAGAAAGATCATGAAATAGTTATATCGAGAATGAGCTTTCGGCAGTGTTCCTGAAATCTCGTCCAATAAACCACCATTCTCATCCAATAGCTGGACCCGCCATTGACCATCTTTGATGACGACATCACATTGGCGCCATAAACCTAAGCTGCCGAAATTTAAATATGTGCTCGTATCGTCAGGATTCCAGCTATTTGGGTAATCGTCGGCATAGGTTATGTGTGGATAAACGATCTTCAATTGTGCGTAAGTACCAACCATCAAAAAGAATCCAGTTGGAAAAGTAGGATTATGTAAGGAACCATCAAGATCTTCTGCCAGCCCAAAATAAATACTTCCATTTCCCAGGACGCTGCTGAGCTGAAAACGGAAACTCATATCCACATCATTGGAAGGAACATCAGTAAGTGCATAAAATCTGCGAGTTTGAGCGCGTGTGACCGTCCACGCCAACCATTCGTTTGTGCTATCGCGAAATATATTCCCGTTGCTTTCATCGAGCCAGGCTTTTACCGCCGAGAAATCATCAGCAAAAACCAGGTTGGATGGTTGTTCCTGGGTTGTAAAACTCCAGAAGACCCCTTGGTTAGCGTATATGGGGCCAATTGCTCCATTCCAGGCCCGCACCTGCCAGTAATATGTACTGTCGTAGTCAAGACCACCTATACCGGTACTGGTACTGTCGCCAACATCGATCCAGGTAGAGCAGGCGTTGTCATTGGTGGTATCGTAACAGTACTCATATCGGGTAGCATAGCTGCTGGTCTGCCAGTTGAGCGTAAGGCTGTCAGGTTGGTTTGCGAAGACTGCTCCAGCCACAGGCTCCACAAACCAACCTGACAG
>CAZAQS010000113.1:0-14472 GCA_964486825.1 uncultured Anaerolineaceae bacterium | reverse complement strand
TCAATTATGAAGGCGAAAAAGGGAAAAATCATTGTATTATGAGAAAGACGATTTAAGGTTGCGGGGATCCTGGAGCCGCGTGAGCCAACGATAACTGGCCCGGTGAGGCTGGGCTGATGCGCCGGCGGTTATGCGGAAGAGGGGGAATGAGCATGAAGAAATCCGAGCTCATCGAGCGCAAGCGAGCCACCCGAGCTGAGTTCGAAAGCCTGCTTTCGGAACTCGCCCCAGATCAGGCGCCATTGATCAAAACCTTCTGCCCCGCCTGTATCTTCCCTTTATCTCGAAGACCTTGCAGGGCGACGACTGCCGATTCAGGTACGGCGGCGGCTTGCTCGAATGTCAAGTTGGCAGGTTTCAGCGCGATTGCACTTTCAGGAACGCATACATACTCAGCAAAAGCGCCCATACCGCACACGGACAGGTCACCGAACACCTCATCACCCGGCCGGAACTGCGTCACGCTGCCGCCAACCGCTTCGACCCGCCCTGCCATTTCTTTTCCGGGGATCTTGTGTTTTGGTTCCAAAAGTCCGGACCACAGGCGGGCCACGAAAGGCTCGCCTTTCACGACAAACCCATCGCCAGGAGTTACGGTTGCCGCATGAATTTCAACCAGTACTTCATCCTCTCTGGGCGCCGGTTTTGCGACCTCTTCAAGTTTTAGACCATCGGGTGAACCGTAGTTGTGGTAAACAATTGCTTTCATTCAGTTATCCTTCCTTACTTCATCTATTATGTTTAGGAAACAGAGGCTATTTGTTAGTTTCTATTGCCAGCTGCGATCTGGGCAGCTGCTGATGCAGGCTGCCCAGTTCGGGTTTTCGTGTGTGCTATGCGGTCCCCATCAGGGCAACCCGGTACTCACGCCCCAGGCGGTAGACCTCGGGCTGGAAACCTTTTTAGTTTATCTTAATTGTAGTATTACCACATAGACACTTAAGTGTTGTTTCGGGTGTTGTCGTTGGGACTGGTGAGTGGGAAGAGGTTCTACTCCGAGACCCCAACCGTTATGCGCATCGCTTTGAGTCCAGGGTGAGTTGTCCGCCGGGAACTGGCTCTAAAACAGAGACGCTTCACTGCTTGATATCTGCCGCATCTCCCTGGTCGGGTTGAACAAGTATGACGGAGAGCAATGGCATGCCCAAATCCCGCACTTTTTTTAGCAATCCGTGCAAGGCAGCCTGATCGATCACCGGGCCGGTCAGGAGCATATCGCCGTCCTCTTCCAGCGTGATGGTCAGGCCCACAAACCAGTCTGTCCACTGCTGTCCCAGATGACCCTTGATCCTGATTTGATAAACCGGTGGTCGATCTGCATCATGTTTCAGGTTGTGTTTGTTCGACATTACTCTATTCCACAGTGACGACCACATTCCCCTTTTTGTGTCCCTGATCGACATACCGGTGCGCCTCAACCATACTCTCCAGCGGGTAGCAGCAGTCGATGACCGCTTTGATCCTGCCCGCCTCAATCAACCCTTTCATGAAAACTAATTCTTCCATGTTTTGTTTCGTATCGAGCTTTGCAATGGTTACGTAGGTCCCGTCCGGCTTGAGGGCTTTCGAGTATATTGATTTTGGGCATTTTCCAACCGTGTCAAAGATGGCGTCATAAAGCGTTTCGCTTGTTGAAAAATCATCCTTTGTATAATCAATGACCTGGTCAGCCCCTAAAGATTTCACCATTTCTAGATTGGCCGTACTGCAAACCCCGGTCACTTCTGCCCTAAAGTACCGGGCAAGCTGTACCGCATACGTGCCCACACTTCCAGAAGCACCGTAGATCAGGACTTTTTGTCCGCGCTGGATGTTTCCCTTTCGAAGCAGGCGCAGAGCTGTAGTCCCCCCAATCGGAACGGCGGCAGCCTCCTCATAAGTATTATTGGCCGGTTTTGTCAACACCAGCCCATCTTCGGGCATGCATTTATACTCGGCGTAGGCGCCAAAATTCTCCGAGAGGGTCGAGGCAAACACCTGGTCACCTGCCTTGAAGCGGGTTACGTCTTTGCCGGCTGCCTCCACTTCACCGGCAAGTTCCATGCCGTAAATTGGATGTTTGGGTTTTGTGAGACCCAGCGTGATTCGAGCGGGGAGCCAGTATAGGGGAGGAACGTCAAAACTTCGCATTCTGCGGTCCCCGGCTGTGACGGTTGTGGCGTGCACTTTGATCAGCAGCTCATTATCCTTGGGTGTTGGTTTCTCAACCTCCTGCAGGTGCAGAACTTCCGGTGGACCATATTTAGAGGCTACAATTGCTTTCATTTCATAATCTCCTATTAAAGAATGTGAGACTTGGAAGGCAGTGCGGGCTGAATATCCTCTCTGCCATACTCTATATTCATGCTGCGCTCACGAGCTCGCTTGTCGCTGTTTTTGCATACAGGGAAGTGATTGCAGGTGAATTGAATCCCTTAACCGTGAGCCAGATACCCAGAATAAACTCAAAAAGCGCAATCGGGAGAACACCGATCGCCGTCAGCACAAAGAGCGGTCCGCTGGTGATGCCGAACATAAACACGATGGTGTTTGCGATGAGCAGGGGCGCTCCGATGAATCCCATCACCGGCAGAACCCGAGGCACCAGGCGCGACTGATAGAGCAGGGAGCCCAGCAACAGGTCGTTCACGGCCGGCATGAGGTTTTGTCCGAGGCGGAACAAGCCATACAGGGCAACCAGCGCTTTGCCGGTAACCAACGCATCTGCTCCGACTCCAGCCCGCCGCAAGGTCACAATCGCCAGCAGGCAGACAACATCTGCGAAGATCGTGCTGGCTTCCAAAACCCGAGACCCGATTAAGCCCAGCGCGATGCCTTCGTTCTGCCTCTTGACCACCGGGTACAGCGCCACAGCGGTGCCGATGCCGGCGAGGGCTACAATGATCTCCAGGATACCGCCGATTATGATAGCAGTGTCCGGCCCAGAGCCGACGATGTAGTTAGGGTCGTTCAGCACAGAACTGTAAAGAAAGCCGATCGGAATCGAGACAAAGGTGAGTAGGTACAACACGCCTGCCGCGAGGGCGATTTTTCTCGCTGAGTGCTGACGGGCATTCGCAAACTCGTCCTCTTTACGGATTCTGCCTGTTGGTTGGATGTTCATAGTTGTTCTCCCTTGAAAATAGATTTTCATTCGTCACCGGTGAGCTATTGGCTCATCATCAACTCCTTAGTTAAAAGATTGGATTTCTCGTCGAATTCAATCTCGAGCCACCTTGCTCGGCTCTGGTTTGGCGGAACTTGACAGGACATGTTCCGAGGCCTTCTCTCGCCGTTCGGTCAAGAGCGCGTATCCCATCCATGCAATGCCCAACCCCATCGGGATCATGATGATTTTTGCCTGGAGCTCGGTTGGGGCAAGTGCACCCACCGGGACCATCAAGGAGCCGAGGGCAAGCAAACCGGCTGCCCAGCGCGGCAGGATCCCGGCGCGGAAAGTAGCGATGGCAAACAGCAGGGAGCCAAGTATTAACATCGGTGTGGAGATGTTCCAAATCGTTGGCATGACCCCGAGGTTCACCTCGCTGGGAATGCCGCTAAACATCCCCAGGAAGCCGGTCATGAACGGCGGGAACTCGCTTGCCAGGTGAGGCAGCACCGCGGCTTCGATGAAAGAAAAGAACCCCACCAGTGTCATCCAGATGCTGAACAGGAGGAAGCCAATCAGGCCCAGCCAGCCGGCCTTTTCTACCTGTCTGGCGTAGAGCCCTGCCAGGCCTAACACACCAAAGTAGCCCAGGGATGTAGCAAAGATGTGCACGATGATCCAGGTAGGGGTGGTGACGTAGACAGGTTCGTTCGCCGGATGGAACATGCCCAGGACGACGATGCCCAGCCCGGCCAGCATGGCAGAGAACCCTGCCAGCCGCATGAGGACTGCTGTGGATATCCTCGTTTTGCTTTCTTTGATCGCGATCTTTCCTTTGGTATTCATTTGTTTGTCTCCTTTTTTGAACTGCAGGGATAAGTGCCAGAGCCTGACACCCGGCATTTCTGCCTATTTGGGTTCGATTAGTAGAAAATATACAACTGAATGTGGGGAGATGTCTTCCCCAGATGTGGGGATTTACGTGGGGAGATGTGGAAAAATGTCAAAACAAACTAAAAACCCCGCCTGGGAAATATGGCAGGGTTCACAGAAATCCTTGTTTTGCTGTGCGTTTTGGGCTTATATCAAGCCCAGTTCAATAGCTCGTTTGACAGCCGCCCGGCGACTGTTTACGTTGAGTTTGCTGTAAATGCTCTTGGTATGGGTGCGAACCGTGCTCAAAGCGACCACGAGTTCACGGGCGATCTCGGGTCCAGAGAGATCGGTTTTGAATAGCCGGAGCACTTCAAGCTCACGCTGGCTTAGTGGCTCAACCAAGGGCTGCGAGGTAGGGGTTTTGGGGAGAGACGATGCACCTGCCCTCTCCGGTTGTTCAGCCCCACAGGCTGTCAGCAGCTTGCCTGTATAGCCTGGCATGATACCGCGCCTGGCAGCTTCGCCAAGCAGCTGCGCCATGCTCGAGCCTTCGTCCAGGAATAAGCGGATATAGCCCTCTGGCTCAGCCAGCATCAGGGCTTGGCCCAGAGGCAGAAGAGCCGCAGGTATATTGCCAACCATCTGGTGAGCAAGTGCCTGCAATACCAGGATTTCAATGACGCTTCTCGTTCTTCCACCCTCTTCTGCTGCTTTTAGTAGGCGCTCGAGCAATCTGATCGCCTCACGAATTGAGCCGTCTTCACGGTCGTTCTTATATCGCGCCAAAAGTATCCTAGCCAGGGTGATGTGTTCAAACTCACGCAGGTAGCTGACATCGTCCTCAGCAGCGAGTCCCTGCTCACGCGCCCATCCGAGGGCTTCACCCAACCTCCCCTGCGCGATACATGTGCGCGCCTTCAACGCCGTAATAGAACGCACATTCGGGGAAAAGTCGCTCATATACAGGTGCTCCGCTTCTTGGAGCAGATCGAGCGCACCGTCAAGATCTCCCTGGGCTTGCCGAATTCGAGCCATGGCAACGCTCCAGCGATAGCGGTTTTGCGGGAACCCGGCGTGCTCGCCGAGCTCCTTGCTTCTCAGCAGGAGTTGCGTGGCGGTATGCAGATCGTTATACTCATAATGCAGCTCGCTCATTCCCACGCACATGTCTGCCGCTCCCCGCAGCACCGGCCCACCCTGCTCTGTTGCCAGCCTCAATCCCCGATCATAGGTGCTCATTGCCTCACGCAGACGACCTTGCGTAATGCGGATATTGGCCAGGGCGATTGAGCCATTGATTGCATCGGCGATGTTCCCCGCCTTTTGTAAACTTGCCATACCGTCGGCATACGACCGGTATGCGGCATCAAGATTCCCGACCGTCCAGAAAGCAAGTCCTAGGAGAGCGGCTGCCGCTCCACGCAGAATATAGTCATCCTCCGGTGCGAGGTCGAGCACCTTCCGGGCGTATGTCATGGTGTCGGGCACATTGCCTACGAACAATGCCAGTCCGGCACGGTACATGGCAATCGACGCCGGGAGACGGTGAAACTCCACTTCGTCCATGACCACCATCTCATCTGATAGCTCACGCCCGTCAGCTGTCGTCTCCAGCCACCGTTCGGCGTCCCGCAGGCGGTCTTCAATACCCTCGAGCTTACCCCTACTTAGTATTGCCCCAACATATTCAATGCTGAGCACTGGCCTGGTTCGGAATAGCCCCTCAGGCAACGCCTTCATCCAGTCGTGCAGCATGGCTTCCTGCCTGCTCTTGCGCATGGCCGGTGCTGCCAGTTCGATCAGCCCCGCCGCTCGCTCGAAATCCTTGGCAGCCAACGCGTGGTGGATCGCATCGTCAGCCATACCATTCTGCTCATACCACTCGCTCGCATGCCGGTGCAGCGTAGCCACCTGATCGGGCTGCTCCGCCATCAAATGCACATAGAGAACTTCGGCAAAGAGGTGGTGATAGCGATACCAGTGGCGCTTATCATCCAGCGGAACTACAAAGAAGTTGCCTCGCTCCAGAGCCTCCAACCGCGCCTTGCCTTCCTCCTGGCCGGTGACGGCATTGCACAGCGAGCCGCACAACCTGTCGAGAATGGCGGTCTGGAGTAAGAAGCTGCGGACAGTTTCGGGCTGACGCTGCAGGACCTCTTCGACCAGATAGTCCACGATGTACCGGTGGTCTCCGGCGAATGCCCGGATGAACTCCGCAGCATCCTGGTGGCCCTGCATGGCAAGGGCTGCTAATTGCAGCCCTGCAATCCAGCCTTCGGTGCGGTCTTCCAGAGCGGCGATATCTTCTTCCGAGAGGTTTAGACTCATCGCCTGGAGAAATCCGGCAGTTTCTGAGGAGGTAAAACGCAGGTCTCTGGCGCGTAGTTCGGTCAATTGGCCACGGGCGCGTAGCCGTGCCAGCGGCAGCTGGGGATCCTCACGGGTGGCGATGACCAGGTGCATTTGCGGAGGCAGGTGCTCGATCAGGAAGGCGACTGCATGATCGATCGCCCTGGAGTCAATCAAATGGTAGTCATCAAGGACCAGGACAAAAAGGCCTGGCAGGGACCCGACTTCATTGAGCAGGGTTGTCAAAACCAGTTCGGCTGGCGGGGGCTGCGGGGATTGGAGGGCACCCAGCACACCCTCCCCTATCCTGCCGGCTGGCAACTGCCGGTCCGCAGCCATCTGCAGGGCAGTTACGAGGTAAATCAGAAAGCGGGTTTGGTCGTTATCCCCTTCGTCCAGCGACAGCCATGCGACGGCTACAGGTGGAGCTGCAGAGCCGATAGCATGGGCCCATTCGCTGACCAACGTGGTTTTACCAAAGCCGGCGGGGGCAGCGATGAGGGCCAGCTTACCATGCAGGCTTTCGTCTAACCGCTCGATCAAGCCGGGTCGGAGGACAACCTTGCGCCGGTGTGGGGGGATATTAAGTTTTGTGGCTAAAATTGGTATAGACATAGATCAATACTCGGGAGAAGAAAAAGCACCATGAAATCAAACGGATTAGCTAACGGTTGACACCAAAAAGATACCTGAACACCGGACCAGTAACCAGCCATGAAAACTAGAACGCCACAGGGAAAGGGCTAGAACCGAAAAATATCCCTGGGATAGGTGGGTGTGTAAATCCAGGAACAGCCTCATGAGCGCAGATAAAACATATATGTATGTGATTTCGTTTGAAATAAGATAGATTTTATCCGATTGGATCATACCACATTTGTTCAGACAAACTGGAACGGCCGTCCTTACACCAGGATCACTCCGTAGGATCACCTGGATTTGGACTACAACAGGCCTAGCTCGCGGGCGCGCGCTATGGCCTCGGTGCGACTTTGAACCTGCAGCTTGCTAAAAATTTTCCGGTTGTGCCCTTTAACAGTATCCAGGGCGAGGAAAAGCCGCTCGCTAATCTCACGATTCGAGAGTCCCTGGCCGATGAGCTTCAGTATCTCTACCTCGCGCTGGCTCAGAGGCTCAACTAATTCAGCTACCAGTTTTTGCGATGGTACAGCCTGTTCTGTTTCACTGGTGGGGAATGCGGTTAATACCCGCTGAATATAATTAGGTGCAATGCCTCGATCAAGGGTTTTGTTGAGCAGTTGAGACATCGCTTGACCTTCATCCACGAAGATGCGGATGAAGCCTCCGGGCTCTGCCAGCGCCAGCGATTCAGCCATCAGTTGCACAGCCCGCTCCTTTTCGCCATGCGCATGGTGAGCGACTGCCTGGAGAACCATCACCTGTAGAAGATCATCCTGCCATCCCTTAGCCTCTGCCTGTTGGTGCAATGGCTCCAGCGCCGCCAGCGCTGCGGATGGGTCTCGCAAGGCCAGGTGGACCCTGGCCTGGCTGATAGGGATTTCGTGCTTCTCAGCCAGGTGCTCGGCGGCCGCCAGGTTATCCTGCCGGAGCTGGACAAGCACCTGGGCGGCAGCAACTTCAGGCATCTGGCGTACGAAGTTATGCCGGCTTGCGGACTGGCCAGCCTCCGCTAACATAGCGGCCGCGCCGGCTACATCTCCCCAGGCCAGTTTCACGCGGGCGAGAAACACCTCACCGGCAACAACCCTGTCTGTGTTTTCTATCTGCCGAGCCAGTTGGATGCTCTGCAGCCCGTATTGTCCTGCGGCATCCAGGTCGTTCCATTGGTAGTATATGCGGGCCAGGCCAAGATGCGCTTCGCAGGCCGCCGGCAGGGGCGGATCACTTGCCAGTCGCAGGACGCGCCGGTAGGTATCGGCTGCCAGATAGAGCTGGTTATCTGTTTCCTGTAAGTTGCCCAGGCCCAGGGTAGCCATGATGGTGATGATGAAATGCCCAATCGCCTGGCTGATCGAGATGGCTTCGCTGTAGGCCCGGTAAGCAGCCGCGCGATCTCCCTGGAGCTGGTAGGCGTACCCCAGCGTCCAGGTCGTAGCGGTGCGGACAGGTAGGTTGTCGGGACGCAAATATTCCAGGGCGCGGCGCGACTGAACCAGGATGTTTTCTACATCGTGTTGCGTAACCGCCAGCGTGGCCCGAATGGAGGCAATATGTCCGAGTAGATCTCGATTCTTGTCGTTTGGCTCGGCGGAGCCTGATGCTCCTGCGGCTTCTAAGGCTGCCTCAGCAGCTTGTACGATCTGTTCGACGCCGGCTATGTGGCCGACAAATAATAATGCCGAGGCATAGATCACCCACAACGACGGCCTGGCATCCATTACCCTGCTTGGCAGCGATTCCAGCCAGTGAAGGACCGGGGCAACCGCCCCATGAAAGTGTAGGGGCATTCCCTCTCCTTCAGCCAGGCGGGCGGCGCGTTCGATATCATTGGCGGCAACCGCATGCTGAAAAGCTTCGATCTCCAGGCCGTTGTTTTCATACCATTCGCTGGCACGCCTGTGTAATTCGGCTATGCTTTCTCGCTCTGTTCCAACCAATGTGGGTGGGTTTTGGTGCAGCCGCTGTCGCAGCAAATCCGCAAAGAGATGGTGATAGCGGTACCAACGCCGCTCGTCGTCCAGGGGGACGATGAACAGGTTGGCTTGTTCGAGATATTCCAGGGTTTTTTGACCGGTCTCCTGAGCAGCGGTTTCTTTCCCGGAAACTGCAGGCTCGAGTACGGTGGTAGGTCCTTCGGAAATGCTTGCAGTCCCTGCGGGGCAGACAGCATCACACAGCGGGCCGCACAGGCGGTCGAGGATAGACGTGCACAGCAAGAAAGTCTGGACGCTTGCGGGCTGCTGTCCCAGGACTTCTTCAACCAAATAGTCCATCACGAAATGGTGGCTTCCGGTGAAAGATCTGATGAAGCCGGCGGCGTCTTGATGTCCCTGCATAGAAATCGTCCCTTGCAATGCAAGGCCTTGCAAAGCAAGGGCTGCTAATTGCAGGCCTGCAACCCAACCCTCGGTACGGGTTTCCAGGGCGGCGATATCTTCAGCTGAAAGGTTCAGGCCCATCACCTGGTTGAGAAAAGCGGTCGCCTCGCCAGGTGTAAAGCGCAAATCCGTGGCGCGCAGCTCGGTCAATTGGTCCCGGCCGCGCAATCGGGGCAGGGGTAGTAGGGGATCCTCTCGAGTTGCGATGACCAGGTGCATCTGAGGCGGCAGGTGCTCCAGCAAAAAGACCAGGGCCTCGTCGACGGAAGTTGACGCGTCATCCGGCTTGGAATCGATAACGTAGTAGTCGTCAAGGACGAGGATGAAATTATCCGGGAAGGCGGCGATTTCATTGAGCAGGGCCGTCAGAATCGATTGGATTGGTGGTGGATGAGGGGATCGGAGCACCCCCATCACCCCGTCTCCAATATCTCCGGACGAGGACTGGCGGGTCACCACCGTGTGCAAAGCAGCGACCAGGTGAGCTAGAAAGCGTATGGGGTCGTTGTCCCCCTGGTCTAGCGACAGCCAGGCGGTTGGTCTCCCACTACTGGCGACCCATTCACTCAGCAGCGTAGTTTTACCGAAGCCCGCGGGGGCAGAGAGGAGGGTCAGCCTGTGGTTCAGACCCTCGTTTAGCAGTTCGATCAGGCGGGGCCGATGGACAACTTTAGGCCGGGGTGGGGGGATATATAGTTTCGTGGCTAATATTGGCACAGGCATAGGCCAATTATAAAACACACGTCCCGATAGGACTATCGATCCCCCAACCGCCTAGTTACCTTAAGGACAGGTTGCTTCGTCGCTCCGCTCCTCGAAAAGACGGGAAAAAAACCCTGTCTGATGGATTCCCACGCTCCGCGGGAAGGAGGGCACGGTCGTTATGCATTGAGCAGGATCAGCCCTCAAGGTGGAGATAGGACGCGGAGCGTCAGGGGATACGTTCCCACGCGTGGTAACCCTACTCTTCCCGCTCTGCGGGGAGGGCGCCACCGCTACGCCAGGCCTCGATCAAGGCTTGCACGTTGGCTATGGATGTAGGCGTGTCCTCCCGAACGTTATCCACCGGGGACAGGATGAAGCCCCCACCCGGCGCCAGGAGCCCGACTGCGTCTTCAACCTCAGCTCGCACCTCTTCCGGGTTACCCTTTTCGACGGTCAGGTGCCCGTTCACCCCTCCCCAGATGCAGACCTTGCCCGCCAGCTTCGCTTTAGTATCCGCCAGGTCCCATTGGTGCGGGTCGACCCCGATAACTGCGTCAACGCCCGCCTCTACGATCATGTCCAACAGGGGCATGGCGTTGGAAGTGATCAGGTAACCGAGCCGGGAGCCGTGGGAATGGGCCAGGTCAGCGTCCGCTTTCAGCACCGGCAGGATATACTTTCGCCAGTTCTTGGGGGACCAGAAATCGCAGTTTTCGTACCAGGCGCGTTTGATATACAGGTCCACCCCCGCCTCCAGCACGACTTGCATGCGCGCCCGGTTCCAACCCGCGATGATCGCCAGCAGCTCCTCCAGCAGCTCAGGATCGTCATATGGCGCCAGCATCATGCGCTGCAGGCCGTACACCCAGCCGATCAGGTCGGCCCCCACCCCCCAGCCACCCACCAGCAGCAGGTCGTGCTGTTTTGCGAATTGGATGGCCGGCGCCGAACCGCTCCAAAAAGCCTCGATTTCCAGCTCCGAAGGCGGGACGAGCAAATACTTCAAAGCTGCCAGGTCGGCCTGCGTATCGATGATGTACTTCCTGGAGCGAGTCTCGACATAGTCGTCCAGGAAGGGCACGTGATCTCCGTAAGGCCAGTCCTCGTCCTGGTGCACTTCGGCCCTTAAAACCCCGGCCGGCGTGCGGTATTCTTTGAACAACACAGGCCAGCGAGCGCCGGCCTGGTTTTCTACCCACTCGTAGACGTCCACCTCCCGCTGGTAGCTGACCGGCAAACCGTGCAGGTTGTAGCTGTCACTGATCACGCCATGCTGGCGAGGTGGGAGCTGGATGTATGTATCCAGCCCCAATTCCAATTGCCGCTCGATGAAATGTAGGTAATCGCGGCTCTTGGCCCACAACGCCTTGTACAGCATGAAGCTGCACGGAGGCCGGTCGATCTCCTCGCACTTCAAAGCCGCCAGCATGCGCTGGCGGGAGGTCATCGAAGAATATGTATTCATGACTTAACCTCCCCATCCGGTTCCATGACCAGGCTGGCAGCTCCGATCACACCGGCGGAATGTTCCGGCAGGGCGCCCAGCTCGATTTGCAGGTTGAACTGGAGCTGTGGCGGGCAGATTTCTTTGAAGGCCCGGCGGACGCCATCTAAAAGCGGCTGCCCGACGCTGGCCAACCCCCCGCTCAATATTACCAGCTGCAGGTCGAAAGAAAGTTGCATGCAGCTCACCAACCAGCCCAGGTAGCGGTACATGGAGGCAATGGCTTCCTGAGCCAGGCCGTCCCCGGCCGCGGCCCGTTCATAGATATATCCATCCGGGTCTCCCAACCGGCGCATCAGCGCCTTTGGGGAGGCCAGTTGCTCGAACGGCGTCAGGTTGCTCATGGTCGGGTCGGGGAAGGGCATCATCCCGGCCTCCCAGCCGATCCCATGAGAGCCCCTGCGGCGCTTTCCGTTCAGCAGCAGGCCGCCGCCGATACCTGTCCCAAGCGTCAGCAGCAACACGTCCATGTAGCCTCGCCCAATGCCGTAGCGGCATTCCCCTAACAGGGCCAACAGGGCGTCGTTGTCCATCACGCACGGCCTGCCAAAAGCCTGTCCTAGCTTCTCTTCCATGGGATAACCTTCGATGCCAGGTAAGTTTGTCAACCCCTTGGGGATCACGCCGCCCGGTTGGACCGCTCCCGCCAGGGCAATCCCAATAGCCTGGATTTGGTGCAGGTGGGATAATCCAGAGGCAAGCCGGTAGATCTCGGCAACCATCCTATCCCCCTCCATGGTGGGATCGATGGTCCGGCTGGCAAAATCCAGCAAGCGTCCGGACTGGTCCATCACACCTACCCGCAAGTTCGTCCCACCCAGGTCGATGCCTAAAGCAATTTCTGGTCGCTGCATATATTT
Source organism: uncultured Anaerolineaceae bacterium (assembly GCA_964486825.1). Lineage (GTDB taxonomy): Bacteria > Chloroflexota > Anaerolineae > Anaerolineales > UBA4823 > CAZAQS01. The sequence continues at coordinate 2,070 of CAZAQS010000113.1, read as the reverse complement.
ACTCCCCTTCTATAAACCGCCTAAGGACAGGTTACTGCTCATCACTCCACCAGCTCCCGGTAGGCTGCCTGTACGATGCGGTCGATCTCTCGCTCGATAGCCGCTTCCAATGGCGGCAGCTCATGGCGGGCCAGCAGCTCGTCCACCATGGCTACCACGCGCTGCTCGAAGGAGCGCGCCCCGGCCTGCTCCCAGGCATCGTAACTATCCCGCGTCCACAACGTATTGGGCAGCCAGAACTCCTTGCGGTAATGGCGGACGGTATGCGGCTCGGACAGGAAATTGCCTCCTGGGCCAACCGCAGAGATCACCTCTTCCGCCAGGCGCTCCTCGTCTACCTGGAAACCTCGCAAGACGCGCCGGGCGTAACTCACGGCTTCGTTATCCGCTACCAGCCAGCTCAGGCTGCCGCCATGGTCCGTGCCGACGATCCCGGCATGCCCGAACAGGTCCGCCCCCGCCAGCATGCCCTGCATCAGGCTGCCAATCTTCTCCATACCCGTCTGGGCGTCCAGCAGCTTGGAGTCGGTTAGGTTGACATTCACGTAAACCGGAAAGCCGTACGATTTCCCGATCTCGGTCAAAGCCAGCGCCATCAGCCCCTGCTCCGGGGAGCCGAACGAGCAGATCGAGGTGCGCGGGTCCATCAGGTGGGGGATGCTCCCGTACAGGACCGGCGTGCCCGGGGCCAGGCTCTGCACGACCAGCAGGCCGGCCAGGATTTCAGCGTTCTCCTGGGCCAGCGTACCCGCCAGGGTGGCAGGCGCCGTACCGGAGGCCATCGCCATGGGGCCAATGCTGACCGGCTGGCCTGCAGAAAGGAATTCCTGCAAGATATCCAGCTCTTTGCCGGGCAGCTGCAAGGGGCTGATCGGCTCTAATAGCATCTCGGTCATCGGTCGCTCCCGCAGGGCCTGCTCGCCGCCGGCTAATACTTTGTAGATCTCCAACACGTAATAGGAGCTGCGCCTGGATACCGGGAAGGCACGGACGGGCTTGCCCGTAGACTTGACCAACTCGGCGGTCAAGACCACATCCCGCACCTGTACTGGCACATCCGCCGGGGCTGCCATACCGCCAACGACGGTGATATTGTTCAAGGAATCACCCAGGCAACCGGCTGCCCGGGCATCCGCCAGTGTGGGCGGCCTGCGTACCCGGGTATGGTGGTCGAACCAGCTGAACTGGCCCGGGCTGGAGATGACGTTGCCATCACCGTAACCGAAGCGAGCCACCTTGTCCGGCTGCCTGCCGTACAGGATAAAACGCTTGCCGGACACTTCGATGGCAGCCATCACCATCTCCTCGCTGAACCTGGCAAGCAGGCTGGAGGGCTGCACAGCAGCTCCAGCCTGCGCCAGCTTACGAAGGATGGCCTCGTTATGCACCCGCACCCCGGTGTCACGCAAGATCCGTAATGACGAATCGTGAACGCTCTGGATCTCCTGGGGAGATAATAAGCTCAGTCTTGGTTGTGGCATGGATGTCTCCAGGTTGTCGGTCTATCCCATCTTTCTTCCTGGCAGCCCTGGAGGGGAAGAGCGCGCCAAACCAGCCGCTCATCGGGTTGCATGGATCCGGAAGGGGTAAACGCAGAGGGTATTCGGTTACTGGCGCAGGGCGCGCTGCCTGCCGTAGACGGCAATCACCAGGAGCAAGATAACGCCCAAAATGATCTGCCGTTCCTGTTGGGACATCTGGACGGTCGTCAGGATCGAATCCACGATGGTGAGCACCAGCGCGCCGCTCATCGTGCCCCAGTAAGACCCCTCTCCACCAGCCAGGGTTGTGCCGCCGATGACAACCGCCGCAATGGAGGGAAAGAGGTAGGCCTCTCCAAGGGTAAAGTAGACCGTCTGGGTATAGCCCAAGAGTAAGAAACCACCGAAAGCAGCGATCATGCCGCTCAGGGAATAAGCAATAATCACGGTCACCGGCACGTTGACGCCGGAAAGGTAGGCAGTTTCCCGGTTGATTCCAACAGCGTACAAATTCTTGCCGTAATGCGTCCGGTTCAGCAGCAGCCACATCAGCAGGCTGCCCAGCAGCCAGACCAGGACCGCACCGGAA
>CAZAQS010000112.1:0-14598 GCA_964486825.1 uncultured Anaerolineaceae bacterium | reverse complement strand
ACATTGGGAACATCATGTTGCCTGTCCTGGTAGCCTTCCTGGCGCTCAACCTTGCCCTGTTGTGGGCAGCCTTCAAACGTTTTCAGCGATTCTTACTGGTCCTTGATTAACGCTTTCCATTACCTGCTGTAAGGCAGAGCGTGCACTCAGCTTAGGGGAAGGACTCTGAAAAGGCATAGACACAGATTGAAAAGACGAAGCGCCCTTGCAAAAACAAGGGGTCCATTTGACCAGAAGAGGAAATTAAGGAAGAGATCGATCCTTTTTCGAGCTGCCCGCGAAACTCTTGCATATCTTCTTGTATTGAATGCATTCTTAGCTCCTGTCTCGCTGCACTTAGGTCCTGACTCATCCCTGGCGTTGCTTGCCAATGCCGATAAATCGGGGAGTTCGCTTGCAATACTCCTCGTACTCCTTGCCGAAAACCGACCTTAGATTTTCTTCCTCTGCTCGGATCATCCAGTATGAGATTGGGAGCCAGACTGCTGCCCAAAGAGCCCCTGTCCAAGACGGCCAGAGAAGGACGTAACCGATGATAAAGCAGAAGCTGCCAGCAAGCTGCGGATTACGGCTGAAGCGGTAAATCCCCTTGGTATGGAGTTTGCCGACTTCTGCACCAAAGGATCTCTGGCCCAGGAAGGGCATCGACAATAGAACCACCGATAGCCCTGTAATCATCAGCAGGGCAGCCAACCCAAATAGACTACCTTTGCTCGCTATAGCCGTGAGCCTGGAGTCGAGGAACAGATAAGAACTCAGGGCGTAGATGAAGAAGTACCCGGTCTGAAGTACAGCCACCTGCCGGGTAAGCAGGCCTCGCTGCCGGTAGTCCGCCCGGACTCGGGAGAAGACGTAACCGGCCATTAGCAAGAGACCGCCAGCGATGAGACCCGCAGCGATTGGACCAAGCTGGATGCCCACACCACCTCCAATGTCCATGCACCAAACCTTGTGCATATAACAATACTTTGCGGTATATTTCGCAGTAAACAGTCCTGATTAAAATTATACGCCAATCATACATGATAATTAATCGTAATAAATCCAGGCTGACAACTGTACAATAAGGTCCACGATAACAGCCTTCGATGCCATGCCGATTTCCCAGCGCATGGCATCATCTTTGGGGAACAAATACTGTGATAAAACGTCTAATACATGCTTCCGGTGAAATAACCGCCTGATCGAATGCTATGATCGCTTTAAGATTGCCTTTCGAAGGAGTAGTAAGAGAATGAAAATCAAGAAGACAGTTTTACCGGTCGTATCCATTTTCGCTGTGCTGGCGCTCCTATTGCCAGCCTGTGCATCAACCACCCCCAGCCCAGCCACGCCTTCCCCGGAAGGCCCCCAGGGAGGGGCAGAGGAAATCCCAGACGAGATCCTCCAGGCGATCGCGAGAGGTTTGGGATTTGACCCTGGAGAACTGCAAGTGCAGGAGTTAGAACAGGTGGAATGGTCCAATTCCTGCCTTGGCCTGGCAGGTCCCGACGAGATGTGTGCAGAGGTCATTACACCTGGCTACCGGCTGATCGTGCGGGCCGGTGACCGCCAATACCAGGTTCACACAGATTTAAGCGGCATGAACTTAAGGATCGCCGGGGAAGAGGAACGTACAGCCCTGGAGGCTTTGGCCGAGAAACTTGGTGTGGATCTGGCCCAGTTGGAAATCCAGGTCTTCGAGCCGGTCACATGGCCGGATGCTTGCCTGGGCGCACCGGAAGCTGAAGAGATATGCGCCCAGGTAGAGACCCCCGGTTACGGCGGCATCTTGATCTTGGACGGTGAGCAGTATGAGTTCCGCATGGATGAGAATGCCCAGAATGTTCGCTTGATTCCAGGCGCGGCTCTCTCCGCCCGGCAGGTCCTGGCAACCCGCTTGGCCTTGAGGATGGATGAAGTCATCATTACCAGCGTTCAGCCTCAAGAATGGCCTGATGCTTGCCTGGGTCTGGCTGAACCCGGACAAATGTGCGCGCAGATGATTACCCCTGGTTACCTGGTAATTTTAAAAGTCAACGACGAGCAATACGAGTACCGCACGGATCGTGACGGTAACCTGGTAGTGCTAGCCAACGGGCCGCAGGCGCAGGTGGAAAATCCAATCATTGTTTGGACTTCACCACAGGAGTTAGAATGCCGGACTGCCCAGATCGGCAAACAGATCATCGCGGCCGGCCCATGCAATGGGCCTCTGTTGCCGGGCAGGTTTGTGTCTAGTGAGCGCCAGGACAGGCTTATTGATATGGCGGTCAAATACGCATCCTTCGACGCTGATACCCCTGCCGGAGTTATCCAATTTACCGGCCAGGGTGAAATCGTTGCCACACCGAGCCAGCAGCGCATGATCGCAGAATGGGCCTGGCTGGCAGCCCAGGAGGCCATCTCCGGGCGCAGTGGCGCCTCCTGAGGATTGGCATTCACCTGGGAACGCGAAGGCGGGATTGCCGGCTTCTGTGATCGTTTAGAAGTTTACGCGTACGGGGAGGCATACGCTTCCAGCTGTGCACCTGCGGAAACAGGTACAGGTGAGCCTACACTGCTCAACGACAGCCAGCTGAGGCAGCTATACCAGTGGATGGATAATTTTGCTGGGTTTGAGTACGAGCAGACTGATCCCGCTACAGCAGATGCGATGACCATCCGGCTTCTCTTCTTTGGAATCGGAAGCATGGAGGCGAGCGAAGCGGAATTGCAAGCCATTCAGGAATTCGCTGCCGAGTTGTACGCGCAAGGGTCTACACCCCAGAATGCTGGTGATCTGGCTGCGGCTCGATGGGCCTTGATCGACTACCTGGAGCACTTGAGTGCAGGCCGGTTCGAAGATGCCGTTGATTACTATGGAGGCAGTTATGAGCAACTGGCTTATTTCAACCCTGAAATCGATCCTAACGACCATGCAGCCCTTTTCGAAGCCGCCTGCACCGTCAACGGGATGATCTGCCTGCCGGTTTTGAACGTGGTTGACGAAGCCCAGGTCTCCGCCTCCGATTTTAGAATCACGGTCGAATTGCAGGATGAGGACGGAGGACAGTTCACGTTAGGGCCATGCTGCGGAGCTGATCCGGCTGAAGAACCTCCGCAGACACAGTTCCTGTATTCGATAACCAAGTCTGACGACAGCCTCCTTGTGCAGGAGCCGCCGCTCTACGTCCCTTAAAAACTAAAAGAACGACGACCGTTTGAATGAGGTCCTGGCAGAGATTACTGGGACCTCTTTTTATTTTGAATCCCGTCTCGAGGCGAGTCAATTGGAGGTCCCAATCCTAAGCTTTATCTATCGTGTATACTTGAAGGAGTACGGGACACGACTAACCTAAGATATCCTGCGAAGATCAAGGTGTTAATACAGGGAGGATAGGTATGACGGATCAAACCGGCGGAGGCTTTACTTTTGGGGACAAAATCGTCTGGCGCCCATCACCTGAATATGTCGAGAAAGCTCACCTTACAAAATTCATGCGCCTACAAGGCATAGGAAATTTCCAGGAGCTGATGCAAAGATCTACAGAAGACATAGCCTGGTTCACGGGAGCAATCCTGGATTACCTGGACATCCGCTTTTACGAACCCTACCGGCAAGTTGTTGATCTATCTCGGGGCATCGCCTGGCCGGAGTGGTGCGTGGGTGGAAAAATGAATATCGTCCACAACTGCCTTGATAAGTATATGGGAACAGATATGGAAAACCGACCCGCCTTGATCTCTGAATCGGAAGAGGGCGAAACCTGCACCCTGACCTACGGGGATCTGTGGCGGCTGGTAAATCAGGCTGCCAATGCGCTGCGCTCCCTAGGCCTGGGCAAAGGCGACGCCATTGGCTTATACATGCCCATGACCTGTGAGATAACGGCTGCTATGCTGGCAATTGCCAAAATCGGCGGCATCATCCTACCCCTCTTTTCCGGCTATGGATCTGGAGCGATTGCATCCCGTCTTGAAGACGCGAATGCCAAAGCCTTGTTCACTGCCGACGGCTTTTTCCGGCGCAGGCAGCCCATCAATATGAAAGCAGCTGTAGATGAGGCAGCCAGTTCTGTGGCCTCTCTTGAGCATATTATCGTTCTAAAACGAACCGACCTTGAGGTTCTAATGCTCCTCGGAAGGGACCATTGGTGGCATGAGATCGTCTCGACGCAACCGGAAATAGCTGATACTGAAATCACCCGCGCAGAAGACATACTAATGGTCATCTATACCTCAGGAACAACCGGTCGCCCGAAAGGAGCAGTACATACCCATTGTGGCTTCCCGGTTAAGGCGGCTCAAGATATGGCCTTTGGTACGGACCTGCACCCAGGAGAGACCCTGTATTGGATGACGGATATGGGCTGGATGATGGGTCCCTGGTTGGTCTTCGGAGGCCTAATCCTTGCCAGCACCTTTTTCTTGTATGATGGCGCCCCGGATTATCCCGGACCTGACAGATTGTGGTCCATGGTAGAACATCACCGCATCACACACTTGGGGCTGTCTCCGACATTGGTGCGCTCCATGTTAACAAACGGGGAAGAACAGTTCCAGAAACATGATCTCTCTTCCTTACGCTTTTTTGCCTCTACTGGAGAACCCTGGAATCCGGACCCGTGGATGTGGCTGTTCGAGAAGGTAGGCAAGAAAAAACGGCCAATCATAAATTATTCAGGAGGTACGGAAATATCCGGTGGCATTGTGATGGGAAACCCCATCCTCCCCCTGAAGCCAACAGCTTTTTCCGGCCCTTGCCCCGGTATCGCCGCGGATGTTTTCGACGAACAAGGCCGCCCTGTCCGGGAACAGGTAGGTGAACTGGTTATCAAAGCACCCTGGATCGGGATGACGCGCGGTTTTTGGAAAGACCCACAGCGTTATGAGGAGACCTATTGGTCACGCTGGCCGGGGGTTTGGGTGCATGGCGATTTCGCGGCAGTAGATTCTGACGGCATGTGGTATATCCTGGGCCGGTCTGACGATATAATCAAGATCGCAGGCAAACGCCTCGGTCCAGCGGAAGCCGAATCAATCCTGGTGAGCCATCCTGAAGTCGTTGAAGCGGCCGCGATCGGCGTCCCAGATGATATCAAGGGCAATGCGTTGGTGGTGTTCTGTGTCCTGGCGCCGGGTAGCCAGGCAAGTGATGAGCTGCGGCAAGAGCTGAAGGGATTGTTGGTCAAATCCTTGGGCAAACCACTGGCTCCTAAACGAGTGCTTTTCGTCAGTGATCTTCCTAAAACACGCAATGCCAAGGTCATGCGTCGCATGGTAAAGGCAGCCTACCTGGGGCAAGACCCCGGAGACACCTCCTCCCTGGTAAATCCTGAGGCCGTCGAAGAGATCAATCATGCGAATTAATGCATAATCGACTTTAAGTAATCTCAGAACTCTATAGAATGAAGATCCAAATACGATAAGTTCTAATCTCTAGAAATCGTTGCTATAATCATGGTGGCAGTACGGGGGTTTAAGGAAGGAGCAGGCGACAAAAGAGGAGCAAAGCATGAACTTCGAACTGACCCAAGAACAACAGATGTGGAAACAGGCTGTACACGATTTTGTATCCAGGGAGGTCAAGCCAAAGGCACAAGAGGTAGACGAAGAAGCCAGGTTCAATTGGGAAGCTGTCCGCAAAATGGGCCCGCTCGGGATGTTGGGTATGAGCATTCCCGAGGAATATGGGGGCGCGGGAGTCGATGCAGTAAGCGCTGCCATTGCTGTTGAAGAACTGGGCTGGGGGTGTGGCAGCACCGCCCTGGCAATCGCTGCCCATAACGGTTTGGGTTGTGCTCCCATTGCCCTGTATGGCAGCGAGCAACAAAAACAGCGCTACCTATCAAGAGCCGCCACCGGGGAAGGGAAGCTGGCAGCTTTGGCTCTTACAGAACCAGGCGCAGGCTCGGATTTGAAGGATGGAGTGAGCACAAAGGCTGAACGAGTGGGGGAGGAATGGGTCATTAATGGCAGCAAGATGTGGTGCACCAACGCCAGCATCGCTGACTTCATCGTAACCCTGGTGCGGACAGACCCTCGTGGAGGAGCTAAATCTCTCAGCTTGATCGTCGTGCCGGTGGAAAGCCCTGGCGTCCATATCGGCCCAGCGGAAAAAAAGATGGGATTGAAAGGCTCACCCACCCATGCGGTCACTTACGAAGATGTGCATGTGGCGGCGGGTGAGCTGCTTGGGGAAGAAGGTCGCGGGCTTAAGCAGACCCTGCAAATTCTGGATGGCGGGCGTATCGGTATCGGAGCTCTATCGGTAGGCCTGGCGCAGGCTGCGTTTGACGAAGCGATTCGCTACTCGAAGGAAAGAGTCGCGTTTGGAGGCCCGATTGCGAACCAACAAGCAATCCAGTGGATGCTGGCGGATGCTGCAACTGAAATCCAAACTGCTCGCTTGATGGTTTATTATGCAGCCTGGTTGAAGGATCAAGGCCGGCCCTTTACAAAAGAAGCTGCTATGGCTAAGCTCTTTGCGACGGAAATGGGCGAAAGAGTATGTCGCAATGCAATCCAAATTCACGGTGGTTATGGATACAGCCGCGAATACCCGGTCGAGCGGATCTACCGGGACGCCCGCTTAATGACCATCGGCGAAGGGACCAGTGAAATCCAACGCCTGGTGATCGCTCGTAACCTCCTGGAGGAAATGGGGTAGGTCGCTTACGAGTCCGCTAATAGCAATTGACATCGAAACAGCGAGTGGGCTCCCACTCGCTGTTTGTATTCCATTCCGATGATAATAATGTGTGCGGAACCGTCTTAATGGCCGGCTGCCACAGCTGCCGGGAAATTGAGCATGCCCCATTTTTCAGGAGGCCAATAAACAACCTCTGCTTTTCCGATTACATTCTCTACCGGTACAAAGCCCCAGGACCGCGAATCAGAAGAATTATTACGGTTATCCCCCATCACGAAGAGGGAGTTTTGGTCCACATTCCATTCTCCCCCCTGGTGAGTAGCAGATACGATATAGGGCTCCACCAGCAGCTGGTTATTCACATAAACCTTACCGTCGCTGATCCGAATATTGTCACCCGGTAGTCCTACAATCCGCTTGATATAAGGCACCTGCTCTGGATCAGGTGGGTAACGGAATACGATCACATCCCCTCGGTCCGGGGATCCAAACCGGTAAGCCATTTTATTTACCAGTACGAAATTGCCTGCGTGTAAAGTAGGCTGCATACTGATCGATTCAACCCGTATCCGGGCAGAAACCATGTTAATACCCAGGAAAAGAGCGACTGAGAGGATAACCGTTTCGATGATATCGATCAAAGCTCGCCGCCAACTTGAACCCCTTCCCTTATTTTCTGGCTCAGGGATTACTTCTGTTCGATAATTATCCAATCTTTCCTCCATGTAAGCCTTCGCCTGGTCAACCCCTATGGGAAGACTCCTTCGGATTATAAAGTTTTCTAAGAGAGAGGGCAAGGATAGATTCGTCTGGCATTTCCTTCTTAACCTAATCTTAATAATACCCATAAAACTCTCTCATCTGGTCTGGTGCCCGGCCTCAGAGCCCGGATCCTCCCTCAGAAGTTGAACTGCATGCGGTAAGACAGCTATGATCACGTCCAGGTTTTCGGTGGCTGCTTTTGGGCTGCCGGGAAGATTCACAATCAAACAACGGCCGCGAATACCGGTTACCGAACGGGAGAGCATGCCGTGTGGCGTAACGCGTAAGCTGGCGTGGCGCATAGCTTCAGCCAGACCAGGAGCAAATCGCTCGATCACCGCCTGTGTCGCTTCGGGAGTGACGTCTCGGGGGCTAAAACCTGTCCCGCCGGTGGTCAGGATCAGGTCCATCTCCCCGCTGCCTGCCCAACTCACTAATGTCTTTTTGATCGCGGCAATTTCATCCGGGACAGTATGCCGCCTGATAATTTTCCAACCTCGAGTAGCAATTAACCCTTCCAATGCAGGACCAGAAGCATCCGGACGGATTCCAGCGGAAGACCGGTCTGAAACAGTAAGGATCCCCACTCTCAATACCAGGTTTTGAGAAACGTTATCGCTCAACAAAGCCTCCAGCCCATCGCTTGGTGCTATTCCAAGTCTTTCCCATACGCGTGCAAGTCCATCCGTTCCCAACCGCGCTTTTCGTAGAAACGGATAGCCTGGAGGTTATCGTGGGTTACCAGAAGGTAATACCGGATACATCCCTTTTGTTTTAACCGCCGCTCCAGCTCTTGCATCAAAGCATCACCAATACCCCGCTGGCGATATCTTTTATCCACTGCCAGGTGGTAAACCATGCCCCTACGACCGTCATAACCTCCCAGAACTGTACCAACGATACAGCCATCTTCTTCAGCTAGCAGGAACAGGTCTGGATCACGTTGGAGCTTTTTCTGGATCTCTTCCGGCTCATCAGACCGTCTAACATGGATACCCTTTCCGGCTGATTGCCAGAGTGCAAGGACCTTGTCGTAATCATCTTGAAAGCGGAAGGTACGGATTGAAAAAGGATTCCGCTCACTCCCGTTCATCTTCCGAGCCCACCAAACGTTTCCAAGGTCCCCGGATACCATCATCCGTCACGCCAAAATAATACCGGAATCCACCGTTCGTCTTTTGGACCAGGTCATAACGGACAATTTTACCCTGCTTATGGCGGCGCAATAAACCGAGATCGCCGTCCCAAGTCACCTGAGCAGCGTTTAGATCAGACGGCAGTTTGGCAAATTCCTCAATGGCGTAGTGCCAAAGCCTTCTGGCCGAGGTGCGGGTCACATTTTTCACGACATTGCCATTGCGCAGATCACGCATGGTGAAATAGCGTGAACCGCCTCTCTCTTCCATGCCAACCACTTCTACACCAGTTCGAGGAGCGATGTCGTCCTTGGCTTCCTCAACTTCTTTGCTACTGACCGGTTTTTCCACTGCCGCTTCGGTGACGGCTTCAGAAGGGGCCGGTGTCGCAATTTGCTCTCGTAAACCTCTCTTTACCAGGCCAACAATCTCGTCACGGACAGCCAGGCCGGTTTCAGCCTCATCACGTACGTAGATCTTATTATCGTCCACTGCATAAGGGGGGTCATCACCGCGTGGTACAAGCACACGCAGGACTTTCTTCCCCCCTGTTTCATGCACGTCTAGTGCAGGCTGAATGGGAGGGCTGATCCGGTTGCTGATCTCTTTTTCCATCTGCGCCATCATTTGCTCGGGATTGTTGATCCCAATTACCGGTTTGTTGGCATCGCTGTTCATTCCGATATACAAGGTGCCGCCGTTGGTGTTGGTAAAAGCACATACGTCAGCAATTACAGCATACAGCTTTCCACCACGTACCGTCATGCTCTCGTGAAAGTCCTGCACAATATTCGGACCTTCTTCTCGAGCTGACATGAGGAAGTCAAATGCTGGTTCCTCCTGGTGCCGGTGTGGACGGGTGCGGGCAAAATCGTTGCTCTCAAACAGTTCTTTCAAGGCCTCAAAACTTACTTCCGAGAGCAAGACGTCTGTAGCGCGGTCACCCACTCCCAGATTCTTTTTCCTTAGCGGGTCCATCGCCAGGCGGTGAGCATCGGAGCCTTGTATGGCATGCATCCGGCGCGGGTATTCCGGTTTCGTACCGCTGAAGAATGCTGCTGTACTCCGCCGGCCTTGCTGTTCCAAATCAGTGACTTCCAAGGCGTGCAAGTTTGGATCCTGAGTGTAGGCAATCCTGGTTTGTCCGCCAAACGTAAAGCCCCGCATTGCTACGCCGTTGCTCGAATTTGCGTGGGCGGCAATCACCAAGCCTCCGGCTTCGTTAATCAGTTGGTAAGCAGTGGTTACGTCTGAGGTCGCCCCGATCATGTCAGAACCGTGATCCAACTGGTCAGTTGGAATATTCAAATCAAGCAGCAAGTGTTCAATCTCCCGCACCGGCTTATCTGGGGAAAAAAATCCCATGATATGAAAACCGAAGGTAGCGGTAAATTCAAACCCTGGTAAGATCAGGATCTTTTCAAGCAGGCGGCGATACTCCATTAAGCGTGCTTTTTCTTCTGGGAGCAACCGGTTGAGTTTTTCCAACAAGGAAAGTTGTTGGATCTCTTCTTGCATACCCCGGTATCCAGCGACGGTATTGTGATCTGCAAAGCCAATGATGTCCAAACCGCGCGCTTCTGCGCGGTGCAAAATATCTAAATAACTAACTTCCGGCTGTTGGTAATCGATCGAAGCCGGCGTATGTAAATGTAAATCCATTGTGCGCCACTGCATTGGGGCGCGAGGACGTTTTTTTGCCACAATTCACTCTCTATTTCATTATCCATCCACAAGCTTGTGGATTTTTTTAATCAATTCATCCGGCATATATGGTTTAAGGATAAAACCATTTGCGCCCTCTTCCAGGCACCTGTCGCCGACATCCATCCCCGATGACATCAGCACACAAATATCCTTCAGCTCAGCGTCTTTCCGGATCCGTTTCAGGACATCCAACCCGTTGATATGGCGTAAATGAACGTCGATCAATGCCAGGGTTGGTTTTTCTTGCCTGAGCTCTGAAATTATTTCTTCAAGCTCATCTTCCTTTGACTGGGCAACCTCGAATCCTTCCATCTGCAGCAAGGTCTGCAGCAAGCCTAGCATCGTTGGGTCGTCTTCGACCAGAAGTATTTTATGCATTTTCCATCGTCTCGGCTAAAGCCTTTGGAGCTGCCTTTGTCTTTCGCTTCGGTTTGCGGTCCACCGGCTCCAGGGCTGCCTCAAGAACCTGGTCAACACTGTCGACAAAAACGAACTTAATCGATTCGCGCACTTCTTCTGGTAAATCTTCCAGATCGGCCTGGTTTCGTTTTGGCAGAATCACAGTTCGCAATCCACTGCGGTGGGCAGCCAATACTTTTTCCTTGATGCCTCCCACCGGCAGGACCTGGCCGCGCAAGGTAATCTCACCTGTCATTCCGACGTCTGGACGCACGAGGCGCCCAGAGACGAGTGAAACCAAAGCTGTCGCCATCGTAACCCCGGCGGAGGGCCCATCTTTTGGTTGGGCGCCGCCAGGGATGTGCAAGTGGAAATCTGACTTTTCAAAGAAAGCCTGTTCGAGCTCAAGTTGTTCGGCGCGAGAACGTACATAGGACAAGGCTGCTCGAGCAGACTCCTGCATCACATTTCCAAGGGACCCGGTTACCTGAAAACCCTTTCCACCCGGCATGCGAGTAGCCTCAATAAAGAGCACATCCCCACCTACCGGTGTATATGCCAGACCGGTAGCAACGCCTGGGATTGAAGTGCGAACCTCTACTTCCTCATTCCCAAAATAAACAGGCCTGCCTAATAACTGCCTGACGGCCTCTGGCGTCACATCTACCTGATCTGTCTTGCCTTCTGCGATATTGGTAACCACCTTGCGACAAACCGATCCGATCTGGCGCTCCAGGTTTCGTACGCCTGCCTCACGAGTATAAGACCGGATGATCGATTGAAGTCCCTCGTGCGTAAATTGGATTTCCTCCATCCGCAACCCGTTCTCGCGAACCTGGCGTGGGATTAAATATCCCTCAGCTATTGCGATCTTCTCACCTTCTGTATACCCTGATAAAAATATAATCTCCATGCGGTCTCGCAACGGAGCAGGGATTGGTTCTAATAAATTCGCGGTCGTGATGAACATCACCTGCGACAGGTCGTAGGCAACCTCCAAATAATGATCTCGAAACTCTATGTTCTGTTCGGGGTCCAGAACTTCCAAAAGAGCCGAGGCAGGATCGCCATGAAAATCATAGGTGAGCTTATCAACCTCGTCTAGCATGAAGACCGGGTTGCGGGACTCTACTCTCCGGATCGCTTGAAGGATTCGCCCAGGCATAGCGCCAATATAAGTGCGGCGGTGGCCTCGGATCTCAGCCTCATCACGCATGCCACCCAGGGAAATTCGGATGAACTTGCGTCCCATCGCTCTGGCGATGGACCTGCCTAGTGAGGTCTTTCCAACTCCAGGTGGTCCTACAAAGCAAAGGATTACCCCCTCCCTCAAACGACGAATCTCATCCCCAGAGTCCTGTTCTAGCTCGTCTGAGCGCTCCTGGCGTAACTTACGTACTGCCAGGTACTCAAGGATTCGTTCTTTGACATCCTCAAGCCCGTGATGGTCCTGGTCCAGGACCTCTCGTGCATGCGGGATGTCCAGGTTATCCTGGGTTACCAAAGACCACGGTAGCGAAACAAGCCAATCCAGGTAGGTTCGAATAACGCCATATTCTGCGGCGGCTGTAGGCAAGCGAGATAGGCGGTCAAGCTCTCGCCGGGCCATTTTCTCGGCCTCCTCCGGCAACCCGGCGGCATCGATTTTATTTCGAAACTCCTCAACCTCAGCTGCTTGCTCGTCGCCTTCGCCCAGCTCTCGTTGAATGGCTTTTAACTGTTCTCGCAAGAAATATTCATGTTGTAGTTTTTCAATCTCTGACCGGGCTTCGTTTTGTATCTTCTGCCCGATTTCAAGCACCTCCACTTCCCTTACCAGGATCCCGAGCAACTTGTGCAGTTTTTCAGAGGCCGAGTCGATCTCGAGCATCTGCTGGGCATCCCGCAAGTCCATCCTTTGAAAGTTAGCAATGGTATAAACCGTTTGGAGAGGATCTTCCAGGGCGGTGACAGATGCCACCAGCTCTCTTGGAATGGAAGGAACCATTTCCGCAATACGCTCGAATTGGCCGCGAGCATTCCGCGCCAGCGCTACTAATTCGAGGCCCTCCTCCACTGTCTCAGGAATAAGCTCGATATAAGCCTTCAAGTAAGGCTCCTGTTGCAGGAACTCTCCTACCTTGAACCGAGCAATACCTTGAACCAGTAACCGAATCGTGCCATCTGGAGCCCGAAACAACCGGTGCACCATCGCCACTGTGCCGGTTGTATAAAGATCCACCGGGCCAGGCACTTCCAGCTCTGGATCCTTGGAAGTGAGCACCCCAATTAGCCTCTCCTCGCCAGCTACAACGTCATCTACCAGCCGGATCGATCGTGGTTGGCCAATTGTCAGTGGTACAGCAGTCTGAGGATAGACCACCAGTCCACGTAACGGCAAAATTGGGAGTACAGGAGGGATGTTTTCTTCGCTATGCTTACTTTGGAATTCATCCATTTCAGCTTCATCTTCGTTCTGAAAGATATGTGTTGTGATTGGATTAATTGGAGGTATCAAGATGCAGTCCGATGCCTTAATTCCATAATCAGCCATCTGTGATTAATTTATTTTTCCACACGGATTTGGTGAGGGGTTTTCTTCGGTAAGGTCAAGCGCAAAAAGCCGCTCTGATAAATCGCTTCTATTTGATCTGCAGCCACCGGAATCGGAAGCTCGATTTCAGAAATAAATTCCCCAAAAGGTATCTCAAGTTGGTGGTAAGCACGCCGCTCAGATATATCTGGACGAGTACCGCGAACGGTTAAGAAACGCTCCTCGAGCATGATCTCAAAGTCCTCTTCGCGCATTCCAGCCACCTCTACCCTCACGATCAGCGCGTCTTCAGTTTCATACACATCTGTAGGAGGACTCCAAACGCAAGAACGAGAAGACAGGCGAAAACGAAGGCTGCCAGACGAAAAGTACTTTGCATCCTCAGCTCCCTGTCTGTTCATATTATTTGATGATACATTGATGACCATGTTTGTCATCTTTATATAGTCCTTAGCTTCAATATCTATTCCCATTTGGCGCCCCCGGCGGGATTCGAACCCACAACCTCGTGCTTAGAAGGCACTTGCTCTGTCCATTGAGCTACGGGGGCATAAATATGTTTACGTGCAACTAGTGTTCCATTACCGGCCGTAAACCCCGGTACACTCTACCTCCCGATAAGGTTTTCAACAAGGTATAGGGAGGCCGGCCCAACCTCTCGGCCAGGTCAGAAATTGTCATCGGGTCATTCCCATTGGCAAGGAAGAGACGGAAAACAGCATCTACCAGGGCCGTCCTTTCGGAAATAAAACCTTCTTCCTTGGCGCAATGCGTGATCAATACATGCTGAAGACCATCTACACTCTGTACTTCCGCAGTTTCCGGATCGATCCAATCAACCATTTCATCGGCCTTGAAATCAGCGAAAGCCATCTGGTGCTCAGGGCACAATAAACTCATCAGGTGAACACGCCAATCACGATCGCTTTGGCTCCACCAGTCAAAGTCGATGTGGTACCGGGTTTGTAATGTGGGCTTGACGATACTAAAGCGTCTTACTTCACTCACCTACTCCTCCTGGGCTTACTCGCTTTCCGAATCATCAAACCTGAAATGAAGGTCGCCAACATGGACAAACCAGGGTCGGGAAGCAAGGAGAGCCATGATTGGTCCGGGCGGGCAGCGACGGATAATGTTAACGGTGGCGTATAGCTCACTGGCATGGACATGGCTTTGCGGGTTGAGTTTTGCTAATTCGCGGACGGTATTCACGACAATACGCTCGAAAGGAAGGCGATCTTTTTGGGCCTTCTTCCATACCTGATCCACTGCCGCTACATCGGGTACTGCAATAGCCATTCTTTCATCATATGAGCCTGACACAATCTGTTTCAACATAGCAAAAACGATGCCGCCATCCGAGCCCACCAACAATGTCCTGATCCATTCCCGGCTCGGCCGCCGGCGTCTATGACAATCACTATGGCTGGATGGAGCCGCTGCGCGAT
>CAZAQS010000111.1:0-14626 GCA_964486825.1 uncultured Anaerolineaceae bacterium | reverse complement strand
CAAGAAACAGTAGATGTCAAAAAGGTGATCGGGGTCGTCCCACAAGAGATTGCCCTATTCGACTGCGCTGGCAGCGGTTGGGTTAGAGGTGCTCCTGGCAACCTTCTCCAGTACCCCTAGCCAGGCTAGTGGCCTGACGATCCTCTTTTCGATGTTAATGGCGGCTTTGGGCGGCGCCTGGTGGCCCTTAGAGATTACCCCATCAGCATACCAGCCGCCTGTTATCGTGCTTCCCACGACCTGGGCAATGCAGGGGTTCAATGATGTGATCGTTAGAGGCCTGGGAGTGAGTGAAGTCTTGCCGGAAGCAGGTATGCTGCTATTGTTCGCATTGGTCTTTTTCACTGTGGGACTGTGGCGTCTCAAACTAGAGTAAGACCTGGATTGGTTCATTCGTTCACTTTTGTAATATGAACCTGGTTATTTTTGTCATTTGACAGTCGATTTTCGCTATGATAACCTAAGCACGACCTGATTGGTTACTCATCAGTCTGGAATTACTTATTCAATAACAGGAGGTCACCCCAATGTCAATGAAAATTACCGACGAGTGCATCTCGTGTGGAGCGTGTGAGCCAGAATGCCCTACCGAGGCGATCAGTGAAGGCGATGCGATTTACATCATCGACCTTGATGTATGCGTCGAATGTGTTGGGCATCACGATTCACCCCAGTGTGTGAGTGTTTGCCCGGTCGATTGCATTGTCCAGGCTTGATCCAGCGGATTGCATTTTTAAGCCACTGCAAAGCTGTCCCAGAAGTCGGGACAGCTTTGCTTTTAACCACTACCTCAGAAAACTCTCTCATCAGGCAGTTGGTACTTACGCCAGCCCTCCTACCAGAAGACAGTACTCTTCACGAAAGGCCATCCCTCGGTATCCATTGAAGGTGACCTTTGTCAGTTGCGCGGAGAAGTGCTTTTTCATACAATATAAATGGCCCGGTAATAGCTACACCCGGCCTGGAATGGCTTAATTTTCAACCCTGATATGGAGGAAGATATGTCAGAACGCAAGAAAGTGACCCTGCCGAAATTGTTCAAGAAGGTAGCCGAAGACCAGCCGATTACCATGCTCACCTGCTACGACTACCCAACCGCATTCTTCCAAGAAAAGGCAGGCATCGATATGATCCTGGTCGGCGATAGCCTAGGCATGACCATCCTAGGCTACGAGAGCACATTGCCTGTGACGATGGAAGATATGATCCGCCATGCACAAGCCGTGCGGCGCGGCTCTCCAAACGCCTGGTTGATCGGTGATATGCCCTATATGAGCTACCAACCCAGCGTGGAATCAGCCATCCGGAATGCAGGCCGTTTCATGGCAGAGGCCAGCTGCGACGCCATCAAGCTGGAGGGCGGAGTGGAAATGGCTGATCGGATCGTAGGGATCGTAAGGTCTGGCATCCCGGCAATGGGTCATTTAGGGCTCACCCCGCAGAGCAGCAGCGCCCTGGGAGGCTTCAAGGTGCAGGGGAAGAGCGCTCTGCAGGCGAAAAAGATCGTCGATGATGCCAAAGCACTGGAAGAGGCAGGTGCATTTGCAATCCTCTTAGAGATGGTCCCTGACCGTCTATGCAAGCTGATCACCGAAAGGGCAGAGAACTGTTTCATCATCAGCCTGGGCTCTGGCTTGAATGCGCACGGACAGCTATTGATCTACCACGACATGTTTGGCCTTTATCCTCGCTTTCAGCCCCGTATGGCCAAAGTGTTCGGTGAAGCCGGAAAGGTCATCCTGGACGGGTTGACCCAATATGTAAATGAGGTGACAGATCGCACTTTCCCGCAGCCGGAAAACTGGTTCGGCATGCCCGATGAAGAATACGAAGAATTGCTCCAGCTTTTATAAGATTGGCCCGATTGGAAAACCGTAACAGGTAATTTACTTTCGTCCAATCTTCAGTCAAATCAAGAAAAGGAGAGAATTGATGGCTGACCATATTCGCCAACTGCTTAAGATCCCGGCCGAGCGGCTGGAAGATATCAACGCCGTGCTGTTGAATCCAGATTCCAAGGTGATCAATGACTTCCTCGCGGTGGTCGAGAAATACGGAACGCCCGAAGAGATCAACGCAAAGGCAGAGCAGGCCAGGCAGCTTTCCAACCTTCTCAAGCGAGTAGAGCAGGTAAAGCCTGAGTACCTGGAGGACCTGAAGTGGCTTGAAGAGCAGCGCGAGAAAAAGGCCTTTATTTCGATTGAAGATTACCGTCGCAAGGTTTTGGGAGATAAGGTCGATGAAATCCAATTCGTTGATAAATATGCGGTAACTCTGGAAGTAAGCGCAGCCCAATACTTCCCCTGGATCATTGCCTGCGCAAAACGCTCCATTGAAAATGACATGCTTATGCCGGGGCGCTTTATCAAGGTCAGGAAGATGAAAGAGCAAGAGGCGGATGGGGACCTGCCCGCCATTGCCGCTGCCATGGAGATCATCGGAGCCAGCTATGTAGAAACGCTGGACACCAAGGGCACGGATGGTTCGAATGTCCACCTGGGTGGGCCGGAGACGATTACAGGCTATTTCGGAGGCATCGGCCAGCCTAACCACTACCCTTTGAAGTGGTTGGATGAGTTCCTGTATTATTATACAAACTACGGTGTGCGGCAGGTCTTGAATATCAATCCGGGGACTGTCCTGACCGGTTACCTGCTACATAAGCTTGGAGTGGATATCGAGTTTAAGATTAGCGTCTTCATGGGCAACGACAACCCTTACGCAGGCTTGTGGACACTGCTGGGCGCCAAGCTCTTCTCACGAGACGATGGAACCTGCCCCTTAATCGGTTTCAATTGGAGCAATTCGATCAACAATGAAACCATGGAAATCACTGCACAGTTTCGTAAAGAGCTGGGTTTCGAGGATGTCGTCCGCTTCGAACATCATATCGTGGAGACCTGGAAGAGCATTGTCCGCCAACCATACGATCGCCGGGATGAGCTGATCGAAATCGCTGACCACGTCGCAAATATATCGGCTAAACACGAGGGAGGCGATACCGAAGTGGAGCAGACGCGTGCCCACCCCTCGGATATCCTGGACTATTTCCGGGAAAAATCCGAGATCATCGCTTCTGGAGATTGGGAAGCCGTCACGCAAAACTTCATCGATAAATTTGACGCCACCAACCATACCGCCCGGGCATTGACCGAGAACGGTTTATGTTTCGTGGCTGCACAGAATCTGCACTGCTAAATGAGTGGTATATAGAGTGGCCATGCAGGGCCTGAGGGACCCGATAGAATGATACCCAAAAATATGGAGGTCTTCCTGCGGAAACGCCTGCCTGGCAGCACCTGGCAGAACCGGCTGGTCAAGGACGGCAGCCTGCGTTTTATGGAGTTCAGCTCCATGGACGTCGAACGCCTGGGTCGCCTGGGGATCGAGGTCGATAAACTCGGTCCCAGCCTGGTGGTCTGCCTGTGGGATGATACCTCCGAGCTTGAAATCGGCGGTTACCTGGTGGTGGACAATCTGGCCATGGGCCGGCCATCCATGGGAGGCATTCGCATGCTGCCGGATGTCACACCATCGGCTATCCACAATCTGGCCAGGGGAATGACCTTAAAGAACGCGGCCGCAGACCTGCCTTATGGCGGGGGAAAATCAGGTATCGTGGCGAGACCGGACCTATCCCAGGAGGAGCATACCCGCGTCGTGCTTGGATTTGCCCGTTTGATTGCCCGTTACTGCGCCATCTACCTTCCCGGGCCAGACGTAGGCACAAACGATGCCGATATGAAGACGATTGCCATCGAGAACGGCATGGACCATGCCTTATCGAAACCGGTGGAGATGGGTGGGAACCGCATCGACCAATTGGGCGCAGCGGCAGGAGGCGTCATCATCGCTTTGGAAGCTTTGCTCGAGGAAATGCCACGCCTGAAGGTCCTGCCGCAGTTCGCCAATCTCAAGGTCCCATCGATGCAGGATCTCACGGTGCTCATCCAGGGATTCGGCGCTGTAGGAGCGCATGCAGCCCGAATCCTGCTGGAGAGAATGCCAGGCGCCAGGGTAGTGGGTTTGAGCGACGCCAGTGGATATCTCTTTGATGCACCGGGCCTGCCTGTCAATAAACTATTCCGAATGTGGCAAGAACGCGGCCTGGTAACACGCCCGTATTTTCTCGAACAGATTCAGGCTGCCGCAGAAGCGGTTGTATCCTACGAGCCGCAACAAGTCAAATATTCGAGCGAGCCCAACGATTTGCTGCGCGAATCGGCCTTCTGCCTGGTACCGGCGGCGCCCTTGCCGAACTACCTGGATACAGATACCTCATCCAAGCCTTGCATGACGATTGACCGGCGCGGGAAGTGGGCCGTGATCGTTGAAGGGGCCAACACATACTCACCCGAACCGGCTCGAAAAGCCGCTCGCATGCGGATGGAAAGGGCTGTCTACCGGGAAGGCTCAACCTTGATCGCTACGGATTACCTGGTAAACTCCGGCGGTGTCATCTACGCTGCACAGGAACACCTGATCAAGACTCCCCAGGCACTACGCATCCCACAGGAGATGATGGGAGACCGGCAGGCAGTGGAGGCATGGCTGGAGGCACAGGCCGGAGAGCTAAGCGCATTAGCCCAAAAACGGCTCCAGGCAGCCGAAATCTACCGTGAAAATGTCATCCGCCGCAATATGCGCGAGCTGGTTGACCTGCTGATTTCGGACGCGGATATGTTACCCGGCGAAGCAGCCGAGCGGATCAGCGTACGGCGTATTGCATCCCGGGAAGGGGACCGCACCGCTGCCGAAATCATGGAACCCATACCGACCATCCCAATCGATAGCTGTGTGCGGGACGCAGCCATCCTGCTGGTGCAGGCCGGCTGCCCAATCCTGGCAGTGGTAAACGAAAGCAAAGGCCTGGAAGGAGTGGTGAGCGAGTGGGACATAACCCGCGCCACTGCTATGGGCTCGCCGGATGACCAACCCCTGCGAGAAGTCATGACCGGAGAAGTCATCTCCGTTGGACCGGCGGACAGCATCCTTGCCATGATCCGCAAGTTGGAACACCATGAGATATCGGCCATGCCAGTAGTCGATGAGGGTTCCGTGCTCGGGATGGTAAGCGCAGACCTGCTAGCGCGGCGCTCGCTGCTCAGATTGCTGCAATCCGAGATGGAATAAAGCCCAATCAAAAAGAGGTGTGGAGCTGTCTGGGCATTCCACACCCCTTTTTATTTAATCGAAATAGGAAGAACTTCTCCCCTTAAAGCATCGGCAGCAGGTACTCGTAGGCGCTTAGTGCGGCTTTCGCACCCTCGCCCACCGCAACCAGGACCTGTTCAGCATAGCCGGTGGTCGAATCCCCAGCTGCAAATACACCCGGAACACTTGTCTTGTTGTTGCTGTCGATCTTAATCCGGCCGCCTTCATCCAAAGTTACCAGGTCGGCTACCATCTGGGTATTGGGTACCAGGCTCATCTCGATGAAAGTGCCATCCACTTCGATATCCTTGACCTGCCCATCCGGACCTTTTACGATGACACTCTTGGCGTAATCGTCTCCCTTGATCTCGATTACCTCGTGATTGAGTAAGATGTCCACGCTGGGAGATTCTTCTAATTTTGCATAGAGGGGAGAAACGAGCGGTTCGGACTGGCTGCGGACCAGGTAAACATGCTTTGACACGGTTTCCAGCTCCGCGGCAGAGCGAACGGCAAGCTCACCATCGCCAACGACCAGGGTGGTTTTATCCAGGAACAGCGGTGCATAGCTGAGCGCAGAATAGCACAGACCACGCATGATGAACTGTTTCTCACCAGGTACGTTCAGGCGCTGTTGCCGGGTGCCGGTGGCGATGATGACGGATTTCGTTTGAAGCTCTCCGCCTCCCCGAGTATGGACGGTAAAATATGGGAATCCTCCATTTTCATGGCGGTTAATGCACTCAACTGGCTCCATATGGCGGGCGAATTGAAGGTATTCCAACTCGCTCTTGAATTTGCTCACAATCTCGAGCCCGCGGATCACCTGGTAGTCCTGAATCCATGGCAGGGCCAGCCGGTAGTTGGTTTTGCCTCCCAGATCCTTCGATACGAGCAGGACGTTCAAACGCTTGCGAATGGCGTAAACTGCTGCAGTCAGGCCGGCAGGTCCTCCACCAACGACAATTAAATCATACATAGGTCACCTCTTTGTCATAGCTCCAGCAAAAGTCATTTATCCCAAGTTCATCAAACCGGGGGCTCGGCAATGAAGCCATCTTTCATCATCATATGGGTCAGGTCGCGCGAGCGCTTGATGATGGACATGGCATTTTTGAGCTCTTCTTCATAGCTCATCTGGATGCGAGCCAGGCCCTGCTCCTGGGCTTTCATAGCCACCGCGGCGGCTTCACGGGGAAAAACCTCCCAATCATCCATATTGGGAAGGATATGTTCCTCATCGAGACAGCCTTCGATCTGATCGGCCATAGCATGTGCTGCAGCGAAGCACATCTCGTCCGTGATCGTGCGTGCCCGCACGTCCAATGCGCCACGGAAAATGCCCGGAAAACCCAAGGAGTTGTTGACCTGGTTGGGGAAATCGGAACGACCGGTGGCCACGACCCGCGCCCCAGCCTCCTTGGCCTCCCAGGGCCAGATCTCAGGCACCGGGTTGGCGCAAGCAAATAAGATCGAGTCTTTGTTCATCGTCGAGACCCATTCCGGCAAGATAACGCCTGGACCCGACCTGGATAGGGCAATCACAACGTCTGCGTTGCGCATGGCGTCAGGGATATTCCCTTCTCGTCCTTCCCGGTTCGTACTCTGGCACAAGCGCCACTTGTCGACGTATTCGGCCTTGCGCATTTCCAGGTCCCGGCGATGCTTTCCGAGGATGCCTTTCGAATCCACGATAAAGCATTTGCCAGGGTCAGCCCCAGAGCCAAAAATCAAGCGAGAGCAGGCTACATTCGAAGCGCCAGAGCCAATAAAGGCTATGCTGACGTCGCCAATCTTTTTGTCTACAACTTTTAGGGCGTTTATCAGTCCAGCCAGTGTAACGGTTGCAGTACCTTGCTGGTCATCATGCCAGACCGGGATCTCAGCTTTTTCACGTAGCGTATCGAGGATATAGAAGCATTTTGGATTGGCGATGTCTTCCAGGTTGACCCCGCCGAATCCGGGCTGGAGCATCAAAACTGTGCGGATGATGGCATCTGGATCCTTGGTATCCAGCATGATGGGAACTCCATCCACACCACCCAGGTATTTATAAAGCAAAGCTTTACCTTCCATCACCGGTAAACCTGCCTTGGGGCCGATATCGCCCAGTCCCAGTACCCGAGTCCCATCGCTGACAACGATGACCGTATTCCATTTATTAGTATAGTCGTACACTTTTTCCGGGTTGGCAGCGATATCCTTGCAAGGAGCTGCTACCCCAGGCGTGTACCAAATGGCAAAATCGTTAAAATCACGTACTGTACATTTCAAGGCAGTTTCAATCTTGCCTTTATAAAAAGGGTGTAACTTCATGGCATCAGCGGAGGGTTTGGTTGCCTTTGCCAGTAGCGCCTCTACATTTATAGCTTTTTCGTCTTTCAACATAAGGGATCTCCTGTCTAAGTGTTAAGCGAAATAATGATCCACCCAGAACATCATCCGCCTGAAGGCTGCAGGAAATATGGAAAACCTTCCGTTAACCAATACTCCTGCACTTCATCAAGCATATGCACCTCCTATCAGCCAAAGATGGGTTCGTGACTAACCGGATTCCGCCCTACTTTTGCCCGGCACAAAATGGAGAGGGGCATGCCGGCTCTTCCAAACCTGATAGCTTCCATATAGATTCCAATTACCCCGGGGGAAATTTGCATGGAGGTCGCTAAGAGGTCAATCCCGGACTGCCACAACCAGAGAAATTGCTGACATGAAACCCAGACCGCATACTCAATATAAACGAACACCCCTGGCGATTCTAGTAATAGTCGTCATAAGAAAAGTTAGATGTTTGTCACTATGCGGGGAAGGTAACGTCGCTGCTAGAACAGCTTGGAATTTCCAGCAGGGAGTTGACAAAAAGAATAATTGTTCTATAATTTCATTATGGATGCCATCGCTCGTCTTAAGCTGTTGAGCTCACAAATGCACCTGGAGCCGGCAGAAGACGCCCATTGCCCTCAACTTCCCGATAGCTCCCTGCCCTCCAAAAAGAGGCAGGAGCTCTTTATCAGTCACGGGGTTCTCCCGAACGGTAAACGGATTCGCCTGCTTAAGACGCTCCAAACCTCCGCTTGCGAGCGCAATTGCTACTATTGCCCATTCCGCGCTGGGAGAGATTTTCGCCGGGCGACCTTTAAACCGGATGAAATGGCGCATACCTTTATGGCTTTGAACAGGGCCGGCATAGCGGAAGGTATCTTTTTAAGTTCCGGGATTGTTAAGGGTGGAGCCAATACACAGGAGAAGATGCTGGATACGGCCGAGATCTTGCGCAAGAAGCTAGGCTACCAGGGATACCTCCATCTAAAGGTCATGCCGGGCGCCGAACGAGGCCAGGTCTTGCGCGCTATGCAGTTGGCTGACCGGGTCAGTATCAACCTGGAAGCTCCGAATACCAACAGGCTGCTCAAACTGGCGCCACGCAAGGAATTTACAGAGGAGCTGATGGAACCGCTGCGCTGGATGAACGAGATCCGCATGAGCCAACCCAAGCATATGGCCTGGAAAGGCTACTGGCCGTCCTCTGTGACCCAGTTTGTCGTCGGGGGCGCGGGAGAGAGCGATGTTGAGTTGCTCACCACCTCTGACTTCCTCTACAGAGAATTGCACATCAAACGGACCTACTTCTCAGCTTTTACTCCCCTACCAGATACACCACTGGAGAATCATCCTCCCACCTCCCCCAAGCGGGAGTTGCGCCTGTACCAGGCGTCATTTTTGTTACGAGATTACGGCTTTACGGCTGAAGAAATGCCTTTTGATGAAACCGGGAACTTGCCCCTGCAGGAAGATCCAAAGACAGCCTGGGCTCAGCACAGCCTATCCGAGAGTCCCGTCAATATCAACCAGGCCAGTCGAGAGGAGTTGTTGCGCATCCCTGGAATCGGGCTTAAGAGCGCCGAGGCAATCCTGGCTGCCAGGCGGTCGGGGCAGCGCATACGGCTGCACGACTTAGGAGACCTGTATAAAATTGGTGTAAACGCAAAGCGGGCGGCTCCTTTCATAATGCTGGATGGTAAACGACCAAGCTACCAGCTCGGCCTCTGGTAGCATTTCCTTCTAAGATAAATCCAAAAATGCCTTAAGCGAGCACCAAGGAATGCCTCCCCATATAGAGGTATAATTAAACGAGGAAGTTTAACATCAAGAGGGAGGGGAAATGCCAAGACTAACCATCCAGGGAAAAACATACGAGGTCGAGCAGGGAAAACGCCTGGTCCTTGCTATCGAGGACAGTGGGGTCAAGATCGGGCACCGTTGCGGGGGAAACGCTCGCTGCACCACCTGCCGGGTACAATTCGACGAAGGTGAACCCCAGGTGATGACGCAAGCCGAATACAGGAAGCTTCACGAGGCCGACCTGTTCGGAAAAGCGCGCTTATCCTGCCAGATCGTGTGCGAACATGATATGGGCCTCACCGCACTCATGACTGCTGAAAACCAACCTGAATGGAACGGGGATACCGGTCCTGAGCCAATGCCTGTAGTTACCCCTGAACCTACCTGGTATCCGGTAGAGGAACTTCAAGAAAAGATCCAACAGTAAGGAAGGCAGCTCCCAGCCTTTTGTAAGGGCCAAGTCCCGAGCCAAGTATGGCTACGTGATATAGATAAGCGTTTAAACCTGTAAGGCCAGCTGGTGTACTCTTTACACAAATGAACAAATTACAATTTTGAAAATGTAATATCCAACTGTTAAAACTGAACAGGCAGTAAACTAAGTTTGGGGATAATGAGAATTAGGAAATGCCACCGATTACAGATGATCTGAGACCGATAATTTTATTGATTACTTGGGTAAGCTTGATCACCACCCTGGTGATTGCCTACCTGATCAGAGGCAGCATCGATTACTGGATCAGGAGGATGATACCACAACTCCGCGAAAAGCCTCCCGAGGACCGGGGAACGAAGAACATTTTATTGGGAGGTTTCTTCTGGTTCTTTCTGGCATCTACCCTTTTCGGCGCGCTCCTGGCTAGACCAAGCCTGGAACCAGCGCCGGTGAGCCAGTTCGATAACAGCTTCACCTTACCCACGCCAGTAAGCGCCTTTACAAATTCTGGGGTTTCTCCGATCCGCGTGGAGGTGGCTTTCCCCCCCACACTCGATCCGTGCCGGGTGGATGCCCTTACACTGATCCCAGCCGAGGTGGATCCCTATGATCTGCCGCCGATTTACCCTATCGATGAATGGTTCGATCGCCACGAATTCGTAAACCGGGCCTTTGCCCGTATTTCGATTACGAATATCGCCACCAGGGATGAGATCCAAGTTATTAACCGCATTCTCACCCGGGTAACTCAGCGACAGGATATCGGTGACACGTACAATGCCGCCTACACGATCTGCAACGAGCAATCCATTCCTGAATTCCCACAAATCGAAATCAACACCGCAGGTCGGGTGGCAAGCAAGGAGATTGGACAGGAACAGTATATACACCTGGGGCCCTGGAACCGGGAAATATTCGAAGTTGAATTAGCCTCTCAAGAGCCGGGCATTTATGAGGTTGAGGTGGGAGTGGAATACCTGGATGGAGATAAGGTGGTCCAGGTATGGAGCTCCGAGCCATTATATCTCTATACTCCTGAAAGTTTTCACCGCTGGTCTGCAGGGGTCGTCACGTATTGGGGTCTTTGCAGCTTTGAGGAGGGGGAATACACGTGTGAAGAGCTTGAATACGAGGAGCCTGTGCTGGTGACAGAAGTCAGACTACAGGAGGACGGGAATGGCGAGGAACCGGATCCAGCGAGCGAGGATCCACTCAACTGCCGTCCCGCTCCCCCCAGCCGCCTGAGCATAGGGATGGACGCAACCGTCTCCTACAGGTTGAGTCTCCGCTTACGGATACGTGAAGCCCCTGGATTATCTTCCAGCGTCATCACCGCCATGAACCGCGGTACAGAGATGACGATCGTGGATGGCCCAGTCTGCCGGGATGGCTATCTATGGTGGAAGATCGAAAAAGATAATGCGATCAGCGGTTGGTCTGCCGAGGGGGAACCGTGGATGTATTACCTGGAGCCTTGAGGCCTACCTAACCCGGCCTACTCGTTCTAACCCGCCGATAATCTCTCCGAACTCCTTTTTTATGCCCTCGTCGAGCCGCTCAGGCCTGTGGTCCTGGAGCACTCGGCGAGCCTTCTCTCCGGCCCATTGCCTGGCCCCGTCCCGCTTCACTTCCCAGGCGCTGTAGGGGCGCCGGTCAAGCAAACTCGGTTGCCATAAAGAATGCATATTTTTAAGCGTATGGCGGCTTCCCAGGTAATTGCCACCCGGACCTACCTGGCGGATAGCCTCTAATGCCAGGCTATCCTGGTCGACCGGTATCCCTTTGAACATAGCATGCAGCAGGCTCCATATCTCGCAGTCCAGCAAGAGCTGCTCGAAGGAGAAAATGCGCGAGCCGTGTAAAAGGCCAGCACCTAACAGCATGTCCGAAAGGGTTGAGACCGCCATAAATGCGGATAGGCTGTTGTCCAGGGCGGCTTGCCAGTCTGGTTCTTTGGCCCCAGTGGCGTAGGCGCCCATGGAAAGCGGGATATTGTAGAAATCTGCCAGGAGATTGGTCGCAGCACCGAACAGGAAGTCTGCTGGTCCGCCGCCGGTATAGGCGCCGGTACGCAAGTCGGTAGCCGTTTGGGCAGCAGCATAATAAACAGGGCAACCCGGATAAGCCAACTGCAGCAAGGCCAATGCGGCCAGGACTTCAGCATTCCCGACCACCAGGGTACCGGCCAGCGTTACAGGTCCAGTGGAGGCTGCTGAAGCCATTGTCATAAAGCCAACCGGCAGCCCAGCCTGTGCAGCCACCAGGCCAGCCTCCAGGCTCCCGCCATCCTGCCCCAGGGGGCTGGTCGTGCATTGGGTGATCGAGAGCACCGGGCGCTTCCGCAGCTCCTCGCGACCTCCCACCAGCAGGGAAGCCATCTCAATGGCGGCGTGCATCTCCGGTTCGGTGACGATCGTTTCTGTCTGGACATGCTTGCCACTCACATTCCAGATTGCTTCCAGCTCGTGTAAGGAGCGGCTCTCAGGGGGACAATCCTGAGCTGATAGGGGCACCCAATGGAAGGAGATCTCTTCCATATAATCTGCCACACGGGCAATATCCGCTACATCTTGTTTCGTCGACCTGCGCAATTCACCCGTAAACGGGTCCACAATTTCCACGCCGCAGCCATCGGTTGCCAGGTAGCTATGATTCCCATCCAGGGAAAGGTCCAGGGCCGGGTCCATGGCAGCCAATGTGTAGGCAGAAGGCGCCTGCGCCATGGCCTTCTCGATAACCGGGGCGGGTATATAAGCGACCATCTTGGCCTGGTCGACCCTGGCTCCATGAGAGGCGAGGATATCCAAAGCCTTCTGAGACGGGAAGCGGACACCAACGGTCTCGATGACTTCTAGTGTGGCGTCATGCAGCTGCTGGATATCAGCATTGGACAGGATATTCAAGCTGATCTTGGGATCGGCGATACTCTTTATTTTTTGAGTCATGGATAGCTTCCTTTACTCGGGAACCGCGATGAGCTGGGTAGCGAGTTGCACGGCTTCGATGGCATCTTCTGCATACCCATCCGCGCCGATCTCCGCGGCCCAACTACGGGTCACTGGCGCGCCGCCAACGATCACCTTCACCTGCTGGCGTATACCGGCAGCCGAGAGAGCATCGATAATCTCTTTCTGCACGACCATGGTGGTCGTCAGCAGGGCTGACAGGCCCACCAGGTTAGCTCCGGTCTGCTTTACCTTGGCGACAAAAGCCTCCGCAGGCACATCTACCCCCAGATCGTGGACCTGGAACCCAGAAGCCGACAGCATTGTCCCCACCAAAGATTTGCCAATCTCGTGGATATCTCCGTGAACAGTGCCGATGACCACCTTACCGGTAACCTTCATTTCCTGCTGGCGAGCGCGCAGCTCCGGCTCTAAGATTTCCATGGCCTGCTGCATCCCGCCCGCAGAGATGATCAGATGGGGCAGGAAATACTCACCTCGAGAGAACTTATCTCCGACGATGTTCATGCCCGGCACCAACCCGCCTTCGATGATGGACATTGGCTCGAGGCCGGCTTCTACAGCTTGATGGGTCAACTCGACCGTCCGGTCCGGGTCGCCTTCCACCAAGCTGGTTGTAATCTGGTTAAGCAAATCAGCGGACATTTTGTGCTCCTTGATAGGTAGGATGATAGGATGGGTCCAGATGAATTAATCGGGGGGAAGCTCGGGCAGCTCCTGCATACCTGCCCGGCGTGCTGCGCCTGTGGCGATCGATTGCAGCTCGGCGCGAAGATCTGACGATATCTGCGAGGGCCGGTATGTTTTGAGCAGGCTTTCGACGCGCTCGGCAGCCCGGTCGGCGGAAGTTTGGGCGCCTCCACGCTCCCATGCATCTACCGGACCCCGGTCGATCACCGGTGAGGGAATATAAAACTCATCCCGGAACCATTTCAGGGTATGAGGGCGAGAGAGGTAGTCAGCGCGATGCCCGGAGCTTCGAACCAGGTCGAGGGCAATGGGCTGGTCGCGCAGATGGATGCCTTCCAACAGGCGACGCGCCATGCCAATGATTTCGGCGTCGATCACCAGTTTCTCGAAACTCTGGCAACGCAAAAAGTCGATCATTCCACCACCGGAGACCATGTTCACGCCAGAGAGGGCCGCCATAAAAACACCTCCTGCTGACTCCAGCCCACATTGGGCATCCAGGGTCTTAGAATCGGTCGATCCCATATAGGTGTGGGTAGGAAGGCCGAGGGATTTCCCCACCTGCACATAGGCGCTGTCAATCAGCCAGGTGCCCACATCCCCCATGGGAGTCGAGCCAGAGCGCATATCAAAGGTTGCCGGCGCCCCACCCCAAACCAGCGGCGCGCCAGGCCTGGCGAGCTGTGAGATCACCAAACCGCTCAGGTTCTCGGCGGTATGCTGGACGACGGCAGCCGCCAGGGTTACCGGAGATGTAGCGCCTGCCAGAGGCATCGAAATCAGCTCCGCTGGCACGCGTTTCCGGGCGCAGTCGATTAAGTTTTGACAAGTAAGGTCACTCCACAGCAAGGGTGGAGAGGGGCAGACATCGAATACTGCCAGTGGACGGGCGGCAAGCTCCTCTGCCCCGCCTGCCACTGCCGCCAGCATCTCCCACATGACCGTCCAGGTCTGCTTGCCAAAGGCCCCTGTGATGATGGGTTTCCGCATAAAGAGCAAAGCCAGGTACAGGCGGTAAAGATCGCCAATCTCGCTGGGGACATCCCTGCACACCATGGCTGTGCTTTGTGCGTCGTACTCGGGCAGGGTCTCAACCAGCTTTACGAAGCGCACAAAATCGGCTGTGGTGGGAGGTCGCTGCCTACCGGTCCGGTAATCGAGAACGGCGACAGCCGCAGAGCCTGGATCGAAATGGACCGCCTCACCTCCATAATGGACGCAAGGCTGGCCCTGGATATCATATAAATCGAACTCGCCA
>CAZAQS010000110.1:0-14740 GCA_964486825.1 uncultured Anaerolineaceae bacterium | reverse complement strand
CCTGGTAACGCCCTTCTTCATCGATCTCGCGGATATACCCACTCGTTCCATTGATGGCCTCGGTGATAAGCTTGGCCATTTTCTCCAGGACTACCCTTGGTTCGAGGCTGGCCCCCAGGTCTTGGGCGGCGCTATACAGGTAGCTCAGCTCGTTGGCGCGTTTCTCTACCTCGTCATACAGGCGCGCGTTTTCCACCGCGATGGCGACCTGGTCTGCAAACATGCTCGCAATGCGGGCATGTTCGCTGGTAAAGTAATTTTGCTGAAAACTATCGATCCCCAGCATGCCGATAACTCGCTCCTGGGCGATCAACGGCACCCCTAACCAGGATTGGATCTGGATATGGCTCTCATCCTTGAAGGTCCGGTAGCAGGAGGATGTGTCGTTTACGATATACGGCTGGCGGGTCTCGATCACCCTTGTGTTCGGGTTGTCGCCTGGGATATCGAAGCGCATCCCCAGGATGGCCTTCAAATCTCTCCAGCCTCTCCCGCCTACGATTTCGAGATAGCCTTCCTGAAGAAGCTGGATCGAGGCGCTGTCATATGGGACAACGTGAGCGAGCTGCTCCAGGATTTTAGCGATGGTTTCCTCCTGGCACAGGGTAGCTGTGACTGCTGCGGTTGCCTGGCGTAGCGTTTCAGCCCCGCGAGCGCGTCTCTGGGCGCTTTCGAACAGCCGGGCGCGCTCGATCGCCAACGCGGTTTGGCGCGCCAACGCCACTGCCAGATCGATCTCCCCGTTGGAAAAGTGGTGTTGGTCTTCCGTGCAATCCATGTACAGCAATCCCTGGAATTGTCCCTGGATATCGAATGGCGCAGCCAGGATCGAGCGGGCTGAAAAATAACGCATCCACCTGCTGGGAAGAAGATCGCTCCGGTATGCGTCCGTTATGGCGATAGGCGAACTGCTCTCTTTTAGCTGCCGCAGCAGAGGGATTTCGCTGACCGAAAAATTTAGCTCATTGAGTAGTTTGTACTGCTCAGGAGACAGGGCGGTTGGGATTGGGCTGTCGAACTCGGGGACTGCAGGTAATAACCTGCTGTTTTCTTCATCCCATAAGAAGATCGCTACCCTGTCAACCGGGATGAGACGTTTTGCCGCCACGACGATCTCATCGAAGATCTGGTTGAAATCCAGTGTGGAGCCGATCTTTTCGGATATCTTCAGGAGCGATTCGATCAGCGAAACCCGCTGGTGTTCCGCCTCGTACATCCGGGCGTTCTCGATGGCGATGGCAGCCTGGTTCGCAAAGGCCATTGCCAGCTCAAAGTCTGGTTCCTGGTAATAGCCGGGCTGGTCCTTATCCAGGTTGAGGATCCCGATTACTCGCTCCTGGAAAATCAGCGGGATTCCCAACCAGCTGCGAATGGTAGATCTTTGAGGAAGCTCGATCCAGCGCGGGTCCAGGGATGTGTCCGGGATGATCCCCGGGCGCCGGAAGCGGACTACCTCTTGCAGGTGCTTGAGCGATCCGATCGCCAGGCTCCTTCGATCTTCAATATTGAACCCGCGCGAAGCCACGATCTCCAGCTTTTTTCCCGTGATCAACATCACGGAAGCGCTGTCATATTGCACGACGCGCGCCAGCTGTTCGAGGATGAGCTTGAGCACCTGCTCCCTGTCCAGGCAGGAATTCAATACGCTGGTTACTTCCCGTAGCGTTTCGGCTGCTTCCCTCTGTTTTCGTTCAGCTTGCAGTAGCCGCCCGCTCTCCACCAGAATCGCGCTTTGGCTGGCAAATAGTGTTAGTAGCTCGACATCCTGCTGCGTGAATTTACGCTTTTTCCCTGTCTCGGCGACATTAATGACACCGATGACCTGACCTTGCCAGAGCATAGGCACACTGATCAAGGCGGTGATCTTCTGAGCGTGGGCGGCCTTGCGGACGTTCCCCTTCCAAGTAGGGTAATGGTTGACGATCAGGGGCTCTTTATTTTCAGCCGCACGACCGGCTGCCCCTTCCCCAAATTTCATGATATCCCCCACGGCCGAGCCCGGACCGTTGTGTATGTTGGCGCAGCGCACTTCCTGCCTGGAATGGTCTGCCAGGAACAAGCGCCCGGTTTGTGCATCGAGCAGTTGGACGGCCCTCTCCAGGATAGCCTGGAGCAGCCCCGGTAGCTCGTATGGAGCAGAAGCTTCCAGCAGCGTCGAATTCAACGCCGCCAGGACTTCTGTGCTGCTGTGCTGAGGCGTGTTGTCTTTCTTGCCCCCTGCTCCACGCCTCGTAACTCCTGAAGGTCCCTGTATTTTCTCAATGCTGGCGCGAGAAATGGCGCTTATAAAGACAAGCATGCCGATTGAGGTGAGGGTGTAGAGCCACTGCATAGAGCTTACCTGGCAGATCTCCGGTCCAATTTCGAATCCAGAGTCCGGAATCTAGATGATTTGGTAAACTTTGTCCACATACTTAATGGACAAGGAGCTGAAATTGTTTGATAGTCCCGAAGAATGGCAACGATTAACTACTGAAATCACCGCATGTACTCACTGTCCCCGGTTGGTTGCCTGGCGAAATGAAGTCGCTCGTAAACGTCGTAAGGCATACCGCGACTGGCAATATTGGGGCAAGCCAGTACCAGGCTTTGGCGACCTGCAGGCCCGGGTGTTGGTGGTCGGGTTAGCACCAGGCGCTCACGGAGCGAACCGTACCGGTCGCATGTTCACCGGAGATGGATCCGGGGAGTTCCTCTATTCAGCCTTGCACCGGGCAGGGTTTGCCAACCAGCCTACCTCGCAACACTGCGAAGATGGGCTTGCCCTGCACGATATATTTATTTCGGCCGTCTGCCGCTGCGCCCCTCCGGGCAACAAGCCTACCCCGGCTGAGATCGCCAGCTGCCTTCCTTTCCTCGAGCGCGAAATAGCTCTGTTACCCCAGGTACGGGTGATCGTTGCCCTGGGAAGGGTTGCTTTCGACAATACCCTGCGTATTTACCGTCAAAAGGATAACCCTATACCAATACGAAAGTTTTCACACGCCAGCCTCCACCACTTGGGGGAGGGGCTTCCCAAGTTGGTTGCTTCATACCACCCCAGCCGCCAGAACACCCAGACCGGTCGCCTGACCCCGTCCATGTTCGATCGGGTATGGACCCTGACCCGAGAGTTGCTAGAGCAAGCCGAGAAAGACATCTAGGACCCGCGATTTTCTCCTCAGCCTAGCTGCACTGAATTCCGGCCGGCCTGTTTAGCAGCATATAGGGCCGTGTCAGCGGAGTGGATCAATGAGGTCAGGTCTTGAGCGCCCACGGAAGCCTTGGCTATGCCGAGACTGATGGTCAGGTTAATCGCACTACCCCCTTCGATGACGAACGGGGTATCCGCGACGCACAGGCGTAAACGCTCAGCTAAGTTGACAGCCGTAAACATATCCGTCTCGGACAGCAGAATCACGAACTCATCACCGCCATAGCGGCCCAGGATATCGACCTCGCGGATATTGCGGCTGATGCGTTCCGAGAGGATACGCAAGATCTGGTCGCCGGTCTCGTGGCCAAAGCTGTCGTTGACGTTTTTAAAGAGGTCGATATCATACATGATCGCCGTCAACGGGCGGCCGAAGCGCCGGGCGCGCTCGATCTCTCGCCTGCCCAGTTCATACAGGCCTCGGCGGTTATAAAGACCAGTCAATGAGTCGGTGATCGCCAGCCTCTGCATTTCCATATGCAATTGTGAGTTGCGGATCGCGGCCGTGGCTGTGGCTGCAAAACTGACCAGCAGCCATAAGTCGTCCTCGGAAAAGGCGGATCGCCTGGCAGAATCCAGGGAGATCGCACCAATGACCTGATCTTGTAGGATCAGGGGCACAACAATAGCAGACTGGATAGCGCGCACCTCCGGGATTTGCCCATCGTAGCGGATGGATGGGTCTGTCTGGACGTTCTTGATCAATAGGGGTGTACGCAGCCGGACGGCTTTGGCCACATATCCCTTGCTTCCTGGGAAGGTAAACTTTTGGATGCGGTCATCCAGGTAACCAATAGCCGCCCGCATCTCCAGTTGCCCGGTGTCGCGCGCAACCAGATGGAGCATGCCTTTCTCACCGGCAGGTAGGGCGCTGGTGGCGGCGTCCAGGATTTGCCCCAGCAAGTCTTCCAGGTCCAGGGTTGTTAACAGGGCAGCCGTGGCAGCGTGCAATGCGCTCAATTCCCGGGCGCGTTGTGCGGCAGCCAGCTCAGCCCGTTTGCGCTCGCCCAGCTCGACTTTTAATTTTTCGTTCGTGATGGCCAGCTCTGCGGTACGTTTCTCGGCCCGTTCCTCCAGCTCTTCCAAAGCTCGCCGTAGCTCGCTCTCGATTTGCATGCGGTTCTCAATCTCACGCGTCAGGTGCTGGTTGGAAAGCAACAGCTCTTTGGTCTGCGCGATCACGTGCTGTTCAATTGCTTGGGGGTCTACCCAAATCTGCTTATCGGAGCTTGCCTCATCGATTTTCCGCAGCAGCCATTGGTATCCTGCCAGCTTGCCGTTCGCCTCGAACAGCGGAGAAACGTAGCCGGCAGCCGAGAATTTCTTGATCCCCCGATAGCAGAAGCTTGCCCGTAACTCCTGGCCTTGTCCGGTCCCCCTCGCCAGGGAGAGTAGAAAATCGAGTGTTTCCTGCTCGTCTGGGCAGATAAAAGAGACCAGGGCCTGGCCTTTTAGCCCGGATTGGGTCGTACCCATCCAGGTTGCCACCGGGGGGTCGACTTCCAGGATGACGCCGGCCGGATCAGTGCGCAAAAAACCCACCGGAACGGGTGAATGCTGGGGGCGCGGACTCACCTCCGCCTCATCTGTCCCAGGCAGGTCTCCGCTCGAATCATCCGGCTCGCCTTCAAAGGCAAATAGGTCAGGATATCCCAATGATTTAGTTCCTAGATTCCGCCTGGCAGGAGAACAGGGCCATATCTCTCCGCACGAGGGTAAAGGGGACCTGGAGGGGGGTCATGGAAGGCCTTTGCGGCTGGTAAACTTTCACCTCGTAGAGGGAGGTGTACACCTCCTTGATGACTTCCAGGAAGGTAAATAAACTGCTTTGGGTTGACATCCGTAGCAAGCCATCAAATCGGAAGGATCCAACCAACGCGCTGACCGGGATCATTTTCCGGTTGGGTTCGTTGGGATCGTAATCGACCGGGTCCTGGTGGGGTGGGATCATATGGAACGCGCATACCTGGGTGATCGGGATATGTAGCTCGGCCACGGAAATCGGCGCCGGAGAGCCAGCTCCAGCGTACATCGTTTGGGCGTTGTGCAGGAAGATATATTGTGGAGCTGCCTGGGTCCTTAACCAGGTGCTCAGGCGGATCAACTCTTTGGTGACCACTTCTCCCCAGGCCAGGTGGCTGGGTGTATAAACCATCACCGGGGTCGCTTTCTCGTCAGCTTCTAGCTGGTATGCCTGGGTCGGGACGGTGGTGGTCATGTCTCCTCCTTGCTCGGACCGAGTATGAAACAACTATTCATCACCTGGATTATAATGCAGCTATTATTGATCGGCACTCATTATGACCATGCAAAGATGTAAGTTTTTTTCGCGAATATTATGATGGGGAATGGCGATGAGCGATCAAATATGGAGCTAGCCAGCCAATTTCAATTTTGAGCCTGTCAGAACGTGTAGTGTTTTTGGCAATTTTTGGAGACTACCTATGCGCGCCGTGGATGTGATCGTCAAGAAACGGGATAGGGGCGAGCTTACCCGAGAAGAGATCAAGTATTTTGTAGACGGTTATACCGGCGGAGAGATCCCCGATTACCAGGCAGCCGCCTGGGCCATGGCTGTGACTCTGAATGGGATGAGCGAGCGCGAGACCACCGACCTGACGCTTGCCATGGCGGAGTCGGGTGAAATCCTCGATCTGAGCAAGGTTGTCCCGATAGCAGTGGACAAGCACTCCACCGGTGGAGTGGGTGATAAGACGACCCTGGTCGTCGAGCCGGTTGTGGCAGCCTGCGGTTTGCCAGTTGGAAAGATGTCCGGGCGCGGCCTGGGTTTCAGCGGCGGCACGTTGGATAAAATGGAATCCATTCCTGGGTTCCGGGTCGACCTGTCTACCCAGGAATTCCTGGATCAATTGAGCAGCCTGGGGCTCGTGTTGACCGGGCAAACCGCGGACCTCGCTCCGGCAGATGGTAAACTTTACTCCCTGAGAGATGTGACCGGCACCGTCCAATCCATCCCCCTGATCGCTTCATCCATCATGAGCAAGAAGATCGCAGCCGGCGCACAGGCCATCGTTTTGGATGTCAAGTGGGGCCGGGGAGCTTTCATGGAGACCCTCGCAGAGGCCCGCCAACTGGCCGAAAGGATGGTGAGCATCGCCAGGCTGGCTGGTCGTAAGGCTGCCGCTCTGCTCTCCGATATGAACCAACCACTAGGGCAGGCGGTAGGAAACGCACTAGAAGTCCGCGAGGCCATTGCTACGCTAAATGGCGCAGGCCCGCATGATTTCCGCGAGCATTGCCTGACCGTGGCAACCCATATGCTGCTATTAGGGGAGATGGCCGGGGACGAAGGTCAGGCGCGCCAGTTGGCCTCCACCGCCCTGCGCTCGGGGGCTGCTCTGCAGCGCTTCCGTCGTTTGGTCCAGGCCCAGGGTGGGGACGTTGCATACGTGGATGACCCAGAGCTTTTCCCTAAGCCCCCTCAAATCGAAACCGTCGCCTCACCTGGCTCTGCTTATATCGAGGCTTTGAACGCCCGCCAGGTCGGGGAAACGGCCGTCCAGCTGGGAGGCGGGCGAGCGGTAAAGGATGACCCGATCGATCATTCGGTCGGGATCGTGCTGCACCACAAGGTGGGGGATTACGTGCAGGCAGGCGACCCGCTCTTCACCATCTATGCCGCTGGCAGAGAAAGTTTGCAAGCTGCCCGCCAGGCACTCTTAGAAGCTTATACCTGGAGTGACCATAAAGTCGATCCGCTGCCCCTTTTTTATGGACTGGTTTCATAGGTGAGCATGGAATACGCGCAACAGATCGCCGCACAACTGGATATCCGCCCGCAACAGGCCTCCGCAACCATCGATCTGCTCGACCAGAGCAATACTTTGCCCTTCATCGCCCGCTATCGCAAGGAAGCCACCGGTGGATTGGACGAAGAGCAGATCCGCCAGCTTGCCGGTCTGGTGGAAAAACTGCGCTCCTTGGATGAGCGCCGCCAGACCATCCTGCGCTCGATTGAAGAACAGGGCCTGCTGACGCCTGAGCTGCATCAGCAGCTCCTCGAAGCCAACACCCCTACTCGCCTGGAAGATCTGTACCAGCCTTACAAGCCCAAGCGCCGTACCCGTGCCAGCCTGGCCCGCGAAGCCGGCCTGGAAGGCCTGGCGCAACAGATCCTGGAACAGGTCGTTGTCCGGGAAAGCCTTGAAGAGCTGGCCCGCCCCTATCTAAATGAGAAGGTACTGGATAGCGGGCAGGCCTTCGCCGGTGCTCGCGATATCGTTGCCGAAACCATCAGCGACCATCCAGAGATCCGCCAGATTGTGCGACAGAAAGCCTTGCAGTGGGGCAGCCTGCACAGCCAGATGATCGAAGGCGCCCAGGATCCAAAGCAGGTTTACCAGCTATATTACGAATTCGAGGCCCGGGTTGACCGGCTGCGTCCCCACCAGGTATTGGCCATTAACCGGGGCGAGGCTGAAAAGGTCTTGCATGTAAAAGTCTCGCTGCCCGAGCGAGACTGGACGGGAGCGGTCTATTCGGTCTTCCGTGTGGATCGCCGCTCTCCCCTGGCTGGACAGCTCAACGAAGCCGCCGAAGACGCTGCCAACCGATTGCTGCTGCCCGCTATCGAGCGGGACGTCCGGCGCATCCTCAGCGAACGCGCCGAAGCCCATGCCATCTCGATCTTTGCCGAAAACCTGCGCTCGCTGCTCAGCCAGCCGCCCTTAGCCGGGCATGTGGTGCTCGGAATCGACCCGGGTTTTCGCACGGGCAGCAAAGTGGTCGTCGTGGACCCGACCGGCAAGCTCTTGGATACTGCCACGATCTACCCGCACGAGCCTCAAAACCGGCGGGCGGAAGCCCTCAAGATATTGTCCGGTTTGGTCTCCCGACATCACGCCAGCCTGATCGCCATTGGCAACGGTACGGCCTCCAGGGAGACAGAAGGGCTGGTCGCCGAGCTGATCCGCACTGGGGTTGATGTTAAGTACTTGATCGTCAACGAAGCCGGCGCCAGCGTTTATAGCGCCAGCCCCCTGGCCCGGGCCGAGCTCCCCGACCTGGATGTCAGCATGCGGGGTAGCGTCTCGATTGCCCGGCGCCTCCAGGATCCGCTGGCCGAGCTGGTTAAGATCGATCCCAAGTCGATTGGGGTTGGATTGTACCAGCACGATGTGGATCAAAAGGTGCTTGCTGGGGCTTTGACTGGTGTCGTGGAGAGTGTTGTCAACACGGTTGGCGTGGACTTGAACACAGCTTCTCCAGCCTTGCTGACCTACACCTCCGGCATCGGCCCAAAGCTGGCTGAAAAGATCGTCGAGTACCGCGACCTTAACGGGCCCTTTGAGAACCGCAACCAGTTGCGCAAAGTGCCTGGCCTGGGTCCGAAAGCCTTCCAACAGTCCTCTGGTTTCTTGCGCATCCGGGATGGTGAGAACCCACTGGATGCCAGTGCCATTCACCCGGAAAGCTACCCTGTAGCTCTAAAAGTCCTTGAGAGGGCCGGGCTTTCGCCTGCTGACCCGCCCGCCAGTCGCAAGCCAGTCCTGGAGAAGCTACTCGCCAGCACCCCGGCCGAGACCCTGGCGCGCGAATTAGACACTGGCCTCCCCACGCTGCTGGATATCCTCGAACAGCTTGTGCGGCCCGGGCGCGACCCACGCCAGGATCTGCCCGTCCCGATCTTGCGCAGCGACGTATTGAAGATGGAAGACTTACAGGTAGGGATGCAGTTAATAGGGACGGTGCGGAACGTTGTGGACTTTGGGGCGTTTGTGGATATCGGCGTTAAACAGGACGGCTTGCTGCATCGCAGCCAGATACCGCCCGGGACACGTTTGAAAGTTGGCGATGTCCTGGATGTGGAAGTTCAGAAAATCGAGGTCGAGCGCGGCCGGATCGGCCTGTCTGTTAAAAAGGCCTAATGACCACAGGTAGAACAGGCCCCACTGCTGCACGAGCCGCAACCGCCGCCATTGCCGCCCGCGACCACCCTGCCTGAGCTCTGGGCGTAAAAGACCGATATCTTGCGGGAGGTTTGCTCGCCGCCGCATTTAGCACAGCGGATCAGTGCATCGGCATCTTTGATGGAGCGCACGGCTTCGAAATGGTCACGGCAGTCCAGGCAATAATATTCGTAAATTGGCATTTTTACCTCTATAATCAATTAACTGGCTAGATTCTAATCCTTTCAGCCGGTCAGGTCAATGATAAGGTTCTTGGGAGATAACGAATTGGAGACCTTGATGGAAACTGCTACAAGCACAGTACACTTGAAGTGGATCGATGCGACCTTGATGGCGGGGATGGATTCGCGGGGCCGCTCCCTCGTCATCGGAACAGACCATCAGGCGCTGCCCGAATGGTTGGGCTTAAAAGCCTCGGACCTGTTGCTGCTTGCCGCGGCCTCATGTTCGACTTACGATGTCATCAATATCCTTTCAAAACAACGCGAGCCCATCAAACGGCTGGAAGTGGCCTGCTCCGGGCAACAGCTCACCGAGCCGCCTTACCGCTTCGTCCGCATCCATCTGCACTATATCGCCGTCGGTCCAGTCGACCCCCTCAAGCTGGATAAAGCCATCCATCTGTCGGAGGAAAAATACTGCTCGGTCATAAACACCCTGCGGCCCAGTGTAGAAATCACCCATGATTTCGAGATCATTCCATAAGGAGGTCTTGCTATGTTGACATCCATCCAAATCAAACCGGTAGAGTTCAAATCCCGCGCCGGCGCCTTGCTCGCACATATCCAGGAGCATGGGTTGAGCGGCGTCGTGCTCTTCGATAACCACTATATCCTGTACTATACCGGCTTCGCCTTTATTCCCACAGAGCGACCGGTAGCCTTCGTCATGAATGCTGAGGGCAAGAAAGCCTTGTTCGTGCCGCGCCTCGAGCTGGAGCACGCTCAGGCTAAAGCTGTGGTCGAGCGGGTTGATCATTATATCGAGTACCCTTACCATCCTCATCCGGCCGACCTGCTTGGGAATACCCTGCAGGAGATGGGGTTGGGGGAGCGTTACGCCGCCGACCAGGACGGTTATCCGTGGGTCTTCGGGTACCGGGGGCCAGGCCTGAGCGAGATGATGGGCGCTACCCCCTTGCGGATTGCCGGCTTCATCGAGGAGCAGATGATGGTCAAGAGCCCGGCCGAAGTAAACCTCATTCGGGAATCCATTAAGTGGGCCAACCTTGCGCACGTCCTGCTCCAGCGTTACACTCGTGTTGGGGAAACCGAGACCTCCGTCAGCCGGCGCGCCAGCACTGAAGCCACCCTGGCGATGCTGGACGCCATCGGTCCCATTTACCAGGCCCAGAGCGCCTTCGAGGACGGCCCAGGCGCCGGTTACCGGGGCCAGATTGGGCGCAATGCAGCTATCCCGCATGCGCTGGCGAACAATATCACCTTCAAACCTGGGGATGTGCTCGTAACAGGCGCCAGCGCTCCAATGTGGGGATACAATTCCGAGCTCGAGCGCACCATGATTGTTGGACCAGCTTCCTCCGAGCAGGTCCAGATGTTCGAGCATATGCTGGCCCTCCAGGAGATCGCTTTTGAGAATATCCAGCCGGGCCGGCCCTGTTCCAGCGTCGACCGGGCAGTGCGTACTTATTATGAAGACCATAACCTGATGCCTTATTGGAAGCACCATTCCGGGCACGCCATCGGTCTGCGTTACCACGAAGGCCCCTTCCTGGATGTTGGAGACCAGACCCTCATCCAGCCGGGGATGGTCTTCACCGTGGAGCCAGGCCTGTACCACCCGGAGATGGGTGGCTTCCGCCACTCCGATACCGTCCTGGTGACGGAGGCCGGGATCGAGATCCTGACCTACTACCCGCGCGACCTGGAGAGCCTGACGATACCCTTGTAATATTAACCTCTCGCAAGTTCAAGACCTGAGGGATGTTATCAGGAAATGACAGAATGAAAGCTCTCGACATCCATCTCCCCGAGCTCGACTCTCGTTTCGAAGAAGCCCTGATCTTCGCAGCGCGCCTTCACCAGGGGCAGACCCGCAAGGGCAAAGATCTGCCCTATATCTCCCACTTACTGGCAGTGACCGCGCTCGTCTTCCAGGCGGGCGGTGATGAAGATGAAGTAATCGCGGCCCTGCTGCACGACGCTGTCGAAGACCAGGGTGGCCTGGAAACGCTGGAGGAGATCCGCAGGCGCTTTGGCGAGCGGGTGGCGATGATCGTCGAGGGCTGCAGCGATAGCCTGGGCGCGCCAAAGCCGCCCTGGCTGGAGAGAAAAGCAAATTATCTGGCCCACCTTGCAGATGCCCCGCCGGAGGTCCGGCGCGTCTCCCTGGCAGATAAGCTGCACAACGCCCGCACCATCCATGCCGACCTGGAAGAGCATGGTGAGGAGACCTGGTCGCGCTTTAACGGCGGTCGGCAGGGCTCCCTGTGGTATTATCAATCGCTGGTAGAGATCTTTCAGGAGAGCGAGTCTGGGTTTATGTTGCGCGAGTTTACCCGTGTGGTGGGGGAGATCCAGCGACTGGCGGGCAACCCGAGGAGTCCGGTATAATGACAGCCATGCATAAAGTGGAAGAAGATCCCCTGATTGTGGCCTTTGTGTCCGATCTGATGTTTGCGACCCGTATTGAAACAGCTGCCGTTGGGCTTGGTTTTCAGGTTGAGTTCATCGAGCACGCCGCACAGGTTGACCCAAAGGCTCCGCCTGCCCCGGAACGGCAGCTCGGCGAGCACCTGACCGGCGCGGGTGCAGCCCTCATCGAACAACTGACTCGCCAGCGGCCCGCGCTCTTGGTTTTCGACCTTAACAACGCAGACATCCCCTGGCGGGAGTGGATCGCCCTGCTCACCTCGGTCCCCGCCACCCGGCGCATACCTGTGCTGTGCTACGGATCGCATATCGATGTAGATGCCACCCAGGCCGCCCGCCAGGCTGGCGCAACGGCTGTGGTAGCCCGCTCTCGCTTTGTATCTGCCTTGCCGGAGCTGGTACAAAAACATGCCCGCCTGGTAGACAACGCCGGGCTGGATCTGGCCTGCCAGGAGCCCCTGTCCGAGCTGGCCACCCGCGGTCTGGAGGAGTTCAACCGGGGTGAGTACTTCGAGGCTCATGAGCTGCTGGAGCTGGCCTGGAACGAGGATCAAAGCCCGGCGCGCGAGCTGTACCGGGCTATCCTGCAAGTGGGGGTGGCTTACCTGCAGATCGAACGGGGCAACTTTAATGGAGCCTTGAAAA
The DNA here is from genome assembly GCA_964486825.1 of uncultured Anaerolineaceae bacterium. Classification (GTDB taxonomy): domain Bacteria; phylum Chloroflexota; class Anaerolineae; order Anaerolineales; family UBA4823; genus CAZAQS01. The sequence goes on along the minus strand of CAZAQS010000110.1, from coordinate 2,360 downwards.
TGTTTCTGCGATTGCGCCAGTGGATCGACCCAATGCCGCCAGAGTGCCGGGGTATTGACGTGGCTGGGCTGCGCGAGGACGCCCGCCGGGTCCACAAGGCCTTGCTGGACCTCGGTCCCGATCGGATTGCCTCCTTCGACCGGAGCCTGTTCAAGCCCGTGCGCTATAAAGCCGGGTAATCCCCTCCAACCGCTACTGGCTCCTTTTCCTTATCCAGCAGGAGAGCATATATGTCTTCCAAGCTATGCCCTAAGGTCATCCTGGAAGGGACGCGCCTGACCTTCAAGACGGAGATCGCCTTCCGCCTGAACGAGCATCCAAACTTTATAGGTCCGCGCAAGTATCGCTACCACTCGCCCTTGGTTTCCGCCGAGTGGTGCGCCTTCACCAATTTCCCCTGGGGACGCGGCCTGATCAACTTCGAGCCCCAGGAAGAAGCGCTTGCCATGGAGACCTACCATACCTGGGCGCGCCTGTTCGAGCTACAGCGTTACTACTCCTGGATCATCGATCGCTTCCACATATCGACTCGCCTGTACCAACTCACGACCTATACTACGGACTACCCCTTCCGGTGGCTCGAGCAGCGCCTTCAGGCTCTGGGTTTCCACCTGGTCTACCTGACTCGCACGCCCGATTCGTTCAGTGAAGCCCGCCAGGAACGACTCAAGGTCTCCGGCAACCCATCCCAGTACGATGACCTGGATGTATTCGTGCGAGAGCAGGAGTTGCTGGACCGCCTGGTAGGCGAGTCATTGCTCCCCACGCTCAGGCTAGATATCTCGGACAATGACCTGGATAAGGCTACCAATTGCATCGTGGATTGGATGTCGGAAACGGGCGGATTATGGGCGAGATAAATAAGCCTGCTCGTTCTCTGTACCTGCCCTTCATGATCCGCTAAGATTGGGACTTTGCGTTATCCCTGTAGTAAAAAGAGTTTCGTAACGGATGCCGTAACGATCCAGAGACGGCATCCGTTTATTATTAGTTTAGATAAAAGAATGTTTGTAACGATAAAGCGTATTTATTGCAAAAGGAAGGAATGGGACATGGAAACTGTAAACCTCGCACAAGTAAAACCTTTTCATTGGCGGTCCTTGCTGGTCCTGGCAGGGCTTGCAAATCTCGCCGTACTGCTTTTCATGGGCCTGGCGCAGGGGGATACCCTTGCGTTGGCCCTGGCAGGGCTTACAATAGCCGGGCTTGCCCTGTCCCGCTTCCGCGGTGGCCTGTTGGGCGTTATCCTGCTCGGGTTGCTCTTCGCAGACATCGCGGTTTGGACGGTCAGTGGAGCTGTCAATAACTTCCTGCACCGAGAGCAGGGGTTAGCGCTGCTGCTACCCTCATTCTTAGGTGTGATTTCCCTGGTCGGGCTGGCCGCAGCTGCCGGCGCGCTGATCAACTGGCGGAAAAGGCAGGCGGGCAGCGGGTTCGCCGTGATGCTGGGCTCAGCCGGCCTGACGCTGCTATTGGTTATTACCCTTGCGAGCCTGTTAATAAAGGGACCGGCTGCACCGGTGGCTCAGGGCGGGGCGATTGAGTTGGGCAGCAAGAGTATGCTGTTTACCAGCTCAGAGTTGACCTCTAAAACTGGGGAGATTACCCTGACCTTGGAGAATGAGGACCTGTGGTGGCACACCTTCACAATTGATGAGCTGGATGTCGATCTATATGTGCCTATGGGAGCGGAGCGTTCGGTCACGTTTGACGCCCCTCCTGGAGAATACCGCTTCTACTGTGGCATCCCCGGGCATGAGGCTATTGGAATGCATGGCACTCTGATTGTTACAGATTGAGAAACTGTTAAGGGACGAGTTTTTTTGGAACGATTGTCTTTCGTCTCCATGCTAATCCAATGCCCCTGTGTTTATAGGAGTCCGATGCGGTTCGCAATTGCAACTGCCTGGGCCCGGTTATCAGCTCCTAACTTGTTGAAGATCGAGGTGACATGGAAGCGGACGGTGCGCTCGGTGATATAAAGACGCTCGCCTGGTCCACTATTCCTACGAGACGGGCCATTACTTCCGTTCTCGCTCTGGAGTGGTGCCTTGCCTGGCAAAACGATGCGTCGCTAACTGTTCCGCCAGGTGTGCGGCATCATCTATACAGTAGGCAAGCACGTATTGCAGATGCCCAAGGCTGGGCAGGTCAGTATGTTTATCACCTGCCTGATGGTAGAAATCGACCTAAAAAGAGGGCATGTAATTTATGCAAACGCATTAAAACAGCACCAAGCCTAGCGCCACTGCAGCGGCGCTGACAGTAAAGTTATCCAGGTCTTTCAACGGCAGCGTCTCTACGAGCATGCCAACAAAGGCAATTATAGTGACCGCCGGCAGGTACGCCGCCAACGGCCC
>CAZAQS010000109.1:0-14925 GCA_964486825.1 uncultured Anaerolineaceae bacterium | reverse complement strand
CTCGTAGGCCGGTTGTAGGAGGCCACGAAAAAGGAATTCCTCGCAAAGAGGCGCCCTTCAAGCCAGGCATAGGCCTGGAGCTGGTAGCGGAGGGCTTTGCTGCGCCTGTGGCTCTCAAGCCTGTGCCTGACGGGAGCGGCCGCATGTTAGTAGCCGACCAGGTAGGGGTCATCTATGTACTGTCCCCTGAGGGAGAGAGCCTGGATGAGCCTTTCCTTGACCTGCGAGACCGGATGATCGATTTGCGGGAAGGCTTCGACGAGCGGGGCTTGCTTGGGCTAGCTTTTCATCCCGAGTATGAACAGAACGGGAGCTTCTACGTATATTACAGCGCTCCCTTAAGAGATGGCGCGCCTTCGGGTTGGGACCATACCAGCCATATCTCTGAGTTCATAGTTTCAGAAGAGGATGAGAACCTGGCGGATCCGGATAGCGAACGAATTATCATGGAAGTGGACCAGCCTCAGTTCAACCACGATGGAGGCCAGATCGTCTTTGGTCCTGATGACGGTTATCTTTACATCCCGCTTGGGGATGGAGGCGGCGCCAACGACGTAGGTGAAGGTCACCCGCCCCTGGGGAACGGGCAGGATATCACGACCTTGTTGGGCAGCATTCTGCGCATAGACGTTGATGGAGAGGAGCCATATGGTATACCTGAGGATAATCCCTTCGTAGGCCAGGAGGGGGAGGATGAAATCTGGGCTTACGGTTTCCGCAACCCCTGGCGGATCACCTTTGACGCCGGCGGCGGGGGAGCGCTTTTCGCTGCTGACGCCGGGCAGGACATGTGGGAAGAGGTGAGCATCGTGGAGCGGGGCGGCAACTACGGGTGGAACATCAAAGAGGGAACACATTGCTTCGATGCTGAGGAGCCCCAGCAGATCCCGGATGAGTGCCCTGATACCGGTCCACATGGCGAGCCGTTGATCGACCCGGTGATCGAATACCCCCATCTCAACCAGGAAGATGGACTTGGGCTGGTGGTGGTCGGTGGGTATATATACCGTGGCGAGGCTTTACCGGAATTCGAGGGCCGTTATATCTTTGGCGACTGGAGCACCAGCTTTACGCAAGGGGATGGCTTGCTCCTGGTAGCCTCACCCCCTGAAAGCGAGGGTGAGCTGTGGGAAATCCAAGAGCTAGAGATCGCGGGTCAAGATGAGCTGGGAGCTTTCCTGCTCTCGTTCGGACAAGACGAGGATAATGAGCTTTACATGCTGACCTCGGAAAGCCCATACCCAGGTGGGGAGAGCGGGCGGATTTACCGCATCGTCCCGGCTGAATAAATGGGTACTTCGAACTGAATAAGAGCTAACAAGGTAGTAGCCCATCTCAGCAGGATGGGCTACTACCTTAATATTCGAACTATTGATACAAAAAATATCGAACTTTCTGGGGCTTTCATCGTCAATCAGGTGATTTAGATCAAGTAAATCTATAACAAGTAGGAGAATTGACGATGTGCAAGATTTTAGAAAGGATTGGGTCTTCCTTCGAAGTGCAAAGCAGGTGGAGAGGCAGCATATCCGGCTTACTTAACAAAAACGTTGGGGTGTTTTCTCATTTGAGACTCAGGCCGACGTGATAGAATTCACTTGTACATTCCTAAACCAAGACGTCAGGCAAATCGACGCTTCATCCTGAACCCTGAGAAGCCCATTGGTGTTACAAGGATCGTGCAGATCGCAAGCAGGCGAGCTGTACTTGTTCCGGGCGCGCAAGGTGTTTCCAGGTGACCGTCACTTCGACACTCCGAACCTAACAATGCAACACTTGAAGTGACGGTCACCTGGGCGCATCCTTCTGGGGGACCTGGCCTACACAGCCTGACATCGCCGCACATCGCCGCTAACATCTAGATCACTCTACTCGCGGCTGGGGGTAGGTCATCCTGGAACTCCGCCCTGCAATACAGGGGCGCTGGTGCGTCATATCGCTGCCAACAATATGGGTCGACACATCACAGAACACATCGACGACCTCGCACCGGCGCTCCAAAATATTGATGGCAAATGCCTGCTGGGTAGAGGCAATATCACGAGACATAAAAAAAACAGGCGGTTGGGCGCCTGTTTTTTTTATGTGGGTTTGAAGAAGATCCAAACCTATCGATCCCGCCTAACTACTCGCGGGTCCGGTGAAGGCCGGGCCCAAGACCTGCGTGAGCAGCTCCAGGACGCCTTCATCTGTCCCAACGTACAGGACGATCAGGCGGTCGCGGCTGAAGAAGTACGGGACGCTTATCCAGTCGATTGACATGGCGCCAATGATATAGCCATTCCCACTGATGGTGGCCCGGGCGGCTTCCATATCACCGGACGAAGAGAACTCGAAGACCTGGAGGTCCTGTCCATTGACCCGGATTACACGAGCACCGACTGGAAAGAAATCTTGTTCAAGCTCTCCCGCAGGCTCGACGGTTGCGCCAGCTCCTTGTAAAGCATCAACGAGTTCCTGATAGCCGAAAGCCCCGGTTGTGGGGGATGAGGCTGGGGTTGTGGGAGTGCAGGCTGCCTGAGCCAGGCTGAGCAGAAAAATGGAAGTGATTCCAAAGCGTTGGATTTTGTTTATCATTTCCTTGTATCCTTTTGAGATTAGATTTACAATTAAGACGTTTGTTATCTGAATTAGTTCCCAGGTTTATTGATTGAAACATTTGTAGACAATTTATCGTCAGTAGTGCTGGTACGCATCATGCATAGCAGGGGTAGGTTGCCGCGCATCCAAATCCCTGCCGAAATTACCGGTGAACAGGAGGAAAACCTATGCGATCTACCCGCCGATATCTATCCAATCCGGAATTACCCCAATTTTCTGGCATGGGCCGCAAGGCCCTGACTAGCTTAACTGCCCTGGCAACTCTGGCGATCTGGCTGGCATTGGTGCTTGGTTTACCCGGCCCGGCGGTTGGTCAGGTGGGTATTTTGGAAACCAGCTCACCGGCTGAATCGGAGACAATTGCTACCCCCACGGATGCGCTGACAGATGCACTCGAAGAGGCACCAGCTGCGCCCAGCCCTACGCCTGCGCCGGAGGATGAAGAAGCCCCAATCTTTCAAGAAACGCCGGCCTGGACGGAAATCTACCTGCCTGTGATCGACAACCGCCACCCGCCAGAAGAGGTGGCGCCAGAAACTTACCTGGTCTGCAGCAGCCTGGGCAGCAGCCTGAATATCCCTGACAACGATCCAAATGGCGCACGAGATCATATTTTGAGCCAGGACCAGCGCTTTATCCACGATATCGACGTCTACCTGAATGTCGAGCATGCCTGGACTGGGGATCTGGTTGTAGACCTGTATCACCGGGAGAGCGGCTCGAGCGTACGCCTGGTGGACCGGCCTGGATGGCCTGCCAGTACGGCCGGCTGCTCGGGAGATAACCTGATCACCATCCTGGACGACCAGGCCTCCCAGGCTGTGGAAGGCAAATGCGCCAGCACTGTTCCGGCAATTGCCGGCTCCTACAAACCAGAGCAAGCTTTAGAAACCTTGCGAGGCCAGCTCCTGGCGGGAACATGGACGTTGAGCGTGGCGGACCACTCGCAATTCGACACCGGTAAGCTGGTGAACTGGTGCATGGAGGTCAGCGTATCGCCTTCGCTACCCGGACCAAAGCCAGAGCCGCAACCCGTATCGTTACCCTCTACCGCCAGGATCTATAATATTTCCGGGCAGAACCAATCCATGCCGCTGTCCTGCGAGTCACGCTCGGCGGTAGATTGGGCGGGCTATTTTGGTGTCCGTATCGGAGAATATGATTTCTTCAACCGCCTGCCCAAGTCTGATAACCCGGATGCGGGATTTGTCGGCAGCGTGTATGGAAGCTGGGGCCAGATCCCACCCAACCCGTACGGCGTGCACGCCGAGCCGGTGGCAGGGGTACTGCGCGACCTGGGCCTGCCAGCTTACGCGCATAAAAAACTGTCCTGGGACGCGGTCCGAGCGGAGATCGCTGCCGGCCGTCCGGTGGAGGTATGGATCGTGGGAGCTGCAAACCTGGTATCCGGAGCATACCCGGTGTACTACACCTCTCAAGATGGGCATCTCTCTGTAGTCTCACGCTACGAGCATACCGTACTGGTGATCGGCTATACGCCCAGCGAGGTGATCCTGCTCAACGGGGGCAGCGTGATCACCCGTCCATTGAACACCTTCCTGGATTCATGGTCGATCTTGAGGAATATGGCCGTTACAACCCAACCCGTACATGCAGCTTTCCTGGCTGTTGTAGAGAGCGAGCAATAGTGGTAAATTTAACCTCATGGGACAAACACTTCCGGAGCTGAAGACCAGGTTGGAATCTGCGCGCGGGGCGATTGGCTTGATTGGGTTTCCATACGATGCGGCGTCCTCCTTCTTCCGAGGCCCTTCCAGCGCACCGCCTGCCATCCGTGCGGCGCTTTTCTCTGAAGTCAGCCATATGTGGTCGGAGAGCGGAGTAGACCTGAGCGCAGGACATCTATACGAGGCAGGGGACCTGGATTTGATTCAAGCGCAAGATGTTCGGGAGGAGATCAGCGGCGCAATCAGGCTGCTGGTAGGGCAAGGATTGCGCCCGCTGAGCCTAGGCGGCGACCATTCCATAACCTTCCCCATCCTCCGTGCTCTACGGGAGATCTACCCGCGCTTGAGCGTTATCCAGTTCGATGCGCACCCGGACCTTTACGATGAGTTCGAGGGCAGCCGATACTCACACGCCAGCCCCTTCGCCCGCATCATGGAGGCCGGCCTGGCTGACCGGCTGGTGCAGATCGGCATACGGACTGCCAATGGGCACCAGCGCGAGCAAGCCCACAAGTACGGCGTAGAGATGGTGGAGATGCGCCGTTGGAGCGATGATCTGGATCTCAAGTTCAATGGTCCGGTGTATATTTCTTGCGACCTGGACGCCTTCGACCCGGCTTTCGCTCCGGGTATCTCTCACCAGGAGCCGGGCGGGCTGACACCACGCCAGGCAATTAATTTAATGCACCGCTTAAAGGTAAAGCTGATTGGCGCTGATGTAGTCGAGTACAATCCCTTCCGTGACCTGGGGAGTACCACTGCCATGCTGGCTGCCAAGCTGGTTAAGGAACTGGCAGCAAAGATGCTGGTTGACCCAGGAATGCATGCATAAAAATAAGGAGGATCACCTTGATCAGGGATATCATCTTGAAGAACCGTAGCTACCGGCGCTTCGACCAATCGGCCAGTGTGAAGCGGGAGACGCTGCGTGAGCTGGTCGACCTGGCACGCCTGTCCCCTTCAGGGGCAAACGCCCAACCTTTGAAGTACCTGCTTTCAAACGAAACGGAGAGAAACGCCTTGATCTTCATGCGCCTGGCATGGGCTGGCTACCTGAAGGATTGGCCCGGCCCGCAGGAAGGAGAGCGCCCAGCGGCTTATATCGTCATCCTGGGTGATACCCGGATAAAGCCGGAGTTTGGGGTGGACCCGGGCATCGCGGCGCAAAGCATGCTGCTGGGGGCTGTTGAGCGAGGCCTGGGCGGGTGCATCCTTGCCTCGATCAAGCGCGCCGAGCTGGCCGCGGACCTGGGCATCCCGGAGTATTTCGAGATCCTGCTGGTGGTCGCTTTGGGCGTCCCGGTGGAAAAAGTCGTGCTTGAGGCAGTGGGGGAGGATGGGGATATCCGGTACTGGCGGGACGAGCAGGGCGTGCACCATGTGCCGAAGCGTGACCTGGATGCGCTAATCCTGGATTGATGGGAACGAAAGCAGCAGACTGTATTGAAAAGGCGATTCTTGAACAGGAAATGGCAAAACTAGCTCAGCCTGTAAACTGGTCAGGAGGTCGATCCCGGGCCAGGTTTTGCATGGATTGGTATCTAGACTGAAGGGGATAGCGCTTCTGCCAGTAGAAAAGGAAGTAGGCCTCTTGACCGGTATTGGGCACCTGAACGATCTCGGCAGAACCCGAACGCGCCAGGCTCTCTAAACGCCCGTAGGAAGCAAGCGAGATGTGCTGGTAGGTGAGGGTTTTCTTGTACGGGCGTTTGATCAAAACATCAATCGCCTTCGTATGCACCTGGTACAGGGTAACAGCAGTTAATCCTAGAGATGAAAGAGGATCATCCATCGGTTTACCTAAGGAGTGAAATATTACCAGTTAAAACTGGCGGATAAATTTTGGTAAGGTTTGTTTGAAAACTACCCTATTACCGGTACTTAATGCCAACCGTGTACACTATTCAGCTACTGGGAGTGTGAGGTCTGTGGAGGGCAACTTGGAAAAACCAGTAGCTTTGCAAAGGTGAACGTTCTCATCCCCCGAAGGGGAAAACCCTTCACAAAGCTACTGGGTTCCCTCCATTGGCCTCACACGTCTTCTCTCCCCCTTGAAGTTGCTTCCCCTTCGCTGACATGCGTTGTTACCAATGGCTCGTAATTTCATTCTAGCAAATATCCGTGGCCTGTGCCATAAAGGTTTATTGGAAGTTGTTGAGGGTGTTTCAATTTTCTGTTGTAAATCCTCCGGCCCGGTCTTCCCCTTTGACCGGGCCGGATGAACTGAAGGTTTCAGCTCTCGATATGCTTCATCTGCATGAATAATTCTTGGATTTCCTGGGAAATTTCCCGGCAAAGTTTATTGTAGCGTTGTTCCTCGATGATACCGGCAACCCTCTTTAAGATTTGGGCTGGATCGACCGGTTTCAACAGGTAGCCTCGGGCGCCTAATTCCAAGGCCTGAGATGCTTTATCCAGTGAAATTACGGCGGTAAGGATCAAGATTGGCAAGTCAGGCCAGTGGCTGTGGATCTGGGGAAGAGCCTCCATACCGTCGATGTCTGGCATGCGCAAGTCTAGGAAAACCAGGTCGTACGGCTGTTCCCTCAGGCACTGCATGGCTTCCTGGACGCCAGGGGCTGTGCCCACAGAATAACCTGCCCGCTCTAAAATGGCAGCCATGGTGGATCTTAAATTTGCCTCATCATCGACAATTAATACTGCTCCGTTGGACATAGCCTTATTTCCCCTGGCAGCGAAGCCTATTTTTGTTGGTAGGCCTTCGTTTCGTATTCCCAGCTTTACTTACCCAACGACCATAATCTTACAAAATGTATCTTGATTCTAGCAAAGAAAATGGGCTGAGAAATTCGAATTTATTTGGAGTTGTTGGAGCAATCCCAATTAAAGAGCTCCAATAAGGCGCCGGGAAGGGTGGTTTACCAGACCGTTAGGAATGTTCCCATTTATGGAATGTGGACGAGAACCAACACCTAACCCGAAATAAAATTGGCTGGTTAAGATGAAGGTGAAAAACAAGCAAATGTGGGATAATATTAGAGAAATTTCTGGCCTGGGGCCCAGTATAAGAAGGCATAAAGCCCAACCAATTTGCTTACCTTGTATGATTTCAAATTCCACTTCTCATTTACCTGAACAAGGGAAAAATTGCATATGAACGACCAAAACGGCCCACGCAAGGTTGAACCCCTGGTAAAAGTTCCTACTGGAATAGAAGGCCTAGACGAAATCATCGGGGGATTGCCAAAGAGCCGTACTACGCTGGTAACCGGAGGCGCGGGGAGTGGAAAGACCGTCCTGGCCCTGGAAAACCTGGTGAGAGGAGCAAGAGACTGGGGAGAAGCTGGGATCTTCGTAGCCTTCGAGGAAAACACACAACAAATTTTTACCAATGCAGAATCGTTCGGCTGGGACCTGCCCGCCCTGGAGCAGGCCAGGCTCTTTTTCCTGGATGCGCGTATGTCCTCGGATGTCATTGCGACAGGCCAGTTCGACCTGACCGGGCTATTGGCCAGCCTGAAAGCGAAAGCGGACGAGTTGGGCGCCAGGAGGATCGTGTTCGACTCGATCGATGTCTTGTTGTCATTGATGGATGACCCGCGCCAGCAGCGGCAGGAGCTTTACCGGCTGCATGACTGGCTGGCCGAAAACGCTTTCAGCGGAATCCTGACGGCGCGCACGGATGGTGATAGCCAGGTGCTGCCGCGCAACACTTACCTGCTCCAGTTCATTTCCGATTGCGTGATCCATCTCAGCCAAAGGATCAAAGACCATATCTCCCTGCGTGCGTTGAGGGTGGTCAAATACCGCGGTTCTGGATTCGCAGAGAATGAATTTCCTTTCCTGATCGGAGAGGATGGGGTAAAGGTGCTCAGTTTTGGTGACCCGGAAGTGGATTACGAGGTGTTCACAGAGCGGGTTTCGACGGGGATCGAGCAGCTGGATGCGATGCTGGAGGGTGGCTTGCTGCGCGGAACCAGCGTGCTGGTGACGGGCGCACCGGGAACGGCGAAGTCCACCCTTTCAGCATCTTTCCTGATCCCGGCAATGGAGCGCGGCGAAAAAGCCCTTTATATCAGCTTTGATGAGGGAGCAAGTGAGATCGTACGCAATATGACTTCTGTCAATATATACCTGCAGCCTCATTTGGATTCCGGCGCTCTGCGAATATATTCGGCACGGGCTGAGGCGCGCAGTGGAGAGGAACACCTGGTGGAGATCAAGCGGTTAATCCGGGGGCACCAACCCAAGTATATGGTCATCGATCCTCTATCAGCTATCATCAAGGCCGGGGGTTTGGTTAACGCCATGGGTATCGCCAAAGGCTTGATCAATATGGCTAAAAATAACGGCATAACCATGTTGGTTACAAGCCTGCTGGAAGGAAGCGACCCCGAACTGGAGGCTACTCCCTTACAGGTCTCCACGATCGCGGATACCTGGATCCATCTGTCCTACCACCCTGTTGCAGGTGAGCGAAACAGGGCTTTAACCATCATCAAGTCGCGCGGTACAGCTCATTCAAACCAGGTGCGCGAGCTGATCTTGAGTAGCAGCGGCATCACACTTGCGGATGTGTTTACTGCCGGGGGGGAGGTGTTGATGGGCACACTGCGTTACGAGAGAGAGATGGCGCAGAAGCAAGAGGCGGAACGCTTGCAGACGGAAGTGGAGCGAAGAAGAATAGAGCTGGAAGCGGCGGAGGTGGATGCTGAAGCACGGATACGCTCCATACAACAGGAGATCGAGGTTGTGAGGCAAGAACTGGCGGGGTTACTGAAACGGGCTGCTGAACGGAGCCAAATGACCGAAGAGCAGCAAATTGAATTAAGGCGCCGTCGCAGGGGTAAATCTCCCTGAAAACCGAATTTTTGGTTTTTTATCACGGAATCACAAATCTGGTAAGGTCTGCATTCAGACCAGAGGGGGTGGGATCTTGAAAACGATCCAGGGGCGTACAAGGCTGCAAAGGATGAGCAACGAAATGTCAGTACTGAAAAGGAACCAGGGGGACACAGATATGTGGGCGTTTAAAGTTTACGTGGCGGGAGCTGCCCCGAATTCTCTGCGGGCAATTGCGAACCTGTACGCTATCCTGAGACAGTTCCTGCCGGATAATCATTCCATAGAGATTATCGACATCCTGGAAGACCCGTTGGCGGCGTTAAGAGATGGGATCCTCGTGACGCCGACCGTAGTCAAGTTATCCCCACCGCCACAACGCAAGCTGTTGGGGAATTTGGACGATCGGGAAAAAGTCCTGCTGGCTCTGGGCCTGGATGCGGATAGAGGTAACTTTCCTTAAATTTTTTTATTGGTTTCTCAGTACATTCTATCGCTCGACGATAACCCCTATGCTGCCGTAATCTAAAAGGTGTTTACTTAATCTCTACGCCAGGCCTGGATTGGCCCTGTAGCGAGGGCTAAAACGGTTAACCGAACAAACACCGGTTAACCGTTTTGGTTTAACCGTAGATTTCCGGTTAACCGTAAATTAACCGGATGGGGGATTTTCGGGTTAAACGCTTGTACAAAACCGATAACCGGGGATTGCCTGGTTGAAATACTAGAACAAAAGTGCTATCTTGTAGCTAAGAAGTTCAAAAGAACGGCTGTTGCAGGTTTATATCCTGAAGGAGGAAGCAAGTATGAACGAAAAGATTTCGGCAGAGGATATCAGCATGGCGGCGGGCGTGTTGCTATCGTTAGGGTTCAGCTACCTGCCCGGTTTGAAAGGTAAATTCGCCAGGCTTTCGGCGACTCGGAAACGCCTGGTGATGCTGGCGCTGCTGGTGTTGGTAACCTGCGGCGTTTTTGGATTGAGCTGCCTGGATGCACCCCTGCCGGGAGCTTGCGATCTGGATAGCGCTTGGGAACTGTTGCGGGCTCTGCTCCTGGCTGTGATTGCTAACCAATCGGCTTACTCCTTGTCTCCGAGGGCTGCCTGCGCTGAAGAGCGGCCGGAGACCTCGGGCGCCAGCGCCGACTAGACGGCAGTTGCTAAAAAGGCGGGCGGTCATCTAAATGCCGGTTGAAATGGCAGTGGTGTTTATTGACGAACGGGGACTCAGTGGTTGATGGGCGTTCATCGATATCTGCAAGAAAAAAGTATCACTGGAGATTCTATGGCGGCATTCATACCGGTTTACTCGGTGGCGCGAACCCGATCCGCCTGCGTAAGTACCAGATGGAAGTGGCAATGACGGTTATGGAATCCATCTCCAACCAGCGAGGTAATAGTATCGTAGTGCAGTTTCCCAGGCAGAGTGGGAAGAACGAGCTGCAGGCGCAGATCGAGAGTTACCTGCTGATCTTATTGTCAAAACTGGATGCGGAGATGGTGAAAGTCTCTCCGACCTGGAAGCCGCAGACGCTGAACGCAATGCGCCGGCTGCAGAGGGTGCTGGAGCGGAACTTATTGACAAGAGGAAGGTGGGTCAAAGAAAGTGGATACATATACCGGTTGGATACTGCGAGGATCTTTTTCTTATCGGGGTCTCTGCATTCGAACGTTGTCGGAGCCACGGCAAGCGCTCTCTTACAGTGCGATGAAGCGCAGGACGTCCTTCCAGCAAAGTGGGATAAGGATTTCAGCCCGATGGCGGCCTCCACTAACGCTACACGCGTGTTTTGGGGTACTGCCTGGACTTCTAAGACTCTACTTGCAAGGGAAAGGCGGGCGGCGCAAGAGCAGGAGAAAGCGGACGGTGAGCGGAGGGTCTTCGTGATCAATGCTGACGACGTAGCGGCGGAGGTGCCGGCGTATGGGAAATTCGTTGCCGAGCAGGTGGCCAAGCTGGGGCGTAATCACCCGATGGTGAAGACTCAGTTTTACGGTGAAGAGATCGACGCTGAGGGCGGCATGTTCCCGATTCAACGGCGGGCCATGATGCAAGGGATCCACGAGCCGCAGGCGGGGCCGGCCCCAGGTGGGCTGTATGCGTTTACGATCGATGTTGCCGGGCAGGATGAAGGCGCTACCCTGGACGAGACCGCGCTCGAGAATCCAAAGCGAGACAGCACAGCGCTGACAATCTTTGAAGTGGACCTGGCCACGCTAAGCGATCCTTTGATCAAACTACCTTCTTACCGTGTGGTACATCGCCGGCTATGGACCGGTGTAAACCAGGGCCGGCTATATGCTGAGCTGAGGGGCTTGATAGAGTGTTGGCGCCCATTATGGACCGTGATCGATGCAACCGGGATTGGCGCCGGGCTGAGCTCATTCCTGGCCAATGCGTACCCGGATAAGGTTATACCGTTTGTGTTCAGCTCTTCGAGCAAGAGCCGGCTGGGTTGGGATTTCCTGGGGGTGATCGAATCGGGTAGGTTTAAAAATTACCAATCACAGATAAACACAGAAGAACACAGATTGCAAACCCTTTATTACAGCCAGGCTGAATATTGTCAATACGAGGTTGTACCCGGTCCTGGGAATATCTTGCGCTGGGGCGTGCCCGATTCGCTGCGAGATCCGGAGACCGGAGATCTGCTGCACGATGATTTGCTGCTGTCGGCTGCGCTGTGTGCAGAGCTGGATAATTTAGATTGGGCACTGACCGGGCCGGCCGTGATCGTGCCGCGTGTGGATCCACTAAACGAGATGGACCAGGAGGGGTTCTGATGGCATATGACTATATCTACGGGGTGGACGTGTGGGAAGGGTCGCTGGATATTGACGAGCCGATCCTTAAAGCTGCAGGGATCGATTTTGCGGTCATCCGGTTGAACGATATGCGGGGTGGCCATAAAGTGGACAAGAATTTTGCCAGGCAATGGCTGGAAGCTGACCAGTTTTTGAGATGGCCATACTTTGTGTATAACCCCTGGGTGAACGGCAAGGCGAATTTTGAGTTCATGGCCAGGTACATGCCAGACTGCGGGGCCGTGTCTGCAGACATCGAAGTCAGGTACGAGGGCTACTCGCCGGTGACCTACGCCAAAGAGGTCGATATCTTCTTGAAGCTAACTGCAGCTGAGTGGAACCTGAATATTTATACCGGTCCGTGGTTCTTGAAATACCTTTCCAAGTGGCCAAGCAATTATGAGTACTGGTGGGCTCAATATCCTTACTCTCTGTATCCGGATGTCAAGCTACGGTCGACCTGGTCAACGGTGATGAAGAAAATCAGGGATATCAAGTTCTTCCCTCCGAGTGCGAGCCCGGGGCCCTGCCGGCTGCGCCAGGTGACTGCCGATCGCTATATACTGCCTGGCTGTAGCGACCGTCCGATCGATATCAACGTTTGGAACGGGACACTGCAGGAGCTTAAGGATTGGGTGGGAGGGAAGGGCTCAACTACCAAAGAGCAGGTAGTTGAGCTTAACTGGGCGGTGGCTATCGATGCCTGGGCGAGGGAAAAGGGATATGCAGGACCCAGGCCGGCGTGACCTCCGAGCGAAGGCGGAGCGGAGCGAGTCACTGTATCGCCTTGTAGTAGCAAGGCCATTCAGTGTACCAGCGGTGATGACCATGCACCAGCCAGGTTAGGAAAGCTTTGTTATGGCAAAGTCAGAATCTTTGTTCTCCAAATTTGTAGCACGCGTGTTCGACAATGAGATCTCCAGGCGAATCAATGTCGCTACGCTTAGTGCTGTGCGCGCCCTGGACGACGTGCGCGACAAGTCTATCAGTGCAAATACCTACCCCAGAGACCGGCATGATTTCGATCGAGACGAGGTACTGAGAGATGCACTGGAAGCCTGGCGGGTCAATCCACTGGCAAGGCGGATCGTCGAGCTGACGTCACAGTACGTGGTGGGCGGGGGCCTGGCTGTCTCGAGCAAGCATGCTCGGACACACAAGTTCCTGCAGGAATGGTGGGTTCATCGCCTGAACCGGATGGAAGTGCGCTGTTTTGATTGGTGTGATGAGCTGACCCGGTCTGGGGAATTGTTTATTGTTTTGAGCACGGACCTATCTGGGATGTCGTATGTGCGGGCAATCCCGGCCGCTGATATCCAAGACATCGAGGTCTCGGAGAACGATGTCGAGCAGGAGCTGATCATCTGGGAGAAGCCTCGTTATGACGGTAAGGATAAGCCTGGACCAGAGGGTATTCTTGCCGGCAAGCTGTGGAAAGTGTACAACGAGTCCACAGATCACCTGGGAGAAGATGGCAGCTTCGAACCGGTCCTGTTGCATTACGCAATCAACCGGCCGGTCGGAGCAAAGCGCGGTGAGAGTGACCTGGCTCCCTTGCTGCGCTGGCTATCTCGGTACGCTGCCTGGTTAGAGGATCGAGCGCGACTGAACCGGTATCGCAATACGTTTTTATTTTGGGTGAGAGCAAAATTCACTAACCAGGCGGACCGCCTGGCCAGGCAGGCGGAGCTGAACGCCAACCCTCCGAACCCAGGGTCGATCCTGGTGACTGACGAGACCGAGACCTGGGAGGTCCTGGCGCCCAAGCTCGAGAGTCACGAAGCGGGGGAGGACGGCCTGGCCATCAAGAAGATGATTGCGGCCGGCTCTGCCAACCCGATGCACTTCTTAGCTGAACCGGAGGGATCCACGCGAACGACTGCAGAAAGCGCCGGCGGACCAACCTACCGGCATTATGAGCAGAGGCAATTATTTTTCAGATGGGCCATGCAGGACCTGGCCAAGGCAGTGGTTCGAAGGCGGAAGCTGGTCGACCGGAATGTCAATCCCGAATCGGAGATCCTGGTGACGGGTACGGATATTTCAGCTCGAGATAACGCGGCCCTGGCCACTGCAGCCAGTGTGATCGTTGCATCGATGACGACCATGCGGGATAGAGGGCTAATTGACGACCTGGAGCTGTTGCGGATCGTCTACCGCTTTGCGGGGGAAGTGGTCGATCTGGAAGAGCTCTTGAAACGTGGGCAGGCTGCGCCTCCGAGCGCTCCACCAGACAAGCAGCCCGGTGAAGCATCCAGGACGCCAGACCAGGTCAAGATCGATCCCGAGACGGCCGAGCCGAAGGGGATGACACAGTGAGACTGCTTGACTTGTACTGTGGAGCTGGGGCTTGCTCGGTGGGGTATTACCGGGCCGGCTTCGATGATATCACCGGGGTAGATATCGTAGCGCAGCCACATTACCCATTCAGGTTTGTGCAAAGCGATGCTTTGGAATTCCTGGTCGGTCATGGCCACGAATACGACTTAATCCATGCTTCACCACCCTGCCAGGCGTACACGCAAGCCAGGTTCTTGAAGAATGTCAGGCAGGACCATCCTGACCTGATTGCAGCTACCCGGGAGGCCTTGCAGCTTGTTGGCAAGCCGTACGTGATAGAGAACGTACCTGGCGCTCCACTGCGGAACCCGTTGGTGCTGTGCGGGTCGATGTTTGGGCTAGGTGTGTTAAGGCACCGGTTGTTCGAAATAGAACCTCCGATCTATTTTGTACCGATGACTTGCAAACATGGTCCAGTGCTGCCCATGTTCTGGGGCGCCAGGCGGAGGGCGTTGCAGGAAGGCCGGCAGTACGACTATATCACGGTGGCAGGCAGGTCCTTCCTGGTCGAAGAAGCCAGGCAGGCAATGGGGATCGACTGGATGACAAGGGAAGAGATCAAGCAAGCCATCCCTCCAGCCTATACGGAATGGATTGGTAGAGAGCTGATGGCGGTGATCGGTGAGCGGGTGAGAGCATGAAATTTCTGTTCCCGGCCGGCGGAATAGTAGATCATAGGTTCGGTATCAT
>CAZAQS010000108.1:0-15215 GCA_964486825.1 uncultured Anaerolineaceae bacterium | reverse complement strand
GCGTGAAGTTATGACGCCTGAGAAACAGGCTGCACAGAACGATGACAAGAACAGACCTGTATTGGCTCGGATTCTGGGGATTGAGACCTCCTGTGATGAGACAGCCGCTGCTGTCGTAGAAAATGGGCGTGTGATCCTCTCATCTTTAGTAGCCTCCCAGGTAGATCTGCACGCCAAGTTTGGAGGCATCTTTCCTGAAGTCGCCTCTAGAGAGCATATCCGCACAATTTATCCAATCATAGATCAGGCGTTGCAGCAGGCTCATTTAAGCCTGGCAGAGGTGGACGCCATCGCGGTTACGCGCGGTCCTGGCTTACCGGGCTCGCTTGTTGTAGGTATGAATGCTGCCAAAGGCCTGGCTTTAGGGAGCAGCTTGCCTTTGATTGGGATCAATCATTTGGAAGCTCATATCTACTCAGCCTGGCTGTATGAAGCAGAAGAAGAACCAGTACCTGAACCCGAGTTCCCGTTGATAGCCCTGATCGTCTCGGGAGGGCACACAGAGCTTGTTCTAATGACAGACCACCTAAAGTATCGCCGCCTCGGGGGCACGTTGGATGATGCAGCTGGCGAAGCTTTCGACAAGGTCGCTCGTTTACTCAAGCTGCCCTACCCTGGCGGTCCAGCCATCCAGGAGAGTGCAGAAAAAGGGAACCAACAGGCTTTTGACTTTCCACAGGCTCGCCTGGAAGGAACATGGAACTTTTCTTTTAGCGGGTTGAAGACAGCCGTCCTTCGAGAAGTGCGACGCCTGGAAACTGTTGCCAACCCCCTGCCCGTTCCAGACCTGGCTGCCAGTTTCCAAAATGCTGTGGTTGAGGTATTGGTGACGAAAACGACGAAAGCGGCCTCGGAACATAGCGCCAGGAGCATCCTGGTTGTGGGAGGCGTTTCAGCCAACCAGGCTCTTCGCAAATCCTTTTTGCTCAGGTCAAATATTCCAGTGCATATCCCACCATTCTTCTTATGTACGGATAACGCGGCCATGATAGCGGGAGCAGGCTTTTTCCGTTACAGGTATGGGCAGCGGGATGCGTTGGACATGGACGTTTTGCCAAACTGGCCTGTGTCGGAGATCTGAGCAACAACAAGTATTGAATTGTTATTATTAATATTGGAGAAAAATTGGGGTTAAAAAACTCAAACCGCCGTATTGGAGTTTGCCCGAACTCCAGCAGGCGGTTTTGAGCAAAAGGAGAATGCAATTACTATTATAGGGAAACAACTAAGTAGACCATGAACTCTCCCTGAGCATTTGATAAGAAAGTCAGGATAAAACCCTCATCAGGTCATCTAGAGTGATCGGCCCCTCTCGCAATACGATCGGATCCTCAACAGTACAATCAACCACAGTCGATGGTACACCACCCGGAGTGCGTCCCCCATCCAATATTAAATGTATCCTACCGTTAAGCTGGTCGAATACATCTTGAGAGGTGTTGGTATTTTCATAACCTGACAGGTTGGCAGAGGTAACTGCCAGCGGCCCCACCATATTTAGCAAGGCCAGCGCAACGGGATGGTCAGGTACTCGAACTCCAATGCTTGATGTGGGTGAAAGTACATCCGGAAGCGACTCTAAGCGGGGAACAATTAATGTCAGTGGTCCTGGCCAAAATTTTCGCGCCCAAAGCTTCGCTGTCTCACCGATATCACGGGCAACCTGTTCGAGCTGCTTGTGATCCCCCAAAAGTAATGCTATTGCCCTTTCACTATTGCGGCCTTTTGCAACATATAAACGCTCTACATACTCTCCTTGAAAAGGTAGAGAAGCCAGCCCATAGACTGTGTCTGTAGGAAATGCAACCAGGCCTCCGTGTTTCAAAATATCAACGGCATGATTTAACGCTATCGGGTGTTCGGCGTGGATTACTTCTGTTTTCATAAACGTCAATTGAAACCATCCCCCTACCATTATACCGCCACATGGAAAACAGGTCTTCGTTCTTACATTCTATTAAGAGAACCTGCATCTCCACGTAGACCAGGCAAAACCCGGGGCAATATTCGGCCGGTTTCCAGGAGCGCTCATTGCTCCTTGTTCAGTTCCCATAGCATCCGCAACCCATCCAGGGTTAGCCATGGAGCAATCACGTCGATAACCGGAGTTTCTTCAGCGACCACTTCAGCCAGTCCCCCCGTAGCAATCACCTTCATGCTTGGACCCAGCTCTTTACGAAATCGTTCGACCATTCCCTCAACTAAAGATACATATCCAAAGAATAGACCGGACTGCATAGAATGGACGGTATTTCGCCCGATCGCGGAAGGAGGCCGTTTCAAATCCACTCGGGGAAGCTTGGCCGTCCTCAGGAATAGGGCTTCCGCCGCAATGCCAATACCCGGGGCAATCGCTCCTCCCAGGTAATCTCCTTCTTCAGAAATGGCATCAAATGTCGTCCCGGTCCCAAAATCTACCACGCAAGCCGGTCCACCATACAAGCGTTGGACAGCTACGGCATCCACAATCCTGTCTGCACCCACTGCTCGCGGGTCTTCGTAGCGCACTCGAACGCCGGTTTTCACTCCAGCATCCACTAAAAATGGATCGTGCAGCAGGTAGCGGCGGCAGGCTTCGACGATCTTGCCCGTCAGCGGCGGCACAACCGAAGCCATACTTATCCCATTCAGATGCTCGGGTGAATAACCTGAATGGGAAAGCAAGCCCAGGAACTGCAAAGCATACTCATCCGGCATGCGCTCGTGATCGGTTGCTAATCGCCAGCGCGGGCCGAGCTTCTCTCCCTGGTATAGGCCTAGGGTGATATTGGTATTGCCAATGTCGATTGCAAGCAGCATAATTCACCTATCCTCAATAATAGAATATGGGTGCCAGAGTCATATACCCTGGACTCGAAATCTCCTGGAGTTATGCTGGCAACAGAAGGTTGTCGATCAGGCGGGTTTTGCCAAAGAACACAGCCATGGATAGCAAAGCCCGCTCTTCCACCCACTCCAGCTCGACCAGGGTCTCAATGTCTGCACAAGATACATATTGAGGTCTGGCAAGGGGGCTTTCTGAAAGGACCTTCCTCATTACCTGCCGTAGGTCTTCGGCTGACCTCTCACCGGCCTGGTAGGCAAGCATGCCAGCCCTCAATGCCTTGTAAAGGACCGGCGCCTGCCTGCGTTCTTCAGCATTCAGATAAACGTTCCTGCTCGACATCGCTAAACCATCATTCTCACGAACGATCGGGCAAATAACGATCTCAACAGGGAAATTCAAATCCGCCGCCATCCGTTTTATCACAGCTGCCTGTTGGGCGTCCTTCTGCCCAAAGTACGCCTTTTGTGGGGTGGTTGCATTGAACAATTTGGCTACAACCGTCGCTACTCCACGGAAATGCCCTGGGCGCATATCCCCCTCCAGCCTGGAAGCGATATCTTCCACGGTAATCCAGGTTTGAAAACGCGGCGGATACATCACTTGCTGGTCGGGTATCCACACCAGGTCTACGCCCGCTTCCATTAGCAGTGCCAGATCCCTTTCCAGGTCACGCGGGTAAGCCTCCAGGTCCTCTTGAGGACCAAACTGAGTAGGGTTTACAAAGATGCTAGCAATGACGCTGGAACACTCATCTCTTGCTCTTTTTACCAGGGAAAGGTGACCAGCATGTAAATAGCCCATCGTTGGTACCAGCCCAACTGGAGTCTTCAATTCCGCTCTTGCAGCGTTCAATTCGGAAATACTGTTCGCAGAATTCATAGCGCCTGGTTGTTCTGTTTAACCATATACCCATCTGGAACCTGAGATTTGGATTTTAACTGGCGCTTAATTTTACGTCTGCTCTGCATGGCTGGTCTGACTGGGGTTGCTTCCAAGGCCGTTACCAGACTCCATAGGGTACGGTTGACCGGTACTGGCAAGCCTGTTGCTTCTCCCGCTCGGACGATGGCGCCCGAAATGGCATCTATTTCGGTCGGGGAGCCGCGTAGGATATCTTGAAGCATGGAGGAAAGGTTCACGGCCGTTCTGGCAGCCACGCTCTCCGCAGCAACCGCGGGATCAGGATAAGGTAAGCTGATTCCCTTAGCTGCAGCTACAGCAGCCGCTTCTTTGGCTGCTGCTCCCATCAAAGAACGCGCCTGCGGCCTTTGCAGCAGTTCTCCATTCGGGATATTTAACAAGGCCGTTAACGGATTGATCGCGGCATTGATGACCAGTTTGCCCCATAACAATTCGACTGGATCTGCCACCGTCTGCACGGCAAAGCCAGAAGATGAAAATAGCTCTCTCAGAAGGCGGGTGCGCCTGTGGTCTTCCAGGCTGATTACCCCCTCGCCGCCGGTTTTTACGACACCCGGGGCGAGCATATTTGCCCCAGCGGTCGTCGTCCCCAACGCAGCCCGTTGGGATCCAAGCAAGTTACCCAAAATTTCAAAATTTCCCATCCCATTTTGGAGGGTCAGAGCCACCCCTTCACGGGTCAGGCAACCAGCAAGTTGGCGGGAAGCTCGTTCCGTTTGCCAGGATTTGACGCAAACCAATGCCAGATGGCTCTTCTGGACCTTGCTCGGATCACTGGTAGTTCTGATGGGATAGGCGCTCTCTCGCCCATCCGGTTCGACTACCCGGACGCCATCCCTCCCCAGCGCTTTGAGACCATCCACCCATGTACCCATTAATGTAACCGGCACACCTGCAGCGGATAACCGGGCCCCGAACAGGCAGGCCATTGCTCCAGTCCCGGCGATAACGACGTGTGGAAACGAAGTAGCCATTTCTATCCCTTGTCCTCTAATTCATACAGAAGAGCCACCCATTCATCATCCGACATCTCTACGCTGTGTTCTTCCGACGGAAAGATCCCCTTGGACACCTCGTCGATATAAGTGGAGAATGCCGCTAAGGTCTCATTACGCAGCTCAGCGTACCTTTTCACGAACCTGGGTGTGAAGCGCTCGAAAAGACCCAGCAAATCATGCGTCACCAGCACTTGCCCGTCACAAGCTGCTCCTGCCCCAATCCCAATCGTTGGAATTTGCAGGCGCTGCGAGATCAGATCCGCCAGGCGCGCCGGGACGGATTCCAGAACGATACTGAAGCAGCCCGCCTCTTGAAGCAGCAAAGCATCTTCCAACAATCGCTTGCCTGCAAGCGCGCTTTTCCCCTGTGGACGGAAGCCCCCTAATTGGTGCACACTCTGGGGAGTGAGGCCGAGGTGACCCATGACGGGTATCCCCGTGGAAACAATTGCGCGGATTGCGTCCAGCCGTTCTCGCCCCCCTTCCAGTTTGACCGCGTCCATTCCGGCTTCCTGGAGGAACCTGCCGGCGTTCTCAACCGCTTTCTCTGCTGATACCTGGTAAGACATAAACGGCATATCTCCAACCAGTAACGCCCGCCGGGCGCCGCGCGATACTGCTTTGCAATGGTGAAGCATGTCCTCCATGGTAACGGGCAGGGTGTTCTCATAACCCAGGACGACCATGCCTAACGAGTCGCCGACCAGGATTGAGTCGATCCCCGCCTGGTCGAGAGCAAGCGCGGTAGCGTAATCGTATGCCGTCAGCATCGTGATCCGCTCGCCGCGTTGCTTCTTAACGCGGAAATCCTGCGTGGTCACTTTTTTTTGTGTTTTTTGCGCAGTCGTAGATGAAGAAATTGTGGTAGACATGGTACCCTCCTGAGAAAATTTGATAGGTAGGGGCCAGAGTGAATTTCAAGGTTCTTAGGTTTATTCAATTTTTGCTGTGCCGGTCCAGCGGATCCGCCCAGCATATCGATTATCATAGAAAATCCGAAAAATAGCAAGGCCCTTGGAAGAACATCGAATCATCTTTACTATACTAAACGCTCACAACATCGAGCAGGGCTTGCTTTTCCTCCGCTGACAAGAACGCTACTTCCAGGGCGTTTACTTGAGCCTGCCGGATCTGGTCCTGGCTTAAGCCCGCTGCCGGGGCGGCTATTTCATATTCATGCTGTAAATTAATCCCACTCACTCCGGGGTCATCACTGTTAATCGTCGCCAGCAAGCCGAGTTCGATAAACTGCTTTAAAGGGTGACTGGCATAATCCTTAACCGCGCTGGTCTGGAGGTTACTGGTCAGATTCGCTTCTATACCGATACGCTGCTCTTTCATATACTGGATCAATTTTGGATCCTCCACAGCCCGAACAGCATGCCCGATGCGGGTAGCCCCCAAAACCTGGATGGCCTTCCAGATGCTGTTTGGGCCATCTGCTTCCCCCGCATGAGCGGTCACCTGGAGACCTGCTTGCCGGGCTTTCTGAAAATGTTCCATAAACAACTCAGCCGGGAAATTCTCCTCATCTCCAGCCAGGTCTATTGCTACCAGAAATTTACGGTACTGAAGCAACGCTTCCAGCTCCTGCCAGGCTACCTCTGGGCCATACGTGCGGCTCAGTATACCGATCAAGTTCACCTGCATCCCGGTAGCCAGGGCTGCCAGGCGAACTCCCTGCCCTACCGCTTCCACAACTTTTGTGGGATCGAGCTGGTGTGGCAAGGACATAAACCAGGGACTAAAACGTAGCTCAATGTAATGTATACCTTCGATGAAAGCATCTTCGACGCTTTCATAAGCGATCCGCCGGCAGGCATCGTAGTCCACAAGCACTCCAGTCATCCAGCCGAGCTTCTCAATAAAAGCCATCACCCCGGGTTGGGGGCTTGTAACGATCACATGCGGGCGCAAGCGCTCGATCTCCCAGGCCGGGAGATGAAGGCCGTGTTGGCGGCTCAGGTCAAGGATAGTTTCCAACCTGACACTCCCATCCAGGTGCCTGTGTAAATCGATCAGCGGTAGATGCGGGTCAATCATTTAACCTCCCTTAACCTACAATAATCGGTTCACCAGAAGCGGGATACACATTATAATATTCATCTACTCTACCTGAATATACTGGGGCCAATTAATCAAAGAATCACCGGGTTCCAGGTGGATAATTTTAGAGAAACAAAACACTTGTGAAGGAGGAGGTCATTATGCAACGTGGGTTAAGTTTTCTCTCTGGTTTTACGCTCGGCAGCTTAATCGGTGGTGTACTGGGGCTGCTGCTCGCACCGGCATCAGGCGATGAGGTCCGCCAGCAGATGCAGCAAAAGTACCAGCAAATGCAGATCGAGGTAAAGACTGCCGCCGCCAGCCGCAGGGCTGAGCTGGAACAGGAACTGGCTGCTTTACGAGCGCCGCGTAAGAATTAAACATTTCGCAACAGGAATTAAAACAAGAAGCCGGGCTCATGGACCCGGCTTTTTATCATCAATTGCTTCTACTCGAAAGTATCTCTAGATACACAGCTTCACCTGTATCAGGGCAAGATGCTAAACCGGTAAGGTGCAGGTTGTCTAGTATGGCGGGTTGTACCGCTTACCACCAAAATAACTTCTTCCACATCCTCCCCAATCTGAATTGGGATCTCTGCGCTGATGTCATTTGTGACTTCTATCGTTTCCACCGAGACCTCCTCACCCAGGGAGATCAAGGCCAATGCGTAGGTTTGCGGCAAGATGTTTTGGATCCGGACGAACCCTTCCGCCTCCCAACCACCATCGTCCTCCTCAAAATCAGTAAAATACCCCATTTCCGGGATCCCAACATCATCCAAAAGGAAGCCCTCTCCATGGACTGCAGCATCCGTTACGTACTCAAAGCGCAAGTAGACTTCTTTGCCCGCATAGCGAGAGATGTCCACGAACTCATGGATCCACTTAGGCCCTCCTCCTGAGAGGCCGTTATATCCCCAACCATAACTGTTGCCAGCCGGATTTTCATCGGTCCCAGAGGGGGTTGTCAGGATATTCCATCTTTCTCCGTCCCTGGAGGCAGAGACATATACATAATCGTAGTCTTTTTCGATGTCATACCATGTCCAGTATGAGAGGGTCAATGGCCCACGGATATCCCGCAGGTCAAAATGGCGGGTAAGGGTCATATTCGATTCATCGCCTTTATTTGACCAGAAGGCATAAGTCCCCGAGCGTGGATCTGCCGGAACGAGGCTGGTAATTACCGAGCCTTCGAAATTCAGCACGAAATCTCCCCGGCATGTGATTCGAATATAATCCACCCCGTATTGAAGAACATCCCGGGTTTCATCCTCTACCGGGCAGCTACTGATATTTTCCGTTTCTTTTGCTTGAGGCGCCTCTGGATAAATATGGTAGGTATACCTGCCATCCTCAACGCTATCATCGTTCAGGAAAGAAGTAATCACCCAATCCATGAAGACATCATCCGCTCCAATCAATTCGCCCGTATCCGGATCGAGGATCTCATTTTCTCTCAATACACTGTCGACGCTTACCAGGCCATTATCCGGATGAGCTACCAGGGCCCTGGTCAGATCTTCTCCAAACCGGCCCAAAAAGTAGTTGACAAAGAGGAAGCTGGCGCCGTAGTGGGGTGCAGTTATCGAAGCGTCATTCGGCCAGTCGTTTAGCTGGATGGATGTATTACTGGCATACAGTTTATCAAAGCCACCTCGATAGTACCCATTCAAGAATGCAGCCAGCTCAGAAAAGCCCTCATTTAGCCAGGAAGCTTCATTTCGATCCTGGTGCCAGTGGATCATATGCTGGAACTCGTGAGCCAGGACACCATAGGTAAACAGATCATCCAAACGTAGGACATCCGCATTCAAAAAGAACATTTCATGAAGATTGGAATACGGATGAGCCAAAGGATGATAAGAATCTGCTGATGAGAAATATCCTGCCAGGTTCCGGCCTAAGCCTCTTGCATACATGATATACAGGTGCGGGTCGCCATCCACGCCCGGAGTCCATTCACTCCCAAAAAACTCCCTGGTAGTAGGGTAGATGGAGTGCTCGAAGGTCTCTGCCAGTTCCCGCAGGTCCTCTTCTCGATAACGTACTCCGTCCTCGATCCAAAAGTAGAGATGATCCGTCACATAACGCAACGTAGCCTCCACTTGAAAAGGTTTATTTGAATCCACATTCGTTGCCCAGAATATTTTCTGTTCGCCAACCGATCGCTCTTCGAGTGGTGGCTCAACGGTCAATGGTATATTCTGGATACCTTTCAGGCGGCGCGCCATCTCTCGCATATCATTCGTCGGGATGATTACATCCTCGAGCGTCATCAGGGTTTCGTGGGAGTATAGTTCGGGGACTGGAGTGGCTTGAGAGGCTGTCCTACCAGGGACAGGTTCCGGAGTGCCTGGTACCGGAGCAGTTGGTGTGACCCGAATCACTTTTGGAGTAAAGGTTGGCTCAAGCGGACGGGATTGAACGGTCACGTTTGTGGTATCCAGAGGTGTTTCGGTATACCATAAATACCCTACCACTCCGCTAAACACCAGTACTAGGCAGCATAATAGGATCCCAAAAAAAGTCAGAAGGATACACGGTATCCCAAATGATTTACTCATACGTTGTTACCCCCTGACCTTTACTTCCTATTTCCTTGCGTGCCAGATAGGCTCCCGCGGAAAGGATGCCTGCCGAAAACCAGTAATAGGGCAAGGCAAAAGAGTCAACACTAAAACCTTCGATGATGAAAGCAACTAAGAGAAAATGGCCCATCAAGCCTGCCATCTTAATGACCGGGTCTTTCATGGATCTCGCCAGGCGTCCTGAAAGCCAAAGTATATAATTCCAAACCAGAAATACCGAGAATCCCAATATACCTGTTTCTGCCAGGACCCGCACCCATAAGCTTTTGATATTGGGGAGGTAACCATGATAATAAAACACCTGGGATACCTCCCATAAAGCCCACCCGAAGGCGGGCATTTTTTCAGGGAAATAAAAGCCAGCATTGCCCAATCCCACCCCAAGGAAAGGATGGTTATTGAAGATCTCCCAGCCAGTCGACCAAAAGACCAACCTCTCCGCAAAGGCCAGCTGGTTGGCAACCTCGTATATTCCCCCGGCAGAAAACGGATCGTTGAAAAATCTCTGCAAGCGGGGCTCAAAACGAGATCCAAATTTAAGGAAGCCCAACAACGCTGCTGCATAAACCGCCACGAAAACCAGGGATAACGCAATAATCAGGCTATTTTTGAGCATCCGGTGTAGCGAGCTTTTGACCTGTGCGCGGGAAACCACCCAGGCCTGAACTTTATGAGCGATTCGGAAGTTCAAAACCAGCGCCAGGTAAGCCAAAACGCCAAAAAAAGACAACCATCCAACTCGGGAGAAAGTTATAAAAAGGGTAATGATGCCTGCGCCCAGAAGCAGGTTTTCCATTGTAAAACGCCACACTCGGAAGCGAATGGAAGAGTAGCCCATGACCGTCGCGGATAACCAGACCGGGAGATACACCAGATTTAGTTGGTGCGCCAACCAGGAAGGCTCGTAGGCCATCCCTGTAACCCGGTCTGGAAATAACCCGTCGATGCGCGAAGAGAACAAGCTTTGCAAATCGTATAGATATACCGGATAAAGGTTGTTGTTGAAAAAAATATAATATGCCTGCAAAAACGACCAACCGATGACTAAAAACCCACTGATATTGATCATAAGGAAAGCAAGCTTGAGGTTTGAGCGGCTCCTGGATAACCAGGAGGCAGTAAGTATATACGTCGTCCCTGCCATCGCCAGGGTAATAAAAGCATCCGATCCCTTAGACAACATGCTCTGGCCTTTGAAAGGTGGGAGGGGCAAAAAGAACGCCGCCAACCAAGTTAGGATCACAACTGCAATGAAAATCAGAAAGATCCTTATTTCCGCCGGAATCCTGTTTTTCATCAGCAGGTATGGCGCCAACCAGAGCACGGCGAGCACCAAAAAAATCAGGTTGGAAGGAGGCGCCACTGTGGATGCTCCACTGATTCGAACCAGGAGAGGCAGGCTCGTAACCGGTAGCAGGATAATCCCCACTGCCCATAACACCTGGCAAAATCCCAGGTAATATGTCTTTGTTTGGGAGGAGAAGATCTTCCGGCGGGGAAGAGCCTGCATTTCCATTCTCATCTTAGGGGAGTTTACCCCTTGCAGAGACCACCCCGACACCTGCAACAAAACCGATCATCGCTCCAGAAAGAGCCAAAAGATTCGCTCCATATGCAACCGGCGCCTGCGGTTCATCTGCTGTTTGCGAAAGCTCAAAAGAGAGAGGGGGAATGATCCCCTTAGTCTTGGTCTCAGCTTCCTGAACTTGCGGTTCCAACGATTGTATTGTGAGTGGAATTTCACCAGCAGTTAACTCACTACATACCTCTGGTTTTTCGGATACGGCCGGTAGTTGCAGACATTTCTCTAAAGCAATTAATTGCCCACGCAGCACGCGCGCCTGGACGGCATAGTGCTGCGCATCGACCAGGGTCTGGTAGGCGATGTCTGCCCAGAGGTTGGCCAGGTCGGACACGCCCTGGGGGTTTGTCCCTCGAACGATCAACTCCAGAACGGAATGCCTGCGCTCAAGGAAGATCGTGTGCATGTACTCAGGCCTTTCGATTGTAATTTCCCGCTCCTGGGCTTCAAAATCCACTTGATCGATGACATCTTTTGATAGAACGACCGCCCTCACGATGCCTATCATATGATCTTGATCGTACTCGGTAAGAGGCCCTGTTTGCGAATAATCGATCATCACTGTCAACACCGCTCTGGCTTCATAGATGGGCGGCTGCAATCGATGGATGATCCAACCAACCCCTCCGCCTATGAGAGCTAGCAGGACAATCCACCACCAATGATTGAGCACGTTTTGAAAGGTATCGAGGGGAGAATATTCTTTCAAGGCCACCATGTTTTCCTATCCAGGTATATGATAAGCCCAATCCCGGTCAGGAAACAGAAGAAGAAGATTAAATTTCCCTGTACCGGAGGTAGTGGTAAGGCGATAAATGCCAGGAAGCCCAATAATAGCGCTGCCAGATGCATGGTCACGATGGCCCGGCTTGAAGCTAAACCCAGGGCAACTAGGCGGTGGTACGTGTGGTCGAGTTTCCCCATGTAGAATGGCTGCTTGCGACGCAACCGCGAAACGACGACCAATACTGTATCGAAAACCGGTACTCCGACCAGCAGGATCGGGATAAACCAGGATTGGCTGCGCAGAAATCCATCGGGTGTATAAGCGATTGCCAGGGAAGCCAGGCCAAAGCCCAGGAATTGAGACCCCGAATCCCCAAGAAAGAAACGGGCGGGGGCTGAATTATAAAAATACGAGCCAACACAAGCCCCGAGTAGAACTGCACTAAACAAAGACAGCTCAATCTGGCCTGAATCAAACGTGACCAGCATGAAGAAAGCTGCCGCCAGCCCAGCCAGGCCGGTAGCCAACCCATCCATACTGTCCACAAAGTTATAGGCGTTGGTAATCCCAACAATCCAGAGAAAGGTTACCGCGATATTCAACCAGTTGATTTGAAAAAGCAAAACCTGGGTTCCTAATTGGATGAGCAGGATTGTTGCCAGTGCTTGCCCAGATAATTTCCAAAGTACAGATAGGCCTTTTGCATCATCTAGCAAACCAAAGGCGAAGATAATGCCTGCCGGTACCAGGATTGGCCAGACGTCAGGTAGTTGTAAAACTTCGCCGATAATTCCAACCAGGACTACCGTCGAAAAAATGACGATCCCACCTGCGATGGGGACGGCAGTGTGATGAAGCTTGTGAGGCTTGCTTCCAGGCACATCTAGTAAATGCAGACGACAGCTCAACCAATAACAAAAAGGCCCTAATAACAGAGAGAGGAAGGCGGCAGCGAAGATCACTCTGAAGGTAAGAAACGACATGTGGTTAACCCTTCACTCCAGAAAGTACGTTTGCTTGTAGGAGTTCGTCGTATACCTCTAATGTAGCCGCGTTGACCCTTGAGCTGGTGTATTTTTCGAGGACGATCTGGCGACCCGCCTCGCCCATCCTGGCGCGCAGTTCGGGATCCAGGATAAGCCTTTCAAACGCTTCAGATAAAGCTGGCGGATCGTTAATCGGTACAAGCAAGCCATTTCGGCCGTGAACCACTACATCTCTGCATCCTGCAACGTCGGTAGCTACGATCGGCCGACCACAGGCCGCGGCTTCAAGCAAGGCAGTAGGCACTCCCTCCCCCAACGACGGCAACGTCACGATATGGCTCTGTTTGTATACCTCACGCATGTCCTCCTGCCAACCCCACCATTCGATCACACCCTCCTCAGACCAGCTTTTCAACACGGCCTGCTCGACCGCAGCCGGATTTCCCATATCCGGCTCTCCCACCAAAGCCACGCGTACCTGAGCTTTGGCATGCAGTATTCGGGCTGCCTCTACCAGCACCCCCACTCCTTTGTCCCATAACATACGAGCGGGAAGGACGATCACAGGCAAGCCCTGCGGCTCTGGCAGCAGGGTGAAATGGTCCGTATCGATGCCCACGCCTGCAATCAAGCAGGTTCTCTCCGCTGGCACCAGTCCTTCCCGAATAAAGTACTGCCGGTCGGTTTCGTTTTCAAATATCACTGCGGAACGGTTAGGTGAGAATGCCAGGCGATAAAGAGTCTTAACCACCTGGCGGATCGAGCGTGGTTTGGCTTCTTGCCTGAGAAAGACGTACCCCAAACCGGTGACCGAGCTTACGATACCAGAAACACCCGCTAATCGAGCCGCGAAGGAGCCATACAAAACGGGCTTGACAGTAAAATTATGGACCAGGTCCGGCCTTTCTCTAGAATAAATGCCCACCAGCTTTGATATGGCCTGCACCTCCGTCCACGGTGCGAGCGTCTGCCTGCCGACCCCCCATTCGATCCATTTGAAGCCCTCTTGCTGTAGCTTAGGGACAAACCGTCCGGAGGGGGATACCAGGACGATCTCATAGCCCTTTTCGCGCATATACTTTGCCAAGGATAAGCGGAAATTATAGAGATACCAATCCGTGTTGGCTGCCAGCAGGATTTTTCTCATCCCCGTTCTCAGGGGTTGCCTCCCACTGACTGGTATAAACGGATCAGCTTATCTTCCATCTTGGACCAACTGTAACTGCTCAAATAAGCATTGCGCGCATTTCTGGCCAACCGGCGATACAAACCTTCATCCTCGCATAAACTCACCAGGGCAGCCTCCAGATCAGACACATCCCCATATTCAACCACCAATCCACAATCCGCCTGCTCGATAATTCGGTCCATATTTGTATTCCTGGCTACGACGATAGGCTTGCCCAACATCATGGCCTCGAACACTTTGTTCGGGCTGGAATAACGATGGTTGGGGATACGAGGATCATAAGTAGCAAAGAGCACATCTGCAGTTTTGCTGAGCTCCAGGGCTTGATCATACGGGATACGCCCATACCATCGGACATTCGTTAGGCGGGCGGCGGCAGCCAGGATCTCATCCTGGTCTCCTCCAAATCCAGCCAGGTGCAAACTCCAATCGGGGCGCCTCTCGATCACTTTTAGTAGCTCCAGTAAGCCCCTTTCAACTTGTAGCAGGCCCACATATGCCAAGGAAAGCGAGCCATCCCTTTTGGCATCTTTTTCTTCTGGCAGTAAATCGTTCAAGTCTTCGGGGCTATTATAGACTACCTCCACCCGGCGAGGGTTCGCACCTACAATCTGTTCACGGCGGGCGTCATCCACCAGGATGAGCGCATCTACCCTGCCGATCACCCAGATATCCACTGCCCGTATGATTTTTTTTATACTCACTGGCGTGGAGCGCAGGTGATCAGCGTAAAAGTCGAAAATATCGTAAACCACCACTTTACGCGCCAACTTCTTGAGCATAAATGCCGGTAAGATGGTGTCAAAATCACAGGCATGAATGATATCGTACTCATTTCGATGGCGAAATAACCACAAGAGCAGGTGCACTTGCCAGCGGAAGAGCTGTGGGAAATTCTTGATTCCCTTACCAAAGTCTGCCCTGATTGGTAGACGGGTAATTGGGACGCCATCCAATACTTCTTCCGTTGGAAGGGCGCCGGAACGGTCCCAACCTAATGCCCTGACCCGATATCCCTCCCGTGTTAAAGCTTTCGCCTCTTTCTCCACGCGCGGGTCAGGTGCTAATGGATTAGACCGGCAAAACAATATCCTTTTTTGCATCAAAGCAGCGTGAGGCTTGAATAAGTCACGAAATCTCAGGAGACGGCATATTGAGATACGACATCCTTCACATCTCCAGCTGCCACGACATGCCCATGGTCAAGCAGAAGCGCCCGGCTGCAGAAAGCCTCGATGATTGGCATGCTGTGAGATACGATAACGATGGTGGATCCCATGGACTGGTAGGTGCGCATCCTATCGATGCACTTGTCCTGGAATGGACCATCCCCTACAGATAATACT
>CAZAQS010000107.1:0-15329 GCA_964486825.1 uncultured Anaerolineaceae bacterium | reverse complement strand
AGCCGTAAGGCCATAGGTAGTGATATCATCCTGCCTCCTTTGCCAGCTCTCGGGGTACTGGTAATTATCCCCCAAGCATGTTAACGCTTATTTTCAGGTATCCTGGCGTTCACCCCTAAATGGGAAAGCGTGATATCCAACGGCCAGTGCCGGTGCTCCTCAAAGGCCTGCGTGGCGTCCTGCAACGCCTGCTTTTTCTCGGTCTTGTGCCGCGAGAAGAAGCCCGGACCTTGCTTGTTGCGCAAGTAGTTTAAAATTCCATCTTTTGTCGCGTTGCTGTTTTCGATCGCTTCCTGGACGTATTCCTCCAGGTACTGCCGGTATAACCCAATGTCCATATGCCTTCTTCCCATCTTTGCCAGGCCTGGGGCCTGGTGAATCAACTCTCTCTGCACCGAGATGCGGCCGGGAGGTAGAATGGTATTATTTTATCAGCAAGTACCTCTGGCATGCCTGCCGATCCGGATATTTTTATCTCCGATCCTGCTTTGAACCGTTATAATTGCCCCGTGAAGAAAAAGCTGTTCAGCTTCTGGACCCTGATCTCCCTGTTGCTATCTTTCCTACCCGGGCTTGGAGTCCCTGCCCTGGCTTCCGCTCCTGTGCGCATTCCAGCGCAATCTGGGGGAGTCAGCGCTTATGAGCTGATCATTGCCATGAACACCTTGCGGATGTCCTACGGGCATCCGGCGCTGGTGGAGGATCCCATTATTAATGCCGTCGCCCAGGCCACGGCTGAGATCATGGCCGCCAACCAGATGTCCTGGCATATCGGGGATGTATCCGGGCGACTGTCAGCCGCCGGGTATGGGGGCGGCTCCAAGGTGTGGGCGACGGAGAATTTCGCCGTCGGCAGCAACCACACCATCGACGAGATCATGGTGGTTTGGGCGGATGAGTCGCATATGATCCCGGCCGTCAATCCGGCCTACTGCCATGTAGGCGCGGGGACCGCAAAATCTGCCAACGGCATGACCTACTATGTTTTGCAGGCCGCCTATATCGCTGGGAAATCCTGCGGGGAGTACGTCCCACCTGGAGGGAACACCTCGGCGCCAAACCCGCCCAGGCAACCCGGCATTTCTCAATTGATCGTGCCAGTCAAGATCGCAGAGCCTGACGAAGAAGGCAAGGTTTTCCACTTGGTCGAGCCGGGCCAGTCCTTCTGGGCCATCGCGGTGGCCTACCAGATCACCATCCGGGATATCGAAATCTGGAACAATATCTCGCGCGAATCCAAGCTGCAGCCCGGGCAGACCTTGTTCATCCCCGGGAAGAACACAGAGGGCTACGCCACCCCTACCCCGGTCGGGATGATCCTGGCCAGCACGCCAGATGCAGATGGAAAGATCATCCACACCGTTCAGCCCTACCAGACCCTCAGCACCATCTCCCAGGCCTATAACACAACCATCGAGAGGCTCCTATCCTTGAATGGCCTGCAAGAGGACTGGCCTCTGCAGATCGGGCAAATCTTGCTCATCCACCCCGGCCATGTAACCCCCAGCCCAACCCCACGCCCACTGACTCCCATCGAGAAGCTGACTCCGCAAAGCGATGGGAAATACTACCACACTGTCCGCAGCGGCGAGACACTGTCCTGGATCGCGGACCTTTATGAAGTCAACATGTTCGATTTGATGTCCTGGAACGGTTTGAACAGTTCTTCGATCCTACAACCTGAGCAAAAGATACTCTTGCAGGTAACCCCGCCTGCCACCCTCACCCCAACTCCGGGGCCGCCAACGCCTACACCCCTTCCAACCACCTCTCCATCCCCGACCGCTACCCGTACCCCGACCCTGGCAGCCACCGCCCCGCCTCCTGGCCCGGAAGTCTCTCCGGAAAGCGGTAACAACGCGCTGATCTGGTTCGTATCGGCCGGGCTGGCCGCGGGTGGGTTGTATATAGCCGTGCTCTACGCCCGTAGAAAGCAGTAAATCAAGCGGGTTTTACCCCCTGGCCATAAGCCTCAGATGCCGTCGTCAGGCGGTCAGCGCTACGCGAGTGGGCGCGTACCAGCGCCAGACCGGCGCGCTTCAAGAGCGTCTCTCCATCACCGCCGTCTTCTGGATAGACGCTCACGCCCATGCTGGGAATGACGAAATAAGTCCCGCCTTCTATATGGAAGGGCTCATCCAGCGACGCCAGGATCTTTTCCCCCACCAGCAGGACATCCGCCGGGCTGGCGATCGGATCGAGCAGCACCCCGAATTCATCCCGCCCTAACCGGGAAACGGTATCGCTGGTCCGCACGCAGCCTGCCAGGCGCGTCGCCGCCTTGCGTAATAGCTGGCTGCTGACACTGGCGCCAAGGCTCTCGGACATACTCTGAGATGGATGCAGGTCTATACGCAAAACAGCCATCAGCTTCGGTGTTCGCCGGGCCTGCGCCAGGCTGTGTTCCAGCCGGTCCCAGAACAACTCCCGGCTTGGCAGGTTGGTCAGGTTATCGTGGGCCAGCTTCAGGTTCTTCTCCGCAGTAAAGTTCGAGCCATTCAATAAAGTATCTTCCAGCTCGTCCGCCATCTTCTGTGCTGAGAAGAGCTTCAAGAGCGGGCAAAGATGGTACTCCCGCTTGTCTCCCTCGTGCAACATGCTTTTATCCACCAGCGCCGCCAGCACGGATGGCGTTGCGCCGGTCACCTGTACGGCTTCTTCCTGGTTGAAATGCTGCTCACCGAGTAGAGACAGCTTCCGGAATGCGTCCTGCTCCTCTGTTGTGAGCATATTCCAGGATTGGTCCAGCGCGCTTGTCATGCTGCGCTGCACGTCAGGCAGGTCCCGCAGAGAGGTCTTTAATAGCTTCAAATCCTGGTGCAGGCTGTTAGTGATCTGCTTGCTGCTGAATTCGCGCAGGCGCGAGGCCGCCAGCTCGAGCGCCAAAGGGTTACCGTCGGTTAGCTGGCAGATTTGGATGACGTATTCTATATTTTCCTGTGTGAAGCTGAAACCAGCCCGGCTGCGCTGGGCGCGGTTGAGGAAGAGCTGCACGCTCGGGAACTCGAGCGGGTTTGGGACGGAAAGGTCATCTGGATAGGGTAAGCCACGCAGGTCGAATAGGCAGGCGGATTGGTAATTCAGTCGCTGCCGGCAAGTCAGCAGCACTTTCACCTGCGGGCAGGCTTCCAGCAAGTCCAAAACGAATCCAGGGTGTCCCACCAGCCGGTCGAATCCGTCCAGGATCAACAAAGTCTCCATAGGAAAGACGAATTCGAACAGCTGTTCCCGCTCGCTGCTCCCCCCGCTGAACTGCAAGCCCATATATGCTGCTATGATGCGGATGAGCTGCTCTTGGTTGGCAGTCGAGGCCACCTCCATAAACCAGGCCCCGTCCCGGAAGCGCGCCTCGTACTGGTTGGAAATCTGCAAGGCCAGGCGTGACTTGCCTACCCCGGAAACACCCACCAACGTCAGCAGTCGGCAACTGCTGTCCGCCAGGCAGCTGTCCATGCGCTGGAGCTCCGCCTCACGCCCAACAAAGGCGGTCAGGCGTGGCGTGGAGGGCGCCTTAGGTCTGGAGGGTGTAAACTCGACCGCCTGTCCCTGCTTGATACGCTCATACAGCACCTCGGTCTCTCGGGCGGGCTCGACGCCTAGTTCCTCCCACAGGACGCGCCTGCAGGTCTGGTACTGTTCCAGGGCTGCCGAGCGCCGTCCGGTGCTGGCTAACAGGGCCATCAATTGGCGGTGGGCGCTCTCTTCCACGGGCGCCATCCTTACCTGCTGTCGGGCGTAGCTATAGGCGCTCTCGAATTCGCCGCGCGCCTGGTAATAGGCGGTCAAATGTTGCAGAGCGGTCAGCAGGTAGCGGAAGTATTGCTCGCGGTGGAAAGCCACCCATTCGATCAGGTTTGGATTACCGCTGGGGGTGATATCCGCCAGGAATTCGCCCCGGTACAGCGCCACGGCTTCTTTGTAATGCCCTATGCAGGTCTCGCAGGATTCGACGTTCTCGTGCGAGTGAGCCTGGACTGCCTGGAAGCATGCCTGGAAGGCGTCTGTGTCGATCCAATAGGGGTATGGGGGGTTGAACTGGATCGATCCCTCGCTCAGGGTCAGGAAGGGGGAGGTATTGACTCGGTCCCCAATCGTGCGCCGCACGCCCATCAGGGCCTGGCGCAGGTTGGTGCGGGCCACGCCCTCCGGGCGCTCGGGCCAGAACAGCTCGGCCAGCCCCTCGCGGGAATGTGGGCGGTGCCTTTCCATGGCCAGATTGGCCAGGAGCAGGCGTTCTTTTTCTGTGCGAAGGTGATTTGTAACGAGCTGTTCCTTCAAGCGGACCTGGAAGGTCCCTAAAAGATAGATGGAAAGACGCGCCATCCTGGCCTCAATGTTCGAACTTCCTCTATTTGCATGGGGACCGCCAGCATTTCACGGTTAATTCACACCCGTATCACATACTGGTCACGTCTACTTGTAATAATACAGTTAATCCCACCAGAATGCAAGCGCATTTCACCACACGCCATGAACATAAACTACCCGGAATACCAATCTTTTATCTTAAGGATGTGGCGAGAGAGCATCGAAGAAGAATGGCGCTGCTCGCTGCAGGACATCGTTTCATGCAAGACACGTTTCTTTGTGGACCTGCCCTCGCTGGTGGCCTACCTGGAGGAACAGGCCGGGGAGCCGCCTTCCCTGGCGCCCAACCCAAGCCTGAGCAAATGGGTTCGCATGGACCTGCCGCATTACCTGAACCACCTAAACGAGGAGGACACACATACAGAATGAGCGCAGCCATACGGATCGGGCAGGCCGCGCCCAGAAAAGGAAAACGGCTATGAGAGAAGCAAAAAATCGAAAACAGGATCCATTATTTGCATTTAAGCATTCGAAAGGAGAAGCAAAATGAAGATCAACAAAACCTTGATCTATAGCCTGGTCGTGCTGCTGGCGCTGGCCATGGTAACCGGGCTGGCGCTGGCCGAAGACGGCATTCTGTTCCGGCGTAACGTCTCTAAGACCCCCGAGGGAGAGACCGAGAAAGCCGCCATTTACATGATGGACTTCTACGTGCCGGCTCAATCGTCGACTGGAGCAGTAGGTCCGGTTGACAATTACACCCTTATGGATGGTACTGTTGGATATGAACCCCGTAACTACGCCAAGCCGTTGGTATCAGTTTATATCGACGAGATTGGGCATGAAACGATAACGGGTGAGGAGATGACCGTCGCCGGAGGGATCGTCCTTGGTGCTTACGATGCTTTTGTGGGCATTTCGCTGGATGACGGCACTAGCTGGCGCACAGAGAACTTATCGCGCTCGGCAAACCTGTCCTCCTTCACGCTGGAGAATGGAGAGGTTTATCCTGGCGGCGTGCATGCACTCGTCCACCAGGTGGCTGAAGACAAGATCCTTGCAGTCTGGGCCTCCAAGTACTGCCAGAGTGGCTTCCCACTCTATTCCCTTGTTCCAGAAAATAACACGACCTACTTTAGCGATCTGGAAGAGATATGGGGTAAAAACGCCCTGTACCTGTACGATTTCTTTGGCGTTGCAGGTCGCCAGGGCTCTGTTGACTACACAGAGCAGGGATGGCCTGAAGTAGGTGAGATCCCCTACTCCTGCATCTGGACAGCACGCGGTAAGCTACTGCCCGGTGATGACCCAAAGACTGCAGAGGCCCAAGAAGTAAGCCACATCGTCTGGACCACTCCCGAGCGGCTTACCTCAGGCGTGCGGGACGCCAACCTGCCGGCCGTCGACTGCGCCAAAAACGCTGGTTGCGCCCTTACCTGGCAGGAGGACCCTGAAGGCCTTCGTCCCGGGAAAGGCCTTGGCCCTGGAGAGGGCTGGTCCGGTGCAATAGCTAATGCCAAGACGGACATCTGGTACTCATACATCACCTTTCCAGATTTTGACTATGTAAAGGATGATGATGGGGCAGCAATTCTGATCGAGGAATACGAGGCCTTAAAGGGCGCCGCAATGGACAGGCCTAAGCCTTACGTGCCGATGGCCATGCCGGTCCGCCTGACTGACAATGATATGTGCCGAGCGACCGCCGGATTAAAACAGCCGGAGGATCCATACTGTTGGATGGATTTTGATAGTATTGACGATCTTAATTACCTCAACATCACAGCTTTCTTCGATGGACTGAGCGAGCCGCAATCGGGTGCTGACTTCTGCGCTTCCACAGTGCAATGGACCAACCCCGGCGGAACCACGTTGGATATTTGCGTCACAGAGGATGGACGTTGGATGATCGGGCGTGTTGGCTCCACTCGTGTGCGTATGGTGATCAAGCCCTACACACCACCAGGAGCACCCGATCATGATGGTGATGGGGTGCCTGATGCCAGCGCCTGGCTAAGCCTGGCGGCTGAGGAAACTAAAGCGCTTGGTACTACAGCAGAAGTAGATAGTGTTACGTATGATCCAGTTGATATTGGGAAGGATATGTGGTACTACTCCTTCGATTATGCTAAACCGTATAATCTCCACGTCAATACCACATTGGATGCCGTTGATTCCGCTCCGTATGTTGTCCAGCAGGGCGGTATGATCAACCAGCCGGCCAAATGCAGCGATTGGTTCCCATCCTACGAGGCCATGAATCCTGCCATAACCTGCCCTGGACACGGCGAATTCTTCGACACCCAGATCGACCTGGAAACCGGTAATGAGTACTTCCTGACCGAGATTGCACGCCGTTTTGCTCTGACCCTGAATAATATCCCCAATATAACCAATACGGAAATCAACCAGAGTGGCCTCGCCGGGATATTGATCTACAAGCAGGGCGTCATCTGGCAGGGTGGTCCAGCTGATATTATGCTGCGTCGCCTGATAGTACCTTATAGCTTCGACCCCGCAGTTGATAACCCGTTCGCATTCGAAAATATGGAATGCGACGAATGGCTCTACACCGACAGCTCTAACTCGAACTACCTGAAAGGTCTGTGCATGTCGCCAGCTATCAACATCTCCGGCACCACCATTAAGACCTGCACCACTGGTACCGGAAACGATGATTGCGCGATGGACTTCCCCGTTTCGGAAGACGGCAGCATATATGTGGACCTGGATAAATTCCCCAAGGTGCTGGAATGGCGTAACTGTGACGGTGTCGCGGACATAGACGGCTGCGAAGGCGACAACGACCTGGACGACCAATCCTGGGAGAACCCGTACGATGTCGCTAAAGGCCACCGCGGTTTCGTATACGGCGATATGGTCATGATGATGTACGCCTGGTCACCCAACTGGAAGGCGAACTCGGTTGGCAACGATCACTATAACCTTTACCAGCGGCGATCCTTTGACGGCGGCTTGACCTGGACCACTACGCCAGGGGATCTTGGAGGCGCAGGTCTAGATGCCCTCGAGTTTTATTACAGCGATACTATCGGTACCTTTGTGCCTCAAATCTGGAACTATGCTGCTGGTGAGTTCGAGCAGGCCCGCAATCTTTCACTGCTACATGGCAACAAGGTCACCATCCTGGACCCCCGCTACAGCCCACCTGGTGGGTTAAAGCAGTACCCAACTATCGGCACAGATTGGCTGGAGTCCAACGCTGACCTCCTACCATATTTCGAAGATGTACTGCCATACCCAGATGACCTTGCCATTGATCCATCTAAGTATTATCTAGTTTACGAGACCGGTGACAACACCACGGTGGCAGTAGGCGAGGCCATACCACTCGACCTGTTCTACAGCAGGGCAACGGTCTATGGTGATATTCTCGAGTGGTACGACTATCCTAATGATGAGAATGATGGTTTACTTGTTGAGCCGCGATGGCCCTGGTTGGAAAACAAGACTGACGATCTATCCGGTGAAGCCAGCGTGGTGCTCAACCCCGGCGGCACCTTTGCTTACAATGTTTGGAACCAGTGGAAAGAAGAGATTCTGCCTGATGGTCACGAGCTAATTTATGACAGCGATATGATTTTCCGGCGGCTTCTCTGGCTACCCGATGATTCAACAGATGGAACCCCGGAAGCAAGGGCTCCCCTTCCTTACATTGTATACGCCAGCCACGAGACCATCTTACTTGGTTCAGAAGAGATTATCACCTTCATCGGGAGCGCGAAAGATTTCTCGGGCAAAGGCATCACCGGCTACCAATGGCGCCTGGACGATTCAGGCGTGATGGGCAGCGAGCAAAAGTTCAGCTTGCCGGCTAACACCCTATTGCAAGGCAAACACACCATCTTCTTCTCGGCCATGGACGGCAACGGCAAGTGGTCGCGTGAGGTCACCGCGGTCATCGACGTTGTCGTGCCGGACGAGCCGCAGAAGCCGGATGAGCCGGTCGTCCCCAGCCAACAGAAGATGATTTACATCCCGGTCTTGCGTCGATAACTTCCAATCCAATCACCTGGCCCGGACGCCTGGGGTAACCGGGCCAGGTACAAAAATATTAACCAAGAAATAAAAGATGAAAACACGCCTGGCCCGCTTGCTGTCCCTGCTGCTCTCCACGCTGCTGCTCTTTGCAGCAACGGGCCATGGCGCGTCTGCCGCTCCAGTTGTTTCCTTATCAAGCGAAGAGCAGCCACAGCAGGTCCTGGCGCCGGCCTGGTACTGGGAGTCCTGGCAGAAGGGCGCCCAGGCCGGGACTTCTGCCGCAGGGGCCGGCGACGTTAACGGAGATGGCTATGATGACCTGATCGTCGGCGCTCCACTCTTCACGGTCGAGCTCTATAAAGAGGGGGCGGCCTTTGTCTTCCACGGCTCTGCAAGCGGCTTGGGGATCAATCCTTCGTGGGTCGCCAGCGGTGAGCAGCAGGGCAAGCTATTCGGGCAGTCCGCCGCTGCAGCCGGCGACTTGAACTGCGATGGTTACGCCGATGTGATCGTGGCCGCGCCCGCCTACGGGCAGAACCATGGCAAGCTCTACGTCTACTACGGCTCACACCTGGGTCTGAGCGCCTCGCCGGACTGGACCTATACCGGTGAGCAGCGCGATGCCTACCTGGGCTGGTCCGTGGCCGCGGCCGGTGACGTGAACGGCGACGGCTGTGACGACCTGCTGGCGGGAGCCAGGTTCTACAGCGATGGACAATCCCTGGAAGGCGGCGCATTCCTCTTCCACGGCTCGCCGGACGGGCTAAGGAAGACACCAGAGGGT
Source organism: uncultured Anaerolineaceae bacterium (assembly GCA_964486825.1). Taxonomy (GTDB): domain Bacteria; phylum Chloroflexota; class Anaerolineae; order Anaerolineales; family UBA4823; genus CAZAQS01. The sequence goes on along the minus strand of CAZAQS010000107.1, from coordinate 6,235 downwards.
TTAGGCGCTCCACCGGACTGGATCGGGCAGGTAGACCAGGCCACTGCGCAGTTTGGTTACGCCGTCAGCGGGGCCGGCGACCTGAACGGCGACGGCTACGCGGATGTGATCGTGGGCGCGCCCTATTATGAAAGCACCCCAACCACCCTGAATGAGGGCGCCATTTTCCTTTACTACGGCTCGTCAGATGGCTTGAGCGTTGATCCGGACTGGACGGCCTACGGTGGCGCGCCTGACGCCCGGTTGGGCTTTTCTGTCAGCGGCGGGTTCGATCTGAACGGCGATGGCTACCCTGATCTGGTTGCCGGCGCTCCCGGTTGGGAGGGCTCGCTGGGGGCGGTCTTCGTCTTCCATGGTTCTACCAACGGTCCCAGTCTGGGCGCGGATTGGAGCCGGGCGGGCTCGGCTGCTTATACCGGCTACGGGGAGGCGGTGGCCTTGTCGGGCGACCTGAACGGCGACGGCTACGCCGACCTGCTGGTCGGCGCCAGCCGCTATTCCAACGACCAATCTAAGGAAGGCGTGCTTTACGTCCACCACGGTGGCCCGGATGGGCCAGCACAGTACCCTGGTTGGCGGGCGGAGGGCAACAAAGCCGATACCGGCTTCGGAGCCTGGGTGGCCACGGCCGGCGATGTAAACAAGGACGGTTACAGTGATATCGTCGTGGGGGCGCCTTTGTACAGGCTGAACCGAGACATTATGGGGCGGGCCTTCGTCTATCATGGTTTCGACCAGGAAGTGGTAAACGGAGTGATCATCCCGATCGACCCGATCGAGCCTCCTCCTCCAATTGAACCGATCGATCCGCACGATATCTATATCCACTATTTTCTACCGGTAATGATGCGTTGAGGCCGGGAGCACCAGCAGACCCGGGCAGGAGTTCTTATCCTATGTCATATAAAGTCTTCAAAATCCTTTATCTATCCGTTGGAGCGATATTCCTGGTCGCCGCGCTGGTCATGGGAGGGGCCCTGTACTTCAACGGCAAGTTATTTCTCATGCCGGGGCCATTGTCTGAAATGGCTGCCAGGGGCGAGGCTTTGGAAGGCTATTCCAACCATGCCCAGTTCGAGCAATCTTGTGGTCATTGCCATACACCCGTGCATTGCATCACCGACACCGGCTGCCAGGACTGCCATATGGACGTCGCCCAACAGCGCTCCTCGGGAGAGGGGCTGCACGCCCGCCTGCCGGGCACCAGTCGCTGTCAGAACTGCCATATCGAGCACAAAGGCCGCCAGGTAGTGCTAACCGACTTCGCCTTTGCCAATATCGACCATGCACTGCTGTCCGGCTTCAGCCTGGAGGTGCACCAATTGAATTATGACGGCAGCCAGCTGGGCTGCGAGTCCTGTCACAGCCAGAGCCGTTTTGTGGCGGATACGCTGGACTGCATCAACTGCCACAGCCAGGAGGATCACGACTATATCGCCGGGCATATCCAGACCTACGGTGTGAGCTGCGTCCCCTGTCACGACGGCCTGGACACCATGGCGGCCTTCGTCCACGAAGAGCTCTACCCGCTGGATGGGGCGCACGCCGATGCGGAATGCAGCGGCTGCCATACCGGGCTCGCTTTCGCCGGTACGCCCACCGGCTGCAGCGATTGCCATGAGAAGACCTTGCCTTACGCAGCCATGTTCGGCTCGGACTGCCAGCGCTGCCATACCACGGTAGCCTGGGCCCCGGCACTGCTAACCCAACATACCTTTTCGCTGACGCACGGCAGTGAAGAGCAGCTGGCCTGCGAGAGCTGCCATGTCGGCGAGTACGCCGTAAAATCCTGCTACGAATGCCACGACCACCAGCCAGACCAGATGCTAACCGCCCATCTGGACGAACAGGTTTACGCCATCGACCGCTGCGAAGAATGCCACCCCACCGGTGCACAGGGGGAAGCCGGGCGCTTGCGAGCCCAGTGGGAACCGCTCAGGGCTAAAGAAGCAACCTGGATCGAGCAGGCCCTGCTATACAGTGAACAGAGGCTGGACAACAGCCCTCCTGTACCCAGCCGTCCGGAGGAGATTGCCGGAGTAGCGGTAAAGGAAATGGCTGCCCAAGGCCCGCTTGATAACCGCCTGTATCTCGAGCAAAGCACACTTGAGTCGCCTTATACAGACGCTGCCCCACAGGGAAATGGCTTGCCGGCCGGCCACGAAGAAAGGCATACCGGTGGATCTAATGGAGACGAGCAACCGGAAGGCAAGGATTACGGAGCCGATGAAGGGCGCCTCGGCCAGGGACCCGTGGGAGGAGATATGCTAGATAGCGAGGCAGCGCATGGCAACCGTTTGCCGCAGTAGTTTGATAGGCTGGCGCATGCTGGTCGCCTTGCTGTTAGCCGTCGGGCTCGGCCTTGCCAAGGCGCCCCTGGTCTCTGCCAGGCTGATCATAGAGCCTGCACAAACCGGTGGAGTAAAGCAAGACATAGAACCTCAAGATCCCGCCAGAATCCTTCAATTACGTCTGCAGGTCATGCCGGAGTTTGATGATCCGCGCCTGCTCGTGATCGGGCAGGGGCGCCTGGCCGGCGATCAGGCCAATGCGCCCTGGCATCTTAGCTTCTGGATCCCGGAGCAAGCCCAGGTCAACCTGATTACTGGCATGATCTCGGCCGAAGTCGAGGCGGTTTCCCAACCTTACAAGTTGCAAGCCGACCCGCAGCGGCCTGGATGGGCCTTGTTGTCAAGCGAGTTTGACAGCCCGCATTTCTTTTTCGAGTATTACTACGCTGGTCTTGGAAGCGATCATACCCGTCCGGATGGCAAATCCTTTGACTTCGTATTCAGCAGTCCAAACCCGGTGGAGAGCCTGTCGATCGAGCTGCAGCAACCCCGCGGCGCCAGCAATTTTACGAGTGAACCGCCAACCAGCTCGACTCGCCAGGATGACCGTTACGCACTCACCTACCATATTCTGGAAACTGGTCCCTTGGAAGCCGGGCAAGCCTACGCCGTCCGGGTGAGCTATACCAGGACTGATCCCAACCCTTCTATCGTGCGGCAGGCGCCTGCGGAAGTCCCAGCTTCGATGGTTATCCCCCCAGCAGAGGTAAGCACGCCCCCCACCCAGCCTGGACTGGGATCAAGCGCCTATTGGGTTATGGGTGGCGTTTTCCTTTTGCTCGGGGTCTCAGCAGCTGTCGCAGCAATCGTCCCGCGCCGCCGCTACCGGGTGGAGCTTGCGCTGCGCCTGGCGGACGCGCCTGAAGATCTCGAGCATCGTTGCCCGGTTTGCGGGCAGGTTCGTCGTCTGCGCGCCATGTACTGCCACCGCTGTGGGAGCCGCTTGAATCGTGAAACAACGGTGGAGGGCTGAGTCCGATGGCACGTTGCCTTTGAGGCAGGATTAGCTCCGCCTGGGAAGGAGGGCAGGTAGATGAAACAAAAATATTGGATTGGAACTCTAATCGCGACCGGCCTGGCGCTCTGGTTGGTATTTGGGATGACCATTGTAGCAGTCAACCACCCCTTTACGCCCGGCAGCGCTCTGTTTCCGGTGCAGCGCCTGGCAGAACGCCTGCATATTGGCCTTACGTTAAACAAAGCTGGCAAGGCTGAGATCGCTCTGAACCTGGCCGAGCGCCGTCTGGTTGAACTGGCCCATGCAGATCAACCCGAACAGGTAGAACGCTCAGCTGAGGCTTTCAACCTGGCACTGTCAGAATCGGAGCAACGCATCCTGGCTGCCCCTCAGACCTGGCAGTCGTACCTGAATGGCCGCTCGGCAGAGATCATGAAGCAAGCCCGGGTGGTCGTGATGGCCCTCGAACCGTACCGGGAGGCGGCTGCAGTTTCCGCACTGTTTAAGCTCTTCCAGATCGAGATCGCCCCCCCTCCAGGACTCAAAATTACCTCCAACTCGGCTGTTCAGGTCAAGGCCGCAGCCGTCTCTTTCTTGGGCGTGCCATTTGAACACGAGACCTTCAAGCTGGAGGGCGGCCACCTCCTGGAATGCAATGAATGCCATACCACAGGCGAGTATGCCGGTATTCCCACGGCCTGCGAAAGTTGCCACGAATACTCCACAGAGATCTACCCGGACCATTTCCCAGGGGCGTGCGTCGATTGCCACGACGTCTTCTCCTGGCGTCCGGATGAGTTCGACCATGAATTAGCCGTCGAATGCCTGTCCTGCCATGCCGTGGATGTTCCCGATGAAGCCGAGCACGGCCCGCATTTCCCAGGCCAGTGCGACCTATGCCATACCGACGTGGGTGACTGGTCGGTTTACGAATACGATCATTTCGAGGTCACCGAATGCGAGTCCTGCCACGCAGTGCATGCCCCTGATCAGCATTACCCGGGAGGGGAGCTGTGCGCCGATTGCCATACCTCCATAGAAAGCTGGTACGTTGTCGAAGGTATGCATATCACTTTCAAGGATTGCCAGGCCTGCCACGCCCAGGACCGGCCGCTAAAGCATTTCGACAGGCAATGCTCGTATTGCCATGTGAGCCAGAATTGGGAAGAAATCGTTTACGCACATGACTTGCTGTCTAAGTGCAACGTCTGCCACCGCGCTCCGGTCGACCATTACCCTCAAGGTTGCCAGAACTGCCACAGTCCAAGCTCGTGGAGCAACAGCAAATTCGTACATATCGAAATGGGCTCGTGCACGAACTGCCACAACCCTCCGGCCGGACATTATTCTGGAGCTTGTACCAGTTGCCATACCACCAATACATGGGGCGTGTCCAATTTCGACCATAACAATTACAGGGATTGCCAGAGTTGTCACGCCTCTGACGCCCCGCGTGGGCATTACCCCGGCCAGTGCTCCAGCTGCCATACTACCTCGACCTGGAAAGCCCTGGCCTACAAGCATACCAGCGCCGATCAAAACTGCCATGCCTGCCATGCTGGGGATACACCCTCCAGGCACTACGACGGGCAATGCTCGACCTGCCATAACACCACCAGTTGGTCGCAGTATAACTATATTCATACCGAGTTCGTGGATTGCGTGAGCTGCCACCAGGGCGATACACCGGAGGCGCATTATATTGGGCAATGCTCGAATTGCCATCGCACCTGGAGCTGGTCTGAAGCCTTTTTCAACCACCTGGGACAAACCGACTGCGCCAACTGCCATATCTCCGACGCTCCCAGGAACCATTATCAGGGCCAGTGCTCGAACTGCCATATTCCCCAGGCCTGGAATGTGGTCAACTTCTCGCACCTGGGGTTATCGAACTGCGCCAGCTGCCATGAAGCGCCCATTCCTCACTACTTGGATACCTGCGCCAATTGCCATAATACGACCAACTGGCAGACGGTCTCCTACAACCATTCCGGAGCGGTGGACTGCATCTCCTGCCACGCGGCCCCCAGAGGTCACTGGCCAGGGCAATGCTCTAGCTGCCACAATATCAATTCCTGGTCCGAGTATGTGTTCGACCATACCGGGTATACCCTGTGTAATGCCTGCCATTCACGTCCCTCCGGTCACTATCGCGGGCAGTGCTCGAACTGCCATACCACGAGCAATTGGATGCCACTCCCAACCTCCCCGCCTCCACCGACGCCTATTCCGACAGCTACACGCACACCCACAGCGACCGCATCACCTCCACCACCCGCCACGGCTACGGCAATCCCAACCGCTACCGCTACCTTGACTGAGGAGCCAACCCAGGAGCCTACCCCTGAGCCCACTTTCACATTCACACCCGAACCCACGCATACTCCGACCTTTACACCTGAACCATCCGAGGAGCCAACTGAAGAGCCGGCAGATTAACCCATCTGACCCCAACCTGTCTCCTATAGTTTTCAGAATCTTCTCCCTCTTGCTTGACCTCTTTCCCACTCGATGGTATCCTGAATCGAGAAACCCAGCTCGTTAGCATTCAAGTAGGAGAAAAGACCATGGAAACCACGCATCTCGGCCGGACCGGTTTACTCGTCAGCAGGTTATGCCTTGGCACGATGAACTTCGGCCCGCAGACAAATGAAGAGCACAGCTTCGGCATCATGGACCGCGCCCTGGAGTTGGGCATCAACTTCTTCGACACGGCCAATGTATACGGCTGGCGGACCGGAGAGGGCGTGACCGAGAATATTATTGGGCGTTGGCTGGCACAGGGAGGCAGCCGGCGCGAGCAGATCGTTCTGGCCACCAAGGTGTACGGAAAAATGGGAGAAGGCCCCAACGACCGGCGCCTTTCAGCCTACCAAATTCGCAGCGCCTGCGAGGGCAGCCTGCGACGCCTTCAAACAGACCATAT
>CAZAQS010000106.1:0-15401 GCA_964486825.1 uncultured Anaerolineaceae bacterium | reverse complement strand
TGACTCACAACTTCAAAAATCATTTGACCGAACCGGCTATCCTACACGAGTACCATTGCAAGCAAATTCAAGCCGAAATAAAGGAAAATGTTGATGAAGCCGTAGCGTATGCTGAAGCCAGTCCTGAACCAGAACTGGAAGCTATCTTCGAAGATATTCTGACAGGTGATGGGATATGAACGACAGAGTCATTACTTACCGTGAGGCTGTTGCGGAGGCGATTGCTGAAGAAATGCGGCGGGATCCCTGTGTATTCATGATGGGTGAAGATATCGGCCTGCATGGGGGTGCATTTGCAGCTAGCAAGGGCTTATTCGCCGAATTCGGATCACAGAGGATCCGCGATACTCCGATAAGTGAATCGGTGATCACCGGAGCTGGGGTAGGAGCGGCTTTGACAGGCATGCGCCCAATTGTTGAGATCATGTACATGGATTTTATGGCATTTGCCATGGACTCGATCGTGAACCAGGCAGCCAAAGTGAAATATATGTTCGGAGGGCGCGCCAGGATGCCATTAACGATCCGCACTGCTTTTGGGGCTGGCAGGGGTAACGCTGCGCAGCACTCCCAAAGCCTTGAGACCTGGTTTACATTAATTCCTGGCTTGATCGTGGTTATGCCCTCCACGCCATATGATGCTAAAGGGTTATTAAAATCTGCCATTCGTAGTGATAACACTGTGATTGTTATCGAAAACAAACTTCTGTATGCTGACCGTGGCCCAGTACCGCCTGTAGATTACATCGTACCGCTCGGAAAAGCGGCTATCAGGCGCCAGGGTCAAGATGTTACTGTTGTGGCAACCAGCCGTATGTGTAATATGGCATCTCTAGCAATAGGAAGGCTGACGGAAGAAGGGATATCTGTGGAATTCATAGACGCGCGAACCATTAAACCTTTGGATATGGCAACCATTTCAGCCTCTGTCCGAAAAACGCACCGGGCAGTAGTAGTATCTGAAGGACATCGCTCAGGTGGTTTCACGAATGAATTAGCAGCAAGGATCATGGAAGAATGTTTTTATGACCTGGATGCTCCAATCGTAAGAGTTGCTGCTGAGGATGTCCCAATCCCTTACAACCGCCGGTTGGAAGCTGAGGTTATTCCCTCTGATAAAGATATTTTGGCCGCGGTCAAAAAGGTAATGGCCTGATCTGCTATTGCTTCGAATCCAAGGTGAATTGTTAATAAAGAGAGGAGGCCCTGATGGAAATATCAACTGAACGTAGGATGAGGATCCAAAGAGAAATTAAAGAGAACGGGTTCGATGCTCTCTTCTGCCGGCTTTCGGAGCATGTACTTTACTTTACAGGCTATTGGCCTCGTAATCATGTTGCAGCTGCTCTAGTCCCCGCGCAGGGGAATCCTGTACTGCTGTTGAGCGAACAGGAAGCTTTGTGGGAATTGGAAAACAAGTCCCCCTCTGCTGGAGTGGAATTGATAACCTTTCCATTCGAATCTCCGGTCGTCTTAAGGGGAGTAAACGATGCACTTGCAGCAGTACTGCCAAGTCTATTTAAGCGCTTGGGAATAGAAGCTGCCAGAATAGGCATTGAACAGAAGGTAGAGATGGCCAATACAGGTATCTTTCAGGGAGAAGTTAAATATCCTTCTGGACCTACCTGGGAGATGCTGAGGGAATTGTTCCCAAAAGCAAAATTTTCAGATGCTAGCGGAACGTTTTTGAAACTGCGGTCAGTAAAAAGCCCGGAAGAAGTCCAGGCGATCAGGCTGGCGATCGAAATTGCAGGGATGGGATATGAAGCTGCCTTAGAGGAATTAACACCGGGCATGAAAGAGACGGAGCTGGCGGCGGTGGTTGAATCTGCCATCCACACCCAGGGAACCGGTTATAAAGGCGTGAAACAAGCTCGCGGTTATGCCTGTGTTTACACCGGAGACCGGAGCGCAAAGCAGTGGACCCACTACGCTTATTCAACTGAGCGAACCATTAATAAAGATGAAAATGTAATTATTGAGTTGGGCTGCTTTGCAGATGGTTATTGGGCAGATTTGACACGCAATTTTTGTGCTGGAACAGCCAGTAGGCGAATGAGAGAATTATTCCATATCGCGCACGGCGCTCAAAAAGCTGCTATAGAATCCGCCCAGGCTGGCATAGTCATAGCTGACCTTGTTGAAATCGTAGAAAAATATCTCGATGATCATGGCTGTGCTCATTTATGGCCCCATGGGCTAGGCCATGGGGTTGGAACTGCTTACCATGAGGGACCACCCCTGCATAAAGCTTTTAATAAGCCCTTGGAGAAGGGAATGGTCCTGACATTGGAACCTGGTATCTATGAAGATGGCTTGGGCGGTTTTCGTCCCGAGGACATGATATTGATAACGGACGGAGATCCCGATCTGCTATCTAAAGATTTGCCTCACCCTTTGTCATAAGAGCGTCATAAAAAAAAGGTTACAACTAACACTGGATCTCTATTTCTAAATAGTGCTACATTAAATGTGCACAAATTTTCACTACTGAGAAAATTATCACTATATATTTGATCCTGTAATCTTATCTATAGCGTGGCTCTCATAAGGTGAAGCATGATGAAATTAGGATCAGTGGAAGACCTGCGCCTAATGTCCAAAGTAGGAAAATTATATTACGAGCAAGGTTTTACACAGGATGAAATTGTGAACCTGTTGCACCTCTCTCGCTCAAAGATCTCTCGTTTGCTTCATCAAGCGCGTGAAAATGGCATTGTCAAAATTGCTGTTTTTCCCCCTCCGGGTATCTATTCCGATTGGGAAATGCAGCTCGAAAACCGTTTTGGTTTAAAAGAAGTGATCATTGTCGAAAATGATCATCTCGATTCGGCTGAAGAAGTTGCCAATGTTTTAGGCTCTGCGGCTGCCTTTTATCTCAAACGGATCGTACTCGATGGGAATGTGATAGGTGTAGCATGGGGCAATACATTGAGTGCTATGGTTGCTGCACTTTTGCCACACCAACTCCCTCAATGTAAAATCGTTCAAATTATCGGTGGTTTGGGGAAGCCTGAATCAGAGCAGCACGCGACCGAGCTATGCCGTCAAATGGCGCGCTTGCTGGCCTGCGACCTTATACTGTTACCTGCTCCCGGCATAGTAAACAGCCACCCATCACGAGATGTACTCCTCTCGGATATCTACGTCCAGCGCGCTTTCTCCCTCTTCTCAAACATTGATGTAGCCTTTGTGGGAATTGGAGCGCCCACCCCTGATTCAGTAGTGATCCGGGGTGGCTCGATCATAAAACCCTTTGAATTACAAGATCTTCTTTCCAGAGGTGTAGTCGGTGATATTGCCCTTCGTTACTTTGATTGCAATGGGCAACCCGTCAACTCGGAGATCGACGACCGGGTGATTGGAATTAGATTCGACCAGCTCGGCCGGGTTAAGCGGGTTGTAGGTGTAGCTGGAGGAAAAAATAAACGTACTGCGATTCTCGGAGCGTTGCGCGGCGGACTAATTAATGTCTTGATAACTGACCATGGCACTGCAAAATATATTTTAGAATGCGCCTGAAACAGGCCATTCCATCCATAGCATAATTTCTTACTCCTTAACCACTGGAAGAGTACGAATTATCAATACCAGTAGCACAGGGACTTCGGATGATCGATCCATAAAGGAGGTGTTTTGGCAAGAAAGAAAATTGAATAGGTTTAGCAAACCGTTTCCCCAAAACCCAAAGAAAGCTAGATTAGAGAAGAGGAAAGGAAACCGAAATGAAGATCCGAGTTTTGATTATCTCACTCCTGATATTAGCATTGATCTTAAGCTCTTGCCAACAGGCAGCGCCTGCTCCTAGTGCAGGGAAGGATGTCGTCACCATCGGTTATGCCGCTCCTGGTTTGGTGGGAGGTCAGATTAACATTCAGGAAACCTTACTGCGCTACGCCCAGGAAAAGGGGTGGCAGGTGGTAGTAACGAACTCTAATGGTGATGCTCAAAAGCAGAACGATGACATCGACTACTTCATCTCACTTGGTGTCGATGCCATCGTGACCGTTCCTCAGGACAGCGCCGGAATCTGTGCGGCTGCTGCGAAGGCTGCGGCTGCAAAGATCCCCTTCTATACCATCGACCGCTCCCCGCTTGGTTGCAAAATTAATATGACCCTGCTATCTGACAATCGCCTGGCGGGCCGACAGGCAGGTGAAGAACTGGTCAAGCAGCTAACCGCTCGCTATGGATCACCCAAGGGTACCGTTCTTGAAATCACTGGCGACCTGGGTCAGAATGTTGGCCAACTCCGCCGAGACGGGTTCCACGATGTCGTGGATCAAAACCCAGAGATAACAGTTATCCAGAAGGTAGGTAGCTGGGATGCCCAGAAGGGTGCTGAAATCGTCCGTGAAGTTCTTGTTGGAACCCCTGAACTGGACGGCATTTACATGCACTCAGATGCAGTTTATATGTCCGGTACCCTGGCTGAACTCGGTGCTGCCAATAAGCTATTCAAGCGGGGCGAGCCAGGTCACATCTTCCTGGTTGCTGTTGACGGCAGTCCGTCGGGTGTCAATGCAATTAAGGAAGGTTGGGCAGACCAATCCTCCAACCAACCCATTCCTGATTTTGGTTTGATCGTGGACTTCATCGAGCAGGAATTGGCGGGTAAACCATTGACAGAAGGGGAGATGGTAAAAGAAGGCGCTCTTTGGTCTCCAGCAGTCATCATGAAGAATGCTGATGGATCTCTGGAAGCTTTCCTTTCCACCACTTCTGTGACCATCGATAACGCAGAGAATCCCGCCTTGTGGGCCAATTTCGAAGTCAAGTAACACTATTGAACACAACATAACGAATATCCTGCCTCGTGATTTGGCTTTGAAATCACGAGGCAGGAAATCGCATAAATGGATTTGAGACCTGCTTGGAGCAGGTGAACGTAAGGAAGAAGTAATGGACCATATGCCTGCATCAACCAATGAATACGTTGTGCAAATGCGCGATATCGTTATGACTTTCCCTGGCGTTCGGGCTCTAGATTTCGTAAGCTTGGACCTTAAACCGGGGGAAATTCGTTCACTCGTCGGAAAGAATGGAGCTGGAAAAAGCACTTTAATGAATGTATTAGCTGGTATATATCAACCCGATCAGGGAGAAATTATCGTCAAAGGGACAAAGATTCAACCGATGACGACTGAACGAGCTAAACAGCTAGGCATCGCTTTCGTCCACCAGCATTCTCAGCTTATTCCAGCACTGACGGTTGCTGAAAATATCTTCTTAGGAAGCTTGCTAACCGGTCCGGCTGGTTTTGTGGACTGGAAGAAACTGTATTCAGAGGCGGAGAAATACCTTAAACAGTTAGGTTTGGAAATAGATGTCCATCAAAAAGTTGAAGATCTGACAGTCGCCGAAAAGCAAATCATTGAGATTGCCAAAGCTCTTTTTGCGAATGCTCACACGATTATTCTTGACGAAGCCACTGCTCCCTTGCCCAAAAGTGAAGTGGAAATGCTTTTTAACTTCGTTCGTCTCCAGAGCAAACAAGGAGTAGCTTTTATCTACATCTCCCACTACATCGAAGAAGTATTTGAGCTTTGTGACACAGTAACAGTTATGAGGGACAGTCGGGTTGTGGGTGACTATTTGGTTGCCAATCTCGATCAGCCTGAATTGATTCGGCTAATAAGTGGAATTAAAGTAGAAAAGTTTCACCGTGAGCGAATGCCCTTACCAAACGTTCCGGTTCTCGAAATTATCAATCTCAATTACCTCGATCAGTATCGGGATATCAACATCTGTCTAAAACAAGGTGAGATCATCGGCCTGACCGGATTGGAAGGATGCGGGAAAGCAGAATTGGCTTTAGGACTGTTTGGCTTATCCCAAATTGGTGAAGGGAATATCTTAGTAGACGGGAAAACCTTTTCAGCTTCGAACCCAGAAGATGCGCTTAGCCAAGGGGTAGCGTATTTGCCACGCGACCGGCATAAGCTTGGAATTATCGGGATGCGTTCGGTTGGAGAAAATATTAGTCTGTCCATCCTGAAAAAATTAATCAATAAGCTTGGATTACTAAAAAGTGAAGAGGAAAAGAAGCACGTCCATGAATATATTACAAAGCTGGGAATAAAAACACCGTCGGTAAACCAACCGGTGGAATTTCTAAGCGGCGGGAACCAACAAAAGGTTGTATTTGCTAAGCTAGCAAGCACTCTACCAAAGGTTTTACTACTGGAGGAGCCAACCCAAGGTGTGGATGTGCAAGCTAAGGTTGAAATCTTGCGGATTATCGATCAAATGGCTCAACAAGGCGTATCTGTCATATTCATATCCGAAGAAATCCGTGAACTTTTAGATATTTGTGACAGAATTTTGGTTATGTATCAAGGGGAGTTAGTCAAGGAATATGATCCTTGCGACCCTGATACTACAGTAGATCGAATTCTCATGGCAGTAGAAGGAGAACTAAAGCAATGATGGACAGGAAGAAAATCGTCATCATGATTTTAAACAATCTGATCTGGATACTGCTGTTAGCTGTTGTGATTATGTTCGGTCTTCTTTCCGACCGATTCTTGACCACGACAAATATCACGAACATTTTTGTCCATGCGGCAGTACTGGGGATATTGGTTGTAGGCCAGAGTTTCACCCTGGTAACAGGGAATTTTGACCTTTCCATGGAATCGACTTTGGCTGTCTGTGCCCTCATAGGGGCTTGGTTGATCCTGCCAGCAGGAGCGCCTACTTTTGGTGGTGGAATAATGCTGAGCTCCTATATTGCCATACCCATTTTGCTGCTGGTAGGCCTTGCAATTGGATGGCTCAACGGTATGCTGATCACAAAGTTAAAGATGAACAATTTCATTGTAACTTTAGCGATGTTGATCGTTTTGCGGGGAGTAATCATGATCATAACCGAGGGCAACACCCTTACCCGGCTTCCCGACCAGTTTAAGTTCCTGGGTAATGCCTATCTTGGCCCAATACCGGTCTCAGTAATCGCTCTCGTATTGGCATTTGTTGTTGCTCATATCGTTATGCAGTACCGTCCATTCGGGAGAAGTCTTTACGCGATCGGAGGCAACACAGGCGCAGCTCTAACTGCTGGAATAGATCCGGAACGGCGTATTCGCCACGTATACCTGATCAGTGGTCTCTTAGCGGCGGTTGCCGGTTTGATGTTGGCCGGTCGGACGGGGGTTGTCGTGGAAAATATGGGTAAAGGAATGATTTTTGAAGTGATGGCTGCCGCTGTAATTGGTGGTATCAGCCTCCAGGGAGGCCGGGGAACGATGGCGGGCGCCTTCGGAGGTGTGCTATTGCTTTCAACGATTAGATCGGGTCTCAGCTTACTCCGGGTCTCATCCTTTTGGATTGAGATCGTCAGCGGGTTAATTATTCTGATCGCCATGCTGATCGACGCCCAAAAAGTTCGCTATACGTCCCAACCTGGATCCAAAATTAAGACCGAAACCCAGGTAACTCCAATCGCGGCGGGCGACTGAGGTCAATTTAAGTTGGGCTTTGTCTCTTGAGTGAAAGGCAGGCAGATTACATGGATTCTAAAAAGATTATTCCAGTCATCCTCGATAACCTGGTTTGGGTGCTCCTGGTGGGAGTGGTGATCTTGTTTTCCGTACTTTCTCCCGCGTATCTTACCCAGGCCAACTTCATGAACATCCTCTTTCGAGCGGCAGTTTTAGGCCTGATGGTTATCGCTCAGGCTTTCGTATTGATCACTGGGAACTTTGACCTCTCGATTGAATCAACCCTGGCGTTCTGTGCCCTGCTCGGTGCATGGCTGGTTGTACGGCCCGGACCGCCTGATAACGGAAGCGGCTTGGAGTTGCACCCTTTTATAGCTATCGCGCTCTTGCTTTTGGCGGGATTGCTAATAGGCATCATCAACGGCAACCTGATCACCAGGATGAAGATGAATAATTTTATCGTCACCCTGGCAATGCTGATAACGCTGCGAGGTGTAATGCATTTGCTGCCGGCTGGGAATACGGTCTATAACACTCCCCCCCTCTATAACATCTTTGGGCAAGCGCGCATCGGGAGCATTCCCTTACCTGTCGTGATTATCATTATCGTTTTTATCCTGGCCCATGTTGTGTTGAAAAACACCCCCTTCGGACGGAATTTGTACGCCATTGGCGCTAACAGAGAAGCAGCACGTGCTTCTGGGATAAATCCGGAAAGGAGAATCCGCCAGGTTTATCTTATTGCTGGCCTGCTGGCTGCATTTGCGGGTTGGATGTTGAGTGGGCGGATTAATTCAGTTCCACCAAATATGGCCCAAGGAATGGTATTCGAAGTATTTGCTGCGGCAGTGATTGGAGGCGTAAGCCTCCAGGGCGGTCGTGGAACGATGCTGGGTGCGTTCGGAGGTGTACTCCTTCTGTCTGCCATCAGTGCGGGATTAAACCTGGTAGACGTATCCACCTTTTGGGTGGATACGATACGTGGTTTGATCATCCTGTTCGCGATGCTGATTGATGCACAGAAAGTGCGTTATCGCGCTCCAGTGGTTCAAACAGCAATGGCAACTTCATCACCAGCAGCCACCACCTGAGTAGGTTGAGACTGACAGTAGCGCCCTCTCCAGCTAAGACCTGGGCGTTATGTGCACCCATTCCCCGGCTTGCCCCAGTAACGATGGCGACTTTTCCTTAATACCTCGGAGGTGTAGGTTCATGACAGCAAAAGGATTTCTGCGCAACTTTAAAGCTCTCGAAATCTTAACAGAAGAACAATCAGAAGCTATCCACCGGGGAAGCCTGGAAGTATTGGGGACGACTGGCATCCGCTTTGAAAGCGAGCGGGCTTTGGAGCTATTTAAAAACCATGGTTGTAAGGTGGATTTCCATCAAAACCGGGTGCGTTTCCCACCTGGACTGGTCGAAGAATGCCTGCGGCTCTGCCCCAGCAATTTTCGCTTGAGGGCCAGGAACCGGGAGAATGATCTATTCATAGGTGGAAATACAACTTACTTCTGCGCATTTCCTGGCATGAGAACCATCGATTTGGAGACCCTGGAACAGCGGGTGCCTACCATTCAGGATAACCATGACGCGGTGAGGGTTTTAGATGCATTACCATTCGTCCATTTAGCGCCCTCCTACACCCCCTACTGCGAGCTGGAAGATGTTGCACCTGTGATGCTTCTCCCCGTTAGCACCTGGAGTCGCATGAAGTTTTTTACCAAGCCATCCCGCATCGGGTCTTCATCTGATAGCCATATCTGGGAGATCCAGATGGCTAAAGAATTGGATGTGGATGTGTTCGCTGCCATGGAGGCCGCGCCTCCTCTAACATGGTATGGCGATGCCATCGACTGCGCCTGGGCGTGTGCTGAAAACGGTTTCCCTGTTGAGGTGGGTTGTGGTTGTGTGATGGGCGGAACGGGGCCTGCCACGATTGCGGGTGCTCTGGTACAGAGTAACGCTGAAATCATGTCTGGGATTGTCATGGTGCAGCTTATTCGTGAGGGTACAGGGATATTATCGAATGCTTTTGTGGCTGCTCAGAATATGCGATCCGGAACACCAGCGGCTGGCGGGATAGAAATTTCCCTTTTCCAGGCTGCCTTCAACCAAATGTGGCGAGGAAAGTATGATATTCCGACCATGGTCGGTGGTACAGGCCCTAGCAGTTCACACAGGATCGACTTTCAGACGGGCTACGAAAAAGGTATAAGCACATCAATAGCAGCCATTGCTGCTTCTAGCGTAATCAACTTAATAGGTGGGATCCATGTAGAGTTAACCTACCATCCCGTTCAGTCTGTTTTAGACAACGATATTGCCGGTATGATCGGACGTTTTCTGGAAGGAATCGTTGTTAACAACGAGACATTAGCACTGGATGTAATCGAAAAAGTCGGACCGATCCCAGGTCATTATCTGACCCAAAAGCACACCCGTGATTGGTGGAAGAAGGAGCATTTTATTCCTGATGTTGCCGACCGGCTGTCTTACCCGGATTGGTTGGCTAACGGAAAGAAGAGCGCTTTAGAAAACGCCATTCAGCGGGTAGGTGAGATATTGGCTTCCCACCAGCCCGAGCCGGCTCTTACACCTACTCAAGATGAAAACCTTGATCGCATCCTGGCAGACGCCGAAGAATATTACCGTAACAAAGGAATGCTTTAGTACGAAGTGTCCTTTCCCTAAAAGGCACTAAGTCGACCAGGAGTTGACGGTCAGTGAAGGTCTGAAGGTTCAGGTTATCCAAATGAATTCAACCCTACATATATCGAGGTGAAAAATGAAAGCTATAGAAGATATAAAGCAAGCAATTATGGAATACGATGATAAGGCAGCCCTTGCGCAAACTGAAAAGGCGATCGCCCAGGGGGTGGATCCGATGGAAATATTGGACGCAATATCAGATGCGCTATCTATTGTGGGGGATGGTTTTGGAAAAGGGGATTTTTTCCTGCCAGATCTGATCGGAGCTGCCCATGCTGCTCAAGCGGCGCTCCCGTTTGCCGAGGCGGAGATCAAGCGAAGCGGGCGCGAAGCTCGCAAGCTTGGTACGATCGTTATCGGAACGGTCAAGGGAGATATCCATGATATCGGGAAATCGATGGTTGGAGCCCTCCTGACAGCGCACGGGTTCCACGTCATAGATTTGGGAACCAATGTTCCCAAGGAAAAGTTCCTGGAATCGGTTCAGACAAATCAAGTCGATATTCTGGCGTTATCGTCGCTTTTAACTACCACTGCAGCGGAACAAGCCCGCGTAATCGAGGCTATACAGGAAGCAGGACTGCGGGACGGGATCAAGATCATGGTTGGCGGCGGAGCCATCAACGCAGGTTTCGCCAAAAAGATCGGCGCAGATGGATATGGTGAAACGGCGGCAGAGGGTGTCGATATAGCTAAATCATTGATAAACGCTTGAAAAATGGGCAGGAAATGGAGTCGATGTCATGACGGCAAGAGGTTATCTACGCAATATTAAACCCTTGGAGATTTTTTCTGACGAACAGGTGGAAGCAATCCATCGGGCTACACTTGAGGTTCTAGAGGTCACAGGAGTTCGTTTTGAGAGTGATAAAGCTCTCCAACTATTAAAAAAGCATGACTGCAAGGTGGACTTTGAGGAGAGGCGGGTTCGTTTTCCAGCCGGTCTGGTGGAAGAATGCTTGAGAAAGTCTCCCAGCAGCTTCAGGATGAGAGCCCGAAGACCAGCAAACGATGTCCACATAGGTGGCAACACCTTATATTTCTCTCCTTCTCCTGGCATGCGAAGCATTGATTTAAATACATGGGAACAAAAAGTCCCTACGATCCAGGATAACCATGATGCAGTGAAAGTGCTAGATGCACTCCCAAACGTTCACCTGGCGCCTTCTTACACGCCTTACTGTGAGCTGGAAGGAGTACCTCCAGTGATGCTTCTTCCGGTGAGTTGCTGGAGCCGCATGAAGTATTTCACGAAACCGTCCCGAATTGGGGCAGCGTCTGAGAGCCATATCTGGGAGATTCAGATGGCACAGGCGCTGGGCGTTGATGTCTTTGGGGCTTTCGAGGCTGCTCCCCCTCTCACATGGTATGAGGATGCCATCGACTGCGCCTGGGCCTGTGCAGAAAATGGTTATCCTGTTGAGGTTGGTTGTGGATGTGTCATGGGTGGGACAGGGCCTGCTACGATTGCGGGTGCATTGGTACAAAGCAATGCCGAAATTATGTCCGGCATCGTTTTGGTCCAATTGGTAAAGCCAGGAAACGGAATCCTCTCAAACAGCTTTGTATTTGCCCAAAATATGCGGACAGGATCTCCGGCAGCAGGAGGGATCGAAGTTTCCCTCTTCCAAGTTGCCTTCAATCAGCTCTGGCGGGGAAAATACAATATACCCACAATGTTAGGCGCATGTGGACCAAGCAGCTCACAGTTGATCGATATCCAGATGGGGTACGAGAAAGGCATTAGCTCCGCACTGGCAGCTGTATCGGGTGCAAGTGTTATTAACTTACACGGAGGTATGCATGTAGAGCTTACCTACCACCCGGTTCAATCAGTTTTGGATGATGATATCGCTGGTATGATGGGACGTTTTGTAGAAGGAGTAGGTGTTACTCAGGATACCCTGGCTACCGAAGTGATTGAAGAGGTTGGGCCAATACCAGGTCACTTCCTGACCCAAAAACATACCCGCGAGTGGTGGAAAAAGGAGCATTTTGTACCGGTAACAGCCGACCGTCTTTCGTACCCCGATTGGATCAAAAGTGGGAAGAAAAGCGCACTTGAGAATGCCCAGGCTCGGGTGAATGAAATTCTAGAATCCCATGAAGTTTTCCCGCCGCTTACAGCGAGCCAAGAAGAGGATCTGGACACCATCCTGGAAGATGCAAGGGGATACTACCGCAGCAAAGGCATGCTATAACAGAGGGCGGTATTTACAAATCGGTGAGGAGCTGTCCAATGACTTTTTGGACAGCCCCATTACTCATTACTGGCGGCCCTCTGCCTTAAGTCACCTCCCGAAAATCCTAGCGCCGCGAGATCACGTACACCGTGCCGTGCGACAGGGATACCACGTACAGGTTGCCGTCCGGGCCGGTCTGGATATCCGTGACCACGCCGAAGTTCCTGCCGATCAGCAGGCTCTCGCTCTCGGTGATCTCGTGCTTGTCGAGGTTATCCGCCACCCGGTCTTCCAGGCGCGGGTCGTCCACCCCGATCTTCCGGCGGTTACCGGTCAGGTTGAAGTGGAACAGGTAGCCGCCCTCCAGGTTGGCGGTGGCTGCGCCCATGAACAGGTCGCCTTCGAACTGTGGGCCGAGTCCCCTGCCGTTGACAAAGCCCATTCCTCCTGGCGCCACTTCCCATACCCAGCTGAATTCAGGGTCTTTGTAATGTGCTCCCGGCAGCATGAACAGGCGCGCGAGGGCTTCCTCGGGCGTGTCGGCGATATTGGTGGGAGGCCAGCGGATCTGTTGCATCTGCATATTCCCAAAGGTGGTCTCGATCTCCTTGAACTGGGCGATCCTTTCCACCGGGCCCATGATCTGCACCCAGCCGCCGTTCATGCCCGCCTCGATCCGGTTGAGCTCGCTGAAGGCGTCATCGGCGTTCTCTTGTAGCCACAGGTTGCCCGAGTACGGATCGAACGCCATGCCGAAGCTGTTGCGGTGCCCGTAAGAGTAGAGCTTCTGGATATTGGCGCCCACCTCTCCACCCATGGCGGCTCCTACCTCAAAGAAGGGGTTATCCGTTGGGGCGCTGCCGTCGTCATTCAGCCTCAGTATGACGCCGGTCAGGTGCGCATCATCCGGCTCGGGACCGCCGAACTGGTCGTCCGGGACGGTTGGTCCAGGGCATTCAGTCGTCGGCCCGCAAGGCAGGTTCTGCATCTGGCCGCGCCGCCCCAGGTCGCCGATAAAGATATAGAGCTTGCCGTCCATTCCAAAGGTGATCACACCCCCATCATGGTTGCCTCGCTCCGGCTGATCTTCGTCTTGCTGGATGGCCCGGATGCGGATTAGATTGTGGTCTAAGGAGAGACTTGCGCCATCCCAGGTGAAGCGGTCCACCCGGTTGCCGAGTAGGGGAGTCTCCGAGAGCACGTTCGTATCTGTGCCGGTCGTGCTCTCCGTCCAGTACAGGTAGACGCCCGGGTTAGCTGGGAAATCGGGGTGTAGAGCAATGCCGAGCAGGCCGCGCTCGGATCCAAAGTTAACTGCCAGGTCGAGTACCGTGCTGTGAATCGCCCCGTCCACTACCCGGATCACCTGGCCATCGTTCTTTTGCAGGACCAGAAAGTCATTTGGACCCAGGAATGCCATCGTCGTGGGCAGCGCCAGTCCGCTGGCGACTGGCTGGACCGTAAGCCGGGGATGAAGCATCTGCGGGCCTGTATCCTGGGCGGATACCGGGCCGAAAGAGCTGGTCGCTAAGACCAAGACCAGGAACGCCAGGAAGAGCCTGCTTGCCATGCGAAGACCTACTGCGTGTTTCACAATTACCTCCTTCATAGAACAACTACCGCTAAGATTTAAAACCGTTATAGGGTGGGTCATCAGATCCGTGACCCAAGATGGTTATCGTTGGTTGTTGTAGATACCTTGTTCCTGCACACCTCCTGTATACCCCCCAATCACGATAATAAGTACGCAAGCCGGCAGTATTTGGATTTATTGAATAAATAGTATTTAAGTCCTGGAGATAATCAGGAGCAGGGTGTCTGGCTCATCGCCCTATACAAGTATTTATGTCGCTAATTGAAATTCGGGCAGGTGATTCCAGGATTGTCATACTCCGATTAAGACGATCCACACTTTCTCCGCTTCCAATTTATTGCTACTATCCAATTAACAGCCACCGGTCCTTAACATCCCTCTTTCGATTCCCGGATGAGGGATGGTTTGTTTAAGAATCTCTGAGTAGGGGGGATATCCAGCCGGCCGGATGTGGATCCGGTTTCGAACTGTTAACATAAGAGAGGGTGAGATGGTTACTGCTTTTCGGAAAGCCGTATTTTTCCTGTTCGTTATCAGCCTTTCTGCCAGCTTATCCCTGGCACAGGGGAGAGCCCCCTACGATGACACCCATAACCAGGTCAGCGCGGGTTACCCATCCCAAGCTGGAGGCCGGCTCGAGCCAGGCCTACCCGAGTATGATCCCCATAGCCTGGTGGTCAGCCTTACCGAAACCGCCGCCCAGGACTCTAACCTGCGGAACAATTTCCACGGCCGCCTCTCAACCGGCCTGGCTTCACTCGATCGCCTGGTGGAACGCTACGGGGTCCAGGTTATGCAGGTCTACGCCGCTCAAGCCATGTCGGGCTCTGCAAAAGCCCAGTCGCGAATTCTCCGTCTAAGCTTGCCTGAGGGTGTGGATCCCCTTGAAGCTGCAGCCGAATTTCAAAACGACCCGCATGTCGAGATAGCAGAGCCGAATTACCTCTATAGGAGCACGTATATCCCCAACGACCTGGATTTCTCCAATCAGTGGGCCTTGCACAATATCGGCTTGACCGGCACCCCGGACGCGGACATCGATGCCCCGGAGGCCTGGGATATCCAACGCGGCTCGCCGGATATCGTTATTGCCGTCATCGATACCGGAGTTTACTGGCAGCACAACGATCTGCAGTCCAATATATGGAACAACCCAAAGGAAATCCCAGATAATTTTATCGATGATGATCACAACGGTTACGTGGATGACGTCATCGGTTGGGACTTCGTCACTGCCATTCACGTCTACCCGGGTGACGATGGTTTTCCCGAGGACAACGACCCGGATGATCTTGACGGCCATGGCACGCATGTGGCCGGCATCGCCGCCGCGGTAGGTGATAACAACCTCCATATCGTCGGAGTGTGCATGCGTTGCAAGATCATGGCATTGCGGGCCAGCTATAAGGAACCCTCGACTGGCCGGAGTGTCCTACAGCTCTACGATATTGGCCGGGCGATCTATTATGCCGC
>CAZAQS010000105.1:0-15448 GCA_964486825.1 uncultured Anaerolineaceae bacterium | reverse complement strand
TAGGCTCTAGCGCTTACTGCTCACTAAGATAAGATTTACGCACTCGCTCTTTCAAGAGCAGCTCTTGTGCAGGACCACTCAAGGATAACCTCGTGAAACACGATCCAATTATGAAATAACCGACGCAGACCAGGTGATCCTGGCCTGATTTACCCTGGTTGGTTTATTAGCGGAGGTTAAAGTTAGAAGTGATAACTGACAATATTTAATCCATTTTGACAAATTCCCGCCATTAAGTCACGTGACTTTTGTCCCCTTTTTCGCTCGACTATTAATATACATCCGTATTCCCATAGCATCTGATCCGGTATAATCTATTTTGATAACCGCACCTATCTACCTTCAGGAGTCTTATGAACGAGAATAAAATCCCCTGGTACAAGAATGCCGTATTCTACGAAGTTTATGTCCGCGCCTATCGAGACAGCAATGATGACGGGCATGGCGATTTGCGTGGGTTAATTGAGAAGCTGGATTACATACAGGACCTGGGCGTGGATTGTATCTGGCTCTTGCCTATTTTCCCATCTCCTCTCCTGGATGATGGTTACGATATCGCCGATTATTACAGCATACACCCGGACTTTGGCGACTTGCAGGATTTTAAAACACTGCTCTCCGAAGCCCACGCCCGCGGCTTACGAGTGATCACAGATTTAGTTGTCAACCATACCTCTGACCAGCACCCCTGGTTCCAGTCAGCCAGAGCAGATCGAAATTCACCTTACCGCGACTATTACGTTTGGAGCGATTCAGACGAAAAATATTCCGGAGCGCGTATCATTTTTATCGATACAGAGAAATCCAACTGGACCTGGGATGAAATGGCAGGCCAGTATTTCTGGCATCGCTTTTACTCATCTCAGCCCGACCTTAATTACGACAATCCTGCCGTGCAGCAGAAGATGCTAGATGTAATGAAATTCTGGTTGGATTTAGGCGTTGACGGGTTCCGGGCAGACGCTGTGCCATATCTCTTCGAGCGAGAGGGTACGAATTGCGAGAATCTCCCCGAGACGCATGCATATCTCAAGCGCATGCGTAAGTTTATTGATGAGAATTATTCCGGGCGTATCCTGCTCAGCGAGGCGAACCAATGGCCGCAAGACGTGATCGAATATTTCGGCGACGACGATGAATTCCATATGGCCTTCCATTTTCCGGTTATGCCACGCATTTATATGGCATTGGCCAAACAGGATCGCACTCCCCTGGTTGAGATCCTGGATGCCACTCCTTCCATCTGCGACAACTGCCAGTGGGCTACCTTTCTGAGGAACCATGATGAGCTCACTCTGGAGATGGTGACCCCCGAAGAACGCCAGTTCATGTGGGACTTCTTCGCTCCTGATCTCCGGATGCGTTTAAATCTCGGCATCCGCCGGCGCTTAGCCCCACTACTCAACGGTGAACGCGCCAAGATCGAACTTCTCAACTCGATCCTGTTCACGCTCCCCGGATCGCCAATTCTTTATTACGGCGACGAGATCGGAATGGGCGACGATATCTGGCTCAATGACCGGGATGGAGTCCGGACGCCCATGCAGTGGGATTCAAGTCCCAATGCAGGCTTCTCTGACGCGCCTCCAGAAAATCTATATACGCCTGTAATCAATGATGAACGCTACGGGTACCACCGGATACAAGTCAACAACCAGCGTTCCGACCCGCGCTCACTCTGGCATACCATCCGCAGGATGATCTTCGTCCGGAAGGAGAACCCGATCTTCTCGCTTGGCTCATTTTCCATCCTACCGGTTGAATCGAAAAGCATTTACGCAGTCCGCCGGGAGCACCAGGGGGAGTCGATGATTGCGTTACACAACCTCACTGGGGAATCCAATACCTTTATGTTTTCTCCGGATGGCTGGATGGGGAAAGAGGTCATCGATATCCTCACTTGCCGCTCACTATATCGTTTAGGAGATGAACCCTGTCCCCTGACGTTAGGGCCATACGATTATCTATGGCTTAAGGCAGCCCTATAAATAATAGTCCTCCTTCATCAAGCATGAGGGAGGTACAAATCACGATGTTAACCTCACCTTACTTAAGCTTACTTCGCAATCATATTGATATAACCCGGGTACCGTTCAGCGACCGTGGATCGCGCCTGCTGATCTTTCAAGAAACCCAGGCCTCCAAACTTTTTATAAAGCTTGCCGAGAGGCTGACGACGATCACCCCTGATATAGAAGCCTACCTCAGGCGCCCGCCCTTCATCAACGACCTGGTCTTGATCGACGAAAATCGAGATCCCCTTGAGTTCGAGGCGATGACCCGTCCTAACGTGATCTACTTCCGCACCACACTCGGGGATTTCGGTTTGGTATTCCAGGATGTGCGTACCATCTCATTTGGCATGCCGCACGGAATTGTAGCAGGCATCCGCTTCCACGTTTCTCCACAGTTTTGGGAGCGGACCGACCAGGGGGGTGTTTTTAAATCTGTCCGCAATGTCACATACCATACTAATGGTGATGTGGTCCGTAACGAAATCCGCCCAGAGGAAGGCGGGTATACAGTTGAATTTATCACCCGCTCCACGGATGATTGCGCCATAACGATTTCCATCCAACCTGGATTGAATTTGAGTGAGGAGGTAATGCCCTTCTCGGTTGCCAGCGCAGCGGCCGAAACCCGCTGGTCTGATTGGTTCAACAATGTCCCCATAGTTGCTGAGCCTTACCGCAGGACCTACGCTTATGCCTGGTGGATCATGGCAAACAACTTAATCAGCCCCCAGGGAAATGTCATTTATGAGGCCATGGCCCCCTCAAAAATTAACTATGTTGGCCTGTGGTTGTGGGATAACGCCATGCACGCCCTGGCGTACCGGCATGTGGACCCCGAATTAGCCCGTAACCAGATCCGGGCAGTCCTGGCCTACCAGCTTCCCAACGGCATGCTTCCAGATGCGATATATGATGAAGGGGTTGTCTCGACCCTTAGTCACCCGATTATCGGTAGCGTAACCAAACCCCCAATCCTGGCCTGGGCTGCCCTTAAGCTTCATGAGAGCGAGCCGGATTTAAATTTCCTTCAGGAGATTTATGTCCCCCTGGTGAGGTTTAACGCCTGGTGGTTAACCTATAATGACGATGACGCCGATGGACTGGCAGCTTACAACCACCCCTATTCCTCCGGCCTGGATGACAGTCCCCTGTGGGATTATGGAATGCCGGTCGAATCACCCGATTTAAATACGTATTTATGTGTCCAGATGGGTTCTTTAGGTTTGATGGCTGAGCTGATGGGTATGCATTCCGAAGCTGCCATGTGGAGACGGCGAGCAAAGGCCATCGTGAACCGCATGATCGAAGACTTTTGGGATGATGAAGCCGGAATTTTCTGGGCTTTGCATAACGAAGAGCCGGTTCGAGTAGTCACCCCATTTAACCTCTACCCTTTGTGGACTGGACAACTGCCCGTCCATATACGTGACCGCCTGGTAAGCCACCTGACCAACCCTGAGATGTTTTGGGGAGAATACGCTTTACCGACCGTAGCACGTAACGATCCACATTACCAGCCAGACCGAATGTGGAGAGGGCCGGTTTGGGCAAATATCAATTATTTTTTTATTGAAGCGCTCAGGCAAGTAGGGGAAACCGAATTGGCAAGAACGCTCAGGGATAAAACCCTAGAGTTGATCATGAGCCATCCCAATATTTACGAATATTACAATGCAGACACTGGAGAGGCTCCCGTTACGGCCGCTGATATTTTCGGATGGACGGCTGCAGTATTTATTGACCTGGCGATAGACGCAAGCCGGGATGAGACGAATAGTTAGCAGTATGTCTCCCAGTAATCAATTGACTACTCGCCAAGATTGTAAAGATCTTTTTGCACTCATTTTGAAAGGCAGGTCTTTGATCATTGCATCGAATAGGGGACCTGTTTCGATAAGCTTAGACGAAAGTGGGAGTCCGAGTTTTTCCCGTGGCGAAGGTGGTCTGGTTACAGCACTAACAGGAATAGTAGAGCAGGTCGAAGCTACCTGGATTAGCTGTGCATTATCGGAGGTGGAAAAGGGATGGATGAAATCAACAATCCCTTTAGGAGAAAACGACAGGCAGATCCAGGTTAACTTCGTTAAACCGGACGAGCAAGCCTATAACGGTTACTACAATGTCATAGCCAATCCGCTCCTATGGTTCTTACAACATTCCATGTGGGATATTATTCATGAGCCTACCATAGACTCCGACACATGGGAGGCCTGGGATGAAGGGTATGTGAAAGTAAACCGCCAATTTGCCGAAGTTATTGCCCAACAGATAATTGAAAACCCTTACCCTTCGCTCGTAATGCTGCATGATTACCACTTATATTTGGTCCCGCGCTTTTTGCGTGAGATATTACCCAAAGGAGTAAAATGCACCTTAACCCTCTTTGTTCATATTCCATGGCCGGGCACTGAGGATTGGGGAATCCTACCCTCTAAAATGAGGTGGGCGATACTGGATGGCTTATGCGCAACTGACTTATTGGGCTTTCAAACCCGCGAAGATGGCTTGAATTTCATCCGTAGTTGTGAATCACATTTACCCAACTCCCGGGTAAATTTCCACCGCGGCAAAATTCGTCATAGCTCCCGGCATACATACGTCCGAGATTTCCCGATCTCGATTGATATCGAAGCGATCCGTCGCATTGCAGGGTCTCAAGAGGTTAGCGAGCATTACGAATGGCTCAAGAACAGGGTCGATGACAAGCAGTTAATCGTCCGCATTGATCGAATTGAACCCAGCAAAAATATCGTTCGGGGCTTTAAGGCTTTTGAAGAATTTATATCAATCTATCCCCAATACGTTGGAAAGGTTCAATTCCTGGCCCTATTGGTGCCTTCACGTATGGAGGTAGATCAATATCGTTCCTATCTGGAAGAGCTTATGGCTTCAGCAGGCGTGGTAAACGCCAAATATGGGAGCAGTGAATGGGAACCTGTTCGCGTTCTGGTTGGAGAAGATTATCCCAGGGCAATTGCAGCCATGCAGCTCTATGACGTTTTGCTAGTTAATTCGATTGCGGACGGTATGAACCTGGTAGCCAAAGAGGGGCCAATCGTTAACCAGCGCAAAGGGGTCGTAATCCTATCCGAACGGACAGGGGCACGCCAGCAATTACAGGAGGCTGCCCTGGTCGTTTCTCCGTGCGACATTTACGCAACCGCCGAAGCTTTTCACCAGGCCCTAAGCATGTCTGAAGGCGAACGTAAACAAAGAGCCGATAAACTTCGCCAAATGATAGAAAATGAAGACATTACCGACTGGCTTTGCAAGCAACTTGAAATGATTGTGAGCCTGAAACTGTAGGCGAATTAAGATATATTGATATAGTTAAGACAGATATGAGGAAACTATCAGAGAACGTGAACGAAGAAATCATGCCTGTTGCCGGCCTGAAGAAGAATAAAACAGGGGTATTACATTTTACTTCTCCACCGGTAGTGGGAGGCGTTGAATCTGTCATCCATGCTCACGCAGGAATTTTCTTGCAACATGGCTACCCGTATCAGGTCATCACCGGCCGAGGGGATCTATCGGCTTTGCCTACCGGAACCGGGTTCACGCTACTCCCACGCCTGGACTCTCAGCACCCACATGTCGTAAAGGTACAATCAGAGCTGGCATCAGGCATTGTTTCTGGAGAGTTTGAAGATCTCACCAATCACCTGGTTGATTCTCTCGAACCCCTGTTGATCCACCTGGAAAACCTCATTGTACACAACGTCTTCACCAAGCATTTCAATCTGGCCCTGTTGGCCGCTCTGTTCCGTCTTATGGATGCTGGCAGGATCAATAATTGTATTGCCTGGTGCCATGATTTCTCGTGGATCAGTCCGAATGCTGTCAATGTATTACATCCCGGCTATCCCTGGGAATTGCTGAAAACCCCCCGCCGGGATCTCAGCTATGTGGTTGTTTCTGCAGAACGCCAGCGTGCATTAGCTGAACTAATGAAGATCTCAGCCGAGCGTATCCAGGTAATATATAATGGCGTCGATCCAAAGACACTTCTGGGGCTATCGACTGAAACAGAGCACCTGGTGGACAGGCTAGGTTTCCTGGAAAGTGACCTGAGCATGTTGATGCCCGTGCGGGTAACCCAGGCAAAAAATATCGAGCTGGCCTTGCAAGTGGTAGCGGCCTTAAAATCCAGGGGCAACAAGCCGCTGCTTGTACTAACCGGACCGCCAGACCCACATGATGAAACCTCCATGCATTATTACCAGGATCTGCTAAAGCTTCGCTCCAAGCTAGGCGTAGAAAACGAAATGCGCTTTGTATTCGAATCTGGCCCGCAGCCAGGTCGTCCCTATACCATCGGGTGGGCTATTGTCGGCGAGCTTCTCCGTTTGTGCGATCTACTATTCATGCCTAGCCTCAGGGAAGGCTTTGGAATGCCGGTCTTGGAGGCCGGTCTTCTGGGGCGGCAGGTCTTCTCGACACCTATCCCGGCCTCCGAAGAGATCGGTGGTCAGGATGTCATTACCTTTATGCCAGATGAAGATCCAGACAAGATCGCGGGCTTGATCCTATCCTGGGCTGAAACAAATCCGGAGCACCGCCTGCGCCGTAGAGTCCGCCAGGCGTATACCTGGAATGCAATTTTCCAGCGGGACATCCAGCCGCTATTGAAGTAAGGAGAAATGATTTGGGAGTCATCCAACCTGAACCGATTGAAAAGCTCAATCAAAGCGGGAGAATTGCCAGAACAGAGCGCTTATGGCTATTTTTAGATTATGACGGCACACTGGCAGATTTCGCCCCCACTCCAGAAGATATCCTTCCGGAGCCTGAGCTTCTCGATCTGCTAGAAGAACTTTCCAACCATCCCAATATCAAGGTAGCCATTGTCAGTGGGCGACGCCTGGATCATGTCAAAGCCTTGGTCCCATTACCAGGCATATTACTATCGGGTACATATGGGATCGAGATCCAAATTGCAGACGAACAGGCCATCAATCAAGCTGATTATGCCTCGATCCGGCCGGCGCTGGAAGCCTTCAAGCCACGCTGGGAGAATCTGATTGCTGATAAAGAAGGGTTCTTTTTAGAGGATAAAGGCTGGTCCCTGGCTATCCACGCCCGTTTTGCCAGAGAAGACGAAGCTGCGCAAGTAATCTCCAAGGCGCATAAAATGGCCAGTCAAGAGCTCCCATTAGAGCCATTCCGGCTCTTAGGTGGGCACCGGTTCATCGAAATTGGCCCACAGCTGGCAAGCAAAGGAAAGGCGGTGCGATACCTGATCGAAAATTTTCCCTGGACCGGTGCGCTACCGGTCTTTATCGGCGATGATGATAAAGACGAGGAAGCTTTCGAGGTTGTACAATCTCTTGGTGGTATCTCGATTCTCGTCGCGCCCACCCCACGTCCTACCTTCGCCCAATACTATCTGGACGACACCCGGGCAGTCAGGGGCTGGCTGGAATGGATCCTCACGCAGTTTTAATAAGGAAAGGTATGCGAATATACAATACCCTCAGCCAAAAGATCGAAGACTTTTCTCCAATGAGAGAACAAGTCACACTTTATGTATGCGGGATCACCCCATATGACACCACCCACCTTGGGCACGCCTTCACATATTCAACCGCCGATATCCTGGTTCGTTATCTTGAGCTCAACGGCTACCCGGTTCGTTATGTACAGAATGTAACCGATATCGATGATGATATCTTGCGAAAGGCAAACCAGGTTGGGGAAGACTGGCGTAGCCTGGGCAACCGTTGGACACGCCACTTCATTGATGACATGATTGCACTAAATATTCGCCCCCCGGATGAATTCCCCCGGGCGACAGATGTGATCGAACAGATCATCGCTATGGTGCAGGATTTATTAGAGGCAGGCGTAGCTTACGAAGCAAGTGGTAATGTCTACTTCGATCTTGATACCTGGCCTGAGTATGGTAAGCTCAGCCGAATTCCACGCCAGGAAATGCTTCCAGTAGCGAATGAACGCGGCAATAAACCAGACGATCCTCATAAGAAATCACCTCTGGACTTCGTTCTCTGGCAAGCACAGTCGCCAGGCGAGCCAGCCTGGGAAAGTCCCTGGGGGCTCGGGAGGCCCGGTTGGCATATCGAATGCTCCGCAATGTCGACTTGTTATCTGGATAAAACCATCGATGTCCACATGGGTGGGGAAGACCTCGTCTTTCCCCATCACGAATCGGAAATCGCTCAAGTAGAGCCGGTTTCCGGTGAAATCCCTTTTGTGAGCTATTGGATTCATATTGCCATGGTTCAGTACGATGGAGAAAAAATGAGCAAATCGTTGGGCAACCTGGTAATGATTCGTGATCTCCTGGAGGAGTGGTCTTCTGATACCGTTCGCATTTATATGGCCTTGCACCACTACCGCCAGGCCTGGGGGCATAATCAGGAGGAACTGGCCCAGGCGGACAAACTGGCAGAAAAATTCAAGGCCGCTGTCCAGGCAGAGCCTGGTATTGTTGAAGTCTTCGATCCCCTACCCTTTCGGGTGGCTTTTTCAGAAGCAATGGACAACGACCTGGACACTAATTCGGCCTTACAAGTGTTGAGCGAGTTGGCAGATGGTATTACATCCGCTGCAAAGCTAGGGAAGGATATTTCCATGTCGCAGGCTGTACTCCGTACTTTGTCAGGAACGCTTGGGTTACGCCTGGATATCGCCACACCCGATTCCAGGGTAACGAATGGATGGGGTGAGCATTTGCAGCGTTTCCAGGGATAACATTTTTATCCTGAGAAAGAACCATCGCAAACAATGATATGGCGTCAGGCATACCAGTAAAGCAGGGGTAAGAGATAGATATGCAGGGTTGGGGAAAAATTGGACTGGTCCTGGTCGCTATTGCGTTTTTGGTTGTGGTAATAAGCCTGTTCATAAACCTACCAATATGGATCATCCCAACGGATGAACCAGACATATTTTCACCGCCCCCAACGAGAACTCTCGACCCGGCTCCCAGCGCGGAGCCTACCTTTCCTTCCATTAAATTAACACCATCCCCTTCTGCGGATAAAGAAGCACAGCAAGCAGTTGAAGCAACCGGAATAGCTGAAGATTATTCTAACCTTGAATGGCACCAGGATGCACATGACCCGGCTCGCACGGGGTATATCCAGGAGGAGCCTGTTCAACCATGGCGTTTATTGTGGACCTGGAATGGCCCTGATCCCCAGGGAGGCGCCGGGGATCATTTTTATGACGCCCCTCCAGAAGCACGCTCGGTGACCGGGGACTGCTGCATCTTCGTTCCTGCTGGAGACCAGGGCTTATTCGCACTCCAAAAGGACACTGGCAGGCTGGTATGGAATATCTCCCCAACTGCTTTCAATGCCTCACCGGCATATGACCTTCAAACTGGCTACCTATTTGCAGGCGGTGAAAATGGTGTCCTGTACAAAATAGATCCTCGGTCAGGAGAGATTTCCGCAGAATACCACGCGGGAGCTCCGCTGGACAAGGCGCTTTTGCTGGCAGGCGGGTATGCATATGCCGTGTCGGTTGATGGAGGCCTTCATAAAGTTGAACTGGACGAAATGACCGCGATTTGGGTGTACTCGCATTCTTCAGCCGCCTCTACGCCTGCCGCTTATTCTTCCCGGTTTGGGCTAATTATCTACACAACCGCAGATTTGCAGGTGCATGCCGTTGATAGTAGCAATGGTGTGGCCCGCTGGGTTACCCAACCGAGCTCGTTATCAGCGGACGAAGGCCCTTATTCATTTGAAGGCTACTGGCCTGTCGTTGCAGATGATACTGGTCTGGTCTTCGTGCGCCTGAACCTGGGGATGTCAGCATTATGGAGCGGCCCGTCTGAAAAAAATGTCTACCCGCTGGATAACCATGCTACAAGGCAATATTTGATAGAAAACCCGCGCCTTCAAAACCTGTTCGCCCTCCGGCTGGAGGATGGCCAACCCGCTTTCATCCCTGCCGTTGGATATGGGGGTGTAGAAACAACAGATGGATCAATAAAAGAACTTGCCGGTGGGCCAGTGCCGGTTATCAGGCGTTTCGAAGACGGCAGCGAAGTGGCTTATTCCTTCTTTCGGAGCGAGCAAGGTGACCCTCCTGACGGGCGCTGGGATTCTCATATCGGTGAAATGGTTCTAGACAGCCAGACCTTCCCTGGCTTGCAGGCTGGAGACTTGCGCTTCATCCACTTCGAGAACTCCTATAGCCATATTACCGATGAACAGTGCCCCATCAGCATGGCTGGGGATACTATCTTCCACGCCCATTGGGGAGCCAGCGAGAGCGTGCGCATTACAGACCGTTCCGCTGAATTAGGCCTCTCGTATCACGACGCGATCCAAACCCAGCCTCACCCGGTTGTCATCCGCCGTATGCAGGCCTGCTCGAGCTACGATCCCATAGAGCATTGGACGAGCTGCGACTTGATCCTATATTCCGATGGGAGAACCTGGAAAGGACCAGGCTGGTGGGTTTATTGGGATGTACTCGACCCCCCAACCCCAGCAGCAAACGCGTATAGCGAAGGTCACTTACCTCGTTATACCTATGTAAGCGATGGGCTGGTCATCATTTCTGGAAACGGCGGTGAGCTAATGGTTTTCGCTCACAGCGGGCAGACTCCCAGACAGTAGTTACAGCTACCTCTTTAGCTTGTGGCGTTCTGGCCCTTCTGAGCTGTGGCTGAAAAGCATGCGAACCTTGTCCTCGATGACCGTCTCAATATGGACAGGTCTCCCCCATACCCGGTACAGGTGCTGCAATGTTTCCTGTGCATATTGGATATCCAGATCGATCCCTTCGTAGTGATGGACGAGATAGAGCTGTCCACTGTTCTTATAATTACCATCCACGACCTCGATGATCGGCTGCCCAAAATTGGTCAATTGGAATAAAAGCCGTCGTTTGATCTCCTGGAAATCGCGGCTGGAAATTTCATACTGGCCGGTAATGTCGTTGTGGTCATATGTGAACAGCTTATGCTCGCGGACGAAATCTTCCGTCATATACTCATCGATGAAGCCCACATCATTATAGATCTTTCTGACCTCGAAAACCTTTTCGCGCCCTAATCCCAACTGCTGATCCCAGTTTTTTCGGGTTTGGAGGTCATCACAATTCTCATATTCCGAACCAAACGCACCCCTATTCCAGCGGTCCTCGATATCTCTGTATAGCTCGAGGCCAATTTTATATGGGTTAAGCCGCCCCGGGGAGGTTGCGACCGTGCCGGAGTGATGGTCAGCATAATCGATTAACTCGTTCGGATCCAACGCCTTTCGGGTCATCAACGCCGTATGGACATAGGACGCCCAGCCCTCGTTCATGATCTTTGTTTGGCGCTGGGGAGCGAAGTAATAAGCTTCCTCTCTTACTATATCCAGGATATCTCGCTGCCAATTCTCCAAAGGTGCATACTCCAAAAGAAAAAGCAAGACGTCCCGCTCTGGGATTTCCGGGAAATGCCTGCGCCGCTCCTCCTCCTCTTCAAGCTTGCGCTGTTGGGCTTCGATGAATTCAGGGGGGTTTATATACGAATCCATATATCCTTTGGCTGGCAATTTATGGATCGGGTGTCTCTCCTCATCTCCTTCTTCATTATCCATGACCGGCCTGCGTCGCACTCCGGGGGAGTGGATATCAATTAAGTTATCCAGGGATAAACAGTTGTCCAGAAAATCCTCCACCCGGTCCAACCCGAATCGCTCCACGTGCTTTCGGATACGAGTGGCGTGATTCGCCATTTCGTCCAACATTTTCCGGTTGGTATGGGCAAACCAATAGTTGTTCTTGAAGAAATCGCAATGACCATATACATGTAGCATTACCATCTTCTGATCTACAGGCCGGTTGCTGGCCAGCAAGTATGCGTAACAAGGATCCGTATTGATCACCATCTCATAAATCCGGTGCAAACCGTATGCGTAGGATTTTGACATCCTTTCGTATTCCATACCAAACCGCCAATGCGGGTAGCGCGAGGGAAACCCGTCGTAAGCCGCTACCTGGTTGATCATGTTGTAATCCAACATTTCGAACCGGGTCTCGAAGAAATCGAGCCCGAAGTCTTTGGCATAACCTTGTAATACGACTTGCAGCTCCTCAAATTCCCTCGGAAGTGACATAAACCTGCTCCTGACCGGTGATCTCTCCACTATTGAAAGTTACCGGCGAATGTCATTTGAACATACCGTTAAAGACCTTTACCAAGAAAAGCTTTTATGGCCGAATAGATATCGTCGTTCTGGTTGATCTTAGCTTTAGAGACCTTATCACTTTCCACTTTATTAAGGGTGTCCATGAACAACGGTCCAATTCCGCTGCGCACTTCTCCGTAACAGAAAAGGTTGACGGCCGGCAGAAGGTTTTCTTCCAGTAAGGTCAGGCAGTTTTGATCGTCGCGATCGTCATAATTTTCCCCATCTGAAAAATGGAAGGCATACAAGTTCCAATCTTCAGGATTGAAGTAACGGTGGATCAACTCGCTACATAGCTCATAAGCAGAAGATATGCGCGTTCCGCCGCTCTCCCTTAAGGAGTAGAAAGTCTGAGAATCTACTTCATGGGCTACTGCATCGTGGACGATATAGCGGGTGCTGATATTTTTATAATTCGCCTGGAGCCAGGTATCGATCCAAAAGGCTGTTAATCTCACCAGCTCTTTCTTGCGATCGGACATGCTCCCAGACACGTCCATCATATAAAATATAACTGCGTTGCTGTCTGGCCGCGGATAACTTTTCCAGGAACGGTATCGCTTGTCATCACGGATTGGAATGATGACCGGCCGTTCAGCATTATAGGACCCGGAAGCCATCTGTCTTTTAAGCGCTGCCCGAAAGGTATGCTTGAAGTAGCGCAAGCTCTCCGGACCGGTACGCCGGGCGCTGGTATAGCGTATTACCTCCCCCTCAACGTTGTTCTTGTTCTTCGGTTGGATGCGAGGCAACTCGAGCTCCTCTCCTAACAAGGCAGCCAGCTCATCCAGAGTCAGCTCGACCTCCAGGATATGTGCGCCTGGCTTGTCGCCTGCTTTGTCTCCTTTGCGGTTCTGACCGGATTGACCGATCGCATCGCCTAACTCCCCATCCCCCTGTCCAACACCCCCCGAATTATCTCCAAAACGGAAAGTGGGTAGCTCAATTTGAGGAACTGGGATGCTGACCAGGTCTTTTCCCTTCCTGCCGATCATTTCTCCATTGGAGATATACTTGCGAAGGTTTTGCTTGATCTGGCCTCGCACGATCTGTTTGAACCTGCTGGCATCCTGTTCAATCTTTAATATCATGATGCTCCACTCCTTTGGCATAACAATACACTTAATTCAAGGTATCACCTCGAGCGAAGATGCTGGCGACATAATTCAGCAGGTCACTTGCACAAACGTCGCAGTATCCCATATTCTTGACCATCCGGCTCTTGACCACATCGATCTTCTCCTGAGTCTCTCCGTCAATAACATTGGATACCAGGCTGGTCAGTTTGATAGAATCCTTTTGATCTTCAAACAACTTCATTTCCAATGCCCTGCGCAGACGCTCGTTCGAGTCCCAGCTAAAGGTCTTTCCATCGAGGGAGAGTGCACCAATATAATTCATGATTTCCCGGCGGAAATCATCCTTGCGGCTCTCTGGAATCTCGATTTTCTCTTCTATCGATCGCATCAACCTTTCATCCGGCGATTCGTCCTGGCCTGTGTAGGGATTGCGCACCTTTTGCTTCTGGGTATAGGCTTTGATATTATCGATATAGTTTCCGCACAAGCGTTTGATCGCGGCCTCGTCTGCAGTGATAGCTCTTTGAACCTCATGTTTGACGACCTCGTCGTATTCTTCACGAACCACGGAAAGAAGTTCTCGGTAGCGTTTCCGTTGGTCCTCGCTGGTGATCAGTGAATGGTGTTTGAGACCACCCTCCAGCTCCCGGATCAGCATAAAGGGATTGATGCATTCCGCACCATGGTTGCTGACCAGGACATTCGAGAGCTTGTCCTGGATATAGCGGGCCGAGATGCCTACCATGCCTTCTTGTTTGGCCTCAGCCTGCAGCTCGATTACACTGTCTTCAGTAAAACCGGGCAGTGCTCTTCCATCGTAAAGCTTAAGTTTTTGTAAAAGAGTAAGCCCGGCGCGTTTCGGTTCTTCCAGTCTCGTCAAAACTGCCCACAAGGCTGCAATTTCAAGGGTGTGGGGTGCGATATGCTTCCCGGTTACCCGCCGCTCGTTGAAGTCTCGCTGGTAAATCTTGACCTCATCGCTGAAGCGGGTCACATACGGGATATCGATTTTTATCGTCCTGTCCCGTAGCGCTTCCATGTATTCATTGTTTAGCAAGCGCCTGTATTCTGCTTCATTGGTATGTCCAAGAATGACCTCATCGATATCTGTGTGAGCGAACTTCTTGGGCTTGATCTTGTGCTCCTGGGAGGCAGTCA
Source organism: uncultured Anaerolineaceae bacterium (assembly GCA_964486825.1). Lineage (GTDB taxonomy): Bacteria > Chloroflexota > Anaerolineae > Anaerolineales > UBA4823 > CAZAQS01. The sequence goes on along the minus strand of CAZAQS010000105.1, from coordinate 1,036 downwards.
ACAAGTCATATAGGAATGCGACATCTAGTTTCAAGATCTCGATGAACTCCACCAGGCCTCTATTGGCGATATTCAACTCACCATCAAAATTGAATGCCCTGGGATCCGAATCGGAACCATATTCGGCAATCTTGCGATAATTGATATCGCCTGTCAGCTCAGTGGAATCCTGGTTCTTTTCATCCCTGGGCTGGAAAGTCCCTATACCAACCCTGTCTTTCTCTGATAACAACAGCCTTTTTACTCGAACGTGGCTGAGCACATCCAGCCAATTGCCGTTGTGTTTTGACAGCAAGTCATTGAAGATGTAACGGCAAGCCGGGCAGAGGTCATTCTCGATCTGAACTGGCCTGCCATTTACATTCAGCTTAAGCTCCTCCAGGACAGATCTTCTCAACTCATCAGGTATTAGGTGCAATGGCTCTTCATGCATGGGGCAATCCAAACGCTCCCCATTGTCTAGCACCCAATAATACGAATAAAGCCTGCCCTCTTCCGTGCGAGAATATGCCTCTAATCCCTTCTTGAGCAGCCTAACAATTGTGCTTTTAGCGGTTCCCACCGGGCCGTGCAACAAGAGGACCCGGCGTTCCGTACCGTAATTTCGGGCTGCTGACTCGAACATCCTTACCAGCTCCATTAACGGACGATCCAAACCAAAAACCGCATCGCGCCCGTTCTCGAAGGGATCATCGAAGAAGCTGTAATGCACCAGCTCTTCCCGGTTCATCACGTAATCTTCACGTCCATAAGAGACGATCATGTCATAAATACGCTGAAAAGCAGTCCGGGTCACTCTGGGATCGTTTTGCACGATCTCCAGATATTCCTCAAAACTGCCTTCCCAATGCAAATCTCGGAAATTATTGGCCTCCGAGATTTTCCCCAATTTCTCAAAAAGCACCGATTTCTCACCCATGGCCTTTCTCCTTATTTTCCTAACTTAACATCATATCCCCTCAAAACAAAAACACCAGATCATAATTAATCTGGAAGTATAAAAGAATTTAGCTGTTTCTTCTATCGGGGATAACCT
>CAZAQS010000104.1:0-15546 GCA_964486825.1 uncultured Anaerolineaceae bacterium | reverse complement strand
CTCGGCGATCGCCAACAGCAACGCCTCGAAAGAAAGCGGCATCTCCTCGCCATAGGCTTTCACCACCGGCCAACCAGGCAGGGAAACTGCAGGTTGGCGGACGTTCTCCACCTTGCCCGGGACGGATGGATGCGTCCCCTGCACTTCCCAGCGTTCCAGGTAGCTGATATCAGGGAAGATATAATCCGCATAGATCGAGGTTTCCCCAATCAAGATATCGCTGGCAATGATCAACGGAATCTTGGAGCGGTCTGCCATGATCTCCGTTACCGTATGTCCGGCCGGCAGGGAGTAGTTCATCGCGCTCATATACAGGAACAGGATTTTCGCCGCGTAAGGATAAGCGTCGCCCATCGAGGGCACATCCTCCTGGTATACATCCGTTGCCAGAGGGAACCAGGGCCGTTTAGAGGGATAGCCCTCGAACAGTGTGGATTTCTCGTAGGTAGTCGTCGTTCTCAGTAGATCGATGCCGAATGGCAGGTTCTTTCCATTATTCATCTTGCCGATATCGAACGGGCCGCCTGCCTTCGCGCCAGTCCGGTCGTACGTAGTACCCTTGATCATGCCGCCTTTGTGGTCCAGGTTACCCAACAGGCAATTGAGCGTGTACCAGGCCAACACATTATAGAAACCGTTCGTGTGTTGCGATACTCCACGGTGGATATCGACGACTGCCCGCGTTCCGTACCTGGTGAACTCGCGCGCCAGGTCGATGATATCCTGCTCCTGGATTCCAGCAATTTCTGCCCATTCAGCAACGCTGTTCTTCTTGGCCTCCTCCAGGACGATCTGCATACCGGTTTTTAGCTCAATACCATCCAGCATTACTTGTGCGAAAGGCTCTCCCCATACCGGAGTATCCGTGCTGTTGGGGTCAAAAGCCACCGCCGCCCCATCCGAATAGGCTACAAACGGATCGAAACTGTATTCCTTTCCATCCGGCGCGCTATAGGTCTTGATTTCTTTGCCGTCAGCATCTGTACTCTTAACTTCACGCACCAATCCAAGCTCGCTTCCCCTTACATACTTGCCGGGCTTTCCGTCTTTGATCTTAACCAGCCACGGCCCGGTCGTCCAGGTGGTCTCCCCGTTTGCGTTGGCAGCTGCTTTATTGGCATTGCTCAAGAAGGCCCGGTTATAGCGCTCGTTCTCGATAATCCAGCGCACCATGCCCATTGCCAGTGCCGCGTCTTCCCCCGGTTTGACCGGCACCCACTTCCAGGCCTTTGAGGCAGCCTTGCTCAAGCGCGGGTCAACCACGGCGTACTTCTTTCCATCCACGATGCCCTCTGTCATTTTCGGCACCCGCTGAGGCGGTCCGTAGTTAGCCTCGAACATATTCGCGCCTGCATAGATGACGAACTCGCTGTTGGCGGTGTCCGACTGCCAGTAGAACTTCGATCCCCCGGTGAACTTGGCGCCGTCCCACTGCTCGCTCATCGCCTTCCCGGCAAAATAAAGCGAACCCTGGCAAACCGTCGTATGGCCATTGGCATTGTTAGACCCGAAACCCTGCTTGACAAAACGTTGCACCAAATCGCCGCGCCCATTTTTAAGCCGTCCCCAAACGAAGGCAAACTGGTTGTTCTTGGGTCCCAGGTCCGGGTGCTCTGGGTCGATCATCGAATTTAAATGTTCGGTAAATGTTTGCTTGAATTCCTGCACCAGGTCTTGCTTGGCCTGTGGGTCTTTTTCATCCCAGATCTTCTTGATGGCTGCGTCCATCTCCGCTGCTACCCCGGCATCCATGATCGCGTACAGGTCTCGAAAACCTTCCACGTACCCTTCACCAAACAAATCGCCTCCGTTGACGACTTCCTCCACGGCCTGGTCAAAGGGGATGCTGATCCATTGCCCCTCTCCCCGTCCGGTTCCTGGTTTGCGCTTGAGCACTGCCGTCAGCCGGTAAGGATCGTACGTGCTTTGCAGCCCGGATTGGCCCTTAGGACAAAGCGCCCCTTCCGTACCCGCCATCTCTTTAACAGGCGTATCGTAAGGCACCTGTGGCCACATATTCCAAGGGCTGTAGGGATTGCCGTCGATCTTAGCCGCCACGCCATCCAATAGCTTGACCTTGATTCCACAGCCCGTGTTGCACTGTAAGCATACGCTGTAGATCTCGTTCGTAGGATCATCCAGCAGGTATTCATTACCGTGCTCTGCATGGGCGAGGACCCGGCTTACCTTGGGTATGGAACCAAGGAAGGTGGCCGCTGCCCCGGCCAGGCCAGAAGTCTTCAAGAAGTCGCGGCGTGTAATTGCAGGTTTGTCTTGTTTTTGTTTGTTCTTCAGCTCACTCATTTTGATGCCTCCTGGCTATTTGTTTGCATGGGAAGCCAGCGGAAACCCAACCCATAGAGGGTAGCTCCGACTCCGCCGATAAAGGCCAGGACGAGCCATTCCATGGTATTGGGGAAATAATTCAGGTGCAGCTTGGGATCGGAGAAGGCTTCTGCCAGGCCTTGCATGTCAATCGTGACCAGCACAGGAATGACGATGTTGAGCGTCACAGCCACGAATGTAAAGACGCTCAGACCTGCGGCAAGGCCTAGCCATCCAGGCCAGTCTGGTTTCGAGAATAGGATCACCAAGGGAACAGCCACACCTCCGAAGAGGTGCACGATCCAGAACGTCCACCAGTAAGGGCCGCTCAGGATCAACAGCAGGGCGTTCGTTCGTCCAGGGCTGCCCTGGTACATCGTTGTAAGTGCAATTAAACCGGCGGTGAACACCCCGACCAGCAGCAGGCCGGCGACCAGGCGGCTTAGCCTGCGCAAGGTCACCCGGTATTCTTCCCCTTCCTTCTTCGGATAGAACAATACAGTCAGCAGGAGCAAAAGCGCACTGCCGGCTGCCAGGGAAGAAAGGAAGAACATGAACGGGAGCATGGAAGTGTTCCATAGCGGTCGCGCCGATACCACGCCCAAAATCGAACCGCTGACCAGGATCAGCCCCACCCCTAAGGGTATGCTGAGATAGGCCAGGGCTTTCAAAACCCGTTCGCCCTTCTTTTCCGCAAAGGTTAATAATCCTAGTTCAGCAGCCAGCAGGGCCAGGTAAGCTGTATGCAGCCAGACCATCCAGGTGATCATGGATCGAAAGTCAGGATAAATCAGCACATGCCAGAAGCGATCCATATGCCCCAGGTCCACCAGCACCAGCATTAGCGCCATGATCAGCACAACAAAACCGGTAAACAACACCACCCGCTTGATACCGGCTAAGGCTTTGAAGCCCAGGATATAAGTAAGAGTCGTAAAGACCAATAAGCTGCCTACTTCCAACCAGACCAAATAATCGTACATACCTACCCATAACCCCCAGGGCACGTAGCTGGTCAGGGCTGTTGGTTCAAGCCCAATGACAAGCCGCTGGAACATACTGTAGGCGCCGGCCAGCATGAGGATGGCCCCCAGAATCCAGAACGCATCCGTTCGTTTCCACTGAAAAGGCATCCGGCCGGTCTGGGTGATTCTTTCAGTTTCTGGAGTTATCGTTGCTTGGCTCATCGTTCCCTCCTAATACAGGTAATACACCCGCGGCTCCGTACCCAGTTCTTCTTTGAGCCGCATGACGTTAGGTTTGGCGATCTGCTGAGCAACCATGCTACCCGGATCGTTGGCGTCACCGAAGAGCGTAGCGCGGCCGATGCAGGTCGTCACACAGGCGGGTAATTGTCCAGCGTGGACCCGGTGCATGCAGAAATGGCATTTGCGGACATTACCAATCGGGGAGGCGTTGCGTTTGACTCGCTCCCTGGAGACACCATATTCGAAGTTGGCTGCCCTCTCGTAGTCGTCGGCCGCTGTCTCGCCCAAGACGATCCCGTGAAGCGTGGGCGTATCCTTCGTGTATGTACTTCCGAAATCGAAGGTCCGGGCTGAGTAGGGGCAGGCTGTCATGCAGTAACGGCAACCGATACAACGATCGTAATCCATCGTGACCATGCCCTCGCTGTCCTTATAGGTCGCATTTACTGGGCAGACATCCGTGCAAGGCGGGTTATCGCACTGCAGGCAGGGACGGGGCGTGAAGCGCCGGGTTACGTTCGGGTAGGCGCCGATCTCTTCTTCCATCACCGGCCGGTAAACCACTCCCGGGGGCAGCTTGTTCTCTGCCACACACCCGATCGTGCAAGCATGGCATCCAACGCACTTGCGCAGATCGATGACCATTACCCAGCGTCTCTGTTCGACCGGCTTCCCCAGGGCACGCTTGAGTTCGGCCTGCATACGTAGCAGGAGATCTTCTCGCTTATCTGAAGATTGATTTAAACTGATTTGCATTTAGCTCCTCCCTTGATAATTTTGTCGTCGGGACGCTTAAGCGCTAAGACGAAGAGCGCTTTTGATCAGTATACAAAACCCTGGCGCGGGGGTATATCAGGAGAAATATAGCAAATCGTGTCGGAAATATTCTATTTATAAATGTAGGGGTTTTCCTGACAGGCGTCAGGGGATAAGTTGTACTTTACTCGAACGATTAATCGGAATCCGGCCTGAGCAACCCTTTGTTCAACGCGTAGCGTACCAGGGAAGGCCGGTCAGACAGGTTCAGCTTTTCCATTAAGCGTGTCCGGTAGGTCTCTACAGACTTAGGGCTGATATCCAGCTTTTCCGCGATAGCCCGGCTCGAATATCCCTCCGCCGTCATTTGCAGCACTTGCCGCTCACGAGGGCTGAGCCCGTCGAATAGGTCAGCGGGTTCGTCCTTATCCGGATTTAAGTAGCCGCGCAACAACATGGCCTGGGCCTGGGGCTCGAGATAAACGCCCCCACCTGCAACTACCCGTATCGCTTCTACCAGCTGCTCGTCAGCGACATCCTTGCGGACGTAGCCTGCCCCCCCAGCCTGTAATACCGGAAACAGGTAGCGCTCTTCCGCCTGGGCCGTCAGCACCAGCACGGCACATTTCAGCCCCCTGCGGCGGATCTCGCGCGTGGCGTCCAACCCACCCAAACCGGGTAACGCCAGGTCCATGACCACCACATCCGGGTTGAGCTGAGAAACCAGCTCGGCTGCCTTCCAGCCTTCTCCTGCCTCGCCAACCACTTCCAAATCGCTCTCATTTTGGATCAATGTGCGCAACCCGGTTCGCAACACGGGATGATCATCCACGAGGATTACACGTATCACAGGATTTCCTCCTCAGGCATCGTTTCTAACGGCCTCGGCAGGCTGGCCCGAATCCGGGTTCCTTTGCTCGGAGAACTATCAATGGCGAGCTTACCCCCCAACAACTGCACCCGCTCTTCCAAACCAAACAGTCCTATGCCGCTACCCGGCGATCTCTCTTTGTACATATCGAAACCCATTCCGTCATCGCGTATTTCCATGTATATGTTTTCCTCGTCGCACTGCAGTTCGACCCGCGCGAAGTGAGCATGGCTATGCTTGACCACGTTGCTCAATGCTTCCTGTGCTACCCGGTACAGCGTCACCGCTTCCCGCTTTGGGAGCGAGTTGCAGGGATCGCAGGCTACTACTTTGATTTCGAGCTCACCTTCTTGGCGACAGCGTTGAGCAAACCATTCGATCCCCTCTACCAGGCCCAGGTCGTCCAGTACACTCGGGCGCAGATCCAAAGCCATTCTGCGAACGTCTTCCAATACCTCCCGCAACTGCCTGCGCAGCTCAGCCAGGCTTTGGATCCGGGTTATCTCGTCCTGGGCAGTCTCGATCAGCTTGAGCTGTACGATCAGCGAGACCAGCGCCTGGCTGGTGTGATCGTGCAGGTCACGGGCGATACGTAGACGTTCTTCTTCTTGAACGGAGATGACCCGCTCTACCAGCTCCGAGCGCAGGCGCTCGCGTTTTTCTAATTCAACTGCTGCCGCATTTAGGTCAGCCACCATGGCGTTGAAGGCCTCGGCAAGCTCACCCAGCTCATCGTTAGCCCAGCTGGGCACGCGCAAGCTCAAGTCTCCCCGACCAACGGCCCGGGCGGCCTGGCTCAACTGTAGGATGGGACGTGTCAGAAGCCAGGTCAGTCCGATTGCGGAAGCTACTCCTAGGGTCGAGACCAGCAAGGTGGCTAGCAGCATCTGGGAGGTCACGCTGCTCATTGTACGCCGCAGCACCAGGTCGGAAAAGCCCACCCGTGCTGTGCCAGCTTGACCGCCGAAGATTGGTACGGCCACATCTAACACCGGTCCTTCTGTCGTATCCAGGAAGCTGACCTGGTGGGTGTCTTCCAACATAGGTCCATTGATCGATGTCAGCCCGGCCGGGAAGCCGTCGCCAAAAGTATGCACCAGCACATGTCCATCTGGGTCCACGATAAAGATATAGCGGATATCCGAGTGATTAGCCTGGGTCTCGAGGATTAGCTGCTGCAATGCATACAAGTTGTTGATCAAGATCAGGTCAGTGGAGCGGTTTGCCAGGTCATGCGTCACAGAGATCGCCCGGGCCTCCAGTTCGTGGATCATAGCTTGGTGCAGGGACTGCCGTACCACCAGGATAACACCTGCCGCCAGGAGCAGAACCAGCCCCATGATGATACCGGTGATCTTGGCCCTTACGCTGACCGCGCCAGCGATACTCCAGAAGCGGTCAAACCAGGGTTGAAAACGCTTGGAGCGGATGCTCAAGGAAGATCGCCTCCTCTCAGACCGGTGAGAGCTTCCACTTCCCGTACTGTGTCATAGGCGCTGGCGTCCAGTTCTCTGAAGCGGTCGATACCCGATGCCTCCAAGGCCAGCGCGCCCTGGGGGTCATCGCTCATTTTTAAAAACAAATCGAGCAGCTCGGCCTTGAGTTGTGGCCTGATCGATGGACTGACCACAACCGGCGGCATCCCGAATGGCGGAGAGCGATGAATGACCCGCACATGCTGCTCCAGGTCCGGTTTTCTCTCCACCAGGTACAGGAAAATCAGGTTATCCACCGCCGCCCCATCTGCCAGGCCGTTTGCTACCGCCTCAATCGCCGCGTCGTGGCTATATGTATAAAAGATCCGCCCGAAAAAATTCTCCGGGCTTTCGCCGAGCTGCTTGACGAGATATGTTGGATAGATGCGCCCGGTATGTGAGAGCGGGTCGGTAAATGCAAAGGTCTTACCGCGCAAATCAGCTATCCCATCGGCTGGGCTATCTTTAGGGACGATCAGCCAGGAGTAATAGGTTGTCTCACCGTTGATTTCCGGGGCTACCAGGATCTCCATCCCGAATTCACGCGAGCCGGAAATATAAGCGCCCGTGCAAACGAAAGCTACATCCACTTCACCGTTCTGTAAAAGCTGATTGATCTCCTCGTAGTTGCCCCGTTGGACCATTTCTACAGGCCTATCCAGGCGTTGGCTCATATACTCGATCAAGTCGCTGTAATTTTCAACCGTACCCTGCGGAGAGATGACCGCAGCCACTGCTACACGCAGAGGAATGACATCGCGGCTGGCAGGAGACGCCAGCGGATAAAGGCGATTTAAGTCGATGGGTGAGGCTTTCATGGGAGCGCAGGCCGCTGTAAGCATAGTAACCAGAATAAGCTGGCAAATTTTCGCTCGTCGATCGGAGTAAAACCTTATCCTTCCCATTAGATTCGAATCTTATCATATCATCTACAGCTTGACGACATCCTCATTATCATCAAAGCACCCAAAGCTAAAGGATCCTGATAGCTTTGTCTGACTCCCTTAGTTAGAGGGTTGCTCATAAGAGATAAATGTCATCCGGCAATTCTGATTTCTGGCACTGTTAATCACAGGTAGAGGCGATATAATATATTCAAAATGCTGAATATTAACTATGTGTTCCATCTCCGCCGGCCCAGTGTATCTGCAATTGTGACGGTGGCCAAATCCGTAATTCCAGATGGAGAAAGCCATGTTGATCGATCATTATGATATAGAAGTCTTTACTCCTCCCTGCGACCCCGGTGCAGAGCGTTACGCTGCCCTCGCCCGCTTAACCACCGATATATCCAAAATCCTTCCCTATCTCAATGCAACCTTAAGGGGTGGAGTCTACCATCAGGCTGCTAACGCGCTCACCTGGAAGAAAGGCGGGCATAACGTGGCCTTCCATGCCTTTGAGATCGCTACCAGTAACGTGGAAGACCGCGATGCAGCCATCAAAGAGTTGGAAGGCCTGGTTAATCTGGTCAACCATACCTGGGAGCGCCGGGCGGAGATCACTCCCGATTACGAGACGCACCAACGCCCCACTTCTATGGCTATCTACAAATTGTTGCCTCAAACCAATTGCAAAGCCTGCGGTGAGCCGACCTGTTATACCTTTGCACTGAAGCTGGCAGCCTCTCAAAAAAAGTTAAGTGATTGCCCACCTTTGGCAGACCCGGAGCACGCCGAAAAATTGGCTGCCCTCCAAAGGATCGTCATCGATGCTCCGGCGATTGGAAAAGGGGGTTGATCGAGCACGAGGAAGGATCCGAAATAGTCCACGAAAACTCCATCTCCCACAAATACGGATGACAATGCCAGTCCTGCCTCTTGCTCGTGTATTCAAGATCCGTATGCGGACCTATCTCCAAAGTTGAGGCCCAAACCCGATCCAGCTCTAACTCCAATCATCAACAAATTGACATGACATTTATCACTTTACTGCTATAGGGGGTTGACAAGCTATACGTATGGAATATAATTCAATACATGTTGAACTATTCTGATTTACCCTCCATCAGCGACCCTCCCGTGGATCTGTTGAAGCTATCCAAATGGTTCAAGGTTTTTTCGGAGCCAAAGCGCCTGTTGATCTTCGATCTGCTCATGCAGGGCGTTCAATGCAACTGTGAGCTCGGCGAGACTCTGAACATGGCGCCCAACCTGATTTCGCACCACTTGAGCATCCTTCGCAAAGCCGGATTGGTAGACGTCCAGCGAGATGCAGTCGACTCCCGTTGGATCTACTATTCCATCAATCAAAAAGCCCTTCATGACTTAAACCTGGCTTTTGGGGACTTTTTTGACCCGGACAGGATCAAGCCCCGCCGTCCAACTTGCGGCCCTGGTGGCTCTTTCGTAGGCCTGGCTGAAATTAAAATATCCGAAGCATAAAGCGGTATTCCTTATCGAGACCCCTTTTTTTCACTAAATACTTCAAAGGAGATTGAAATAATATGATTAACCTGGACTCGCTTACCCCCATGAGTGCACCTACGACTGGGCCGGCTGTGGTCGAATTCTTCGACCCGCCCATGTGCTGCCCCACCGGCCTTTGCGGTCCTGTGCTGGACCAGCTCCTGCTCGACTTGAATGAGATGATCCTGTCGCTTGAGGCGGAAGGCATCCCGGTCGCCCGCTACCAGATGACCTCCAGCCCGCAGGCCTTTCTCAACAATCCTGAGGTGATGCGGTTGGTCAGAGAGCAGCAAATGGCAGCCTTACCCATTACGGTAGTCAACGGGAAAGTCATTAAAGTAGGTGATTATCCAACCCTGTCAGACATCACGATTCATTTAAACGGAGCCAAATAATGTCAGAGTTTCTATTCTTTTCCGGTAAGGGCGGTGTCGGCAAGACCAGTATGGCCTGCACGGCAGCCATTCGCAAAGCAGATGAAGGCAAGCGCACCCTGATTGTGACCACCGATCCGGCCTCCAATCTGGCGGATGTCTTCGAGCAACCCATCGGGCACCAGATCACGCCCATCGCCGGTGTAAATAATCTGTGGGCCATGGAGATCGACCCCGACCGCGCTACCGAGGAGTACATCAACACCGCTTTGGAACCGATCCGGTTGGCTTTCCCACCCGAGATGGTGCAGGTCATCGAAGAGCAGATGAGCGGTCCTTGCACCGCTGAAGTGGCCGCTTTCGATCGTTTTACAGACTTTCTGGAGCTTCCAGGGCAAAATGGGAACTCCTTCGATACCGTCATCTTCGATACCGCTCCAACGGGGCACACCTTGCGACTGCTCGAGCTGCCGGCCGAGTGGAGCCAATCCATCGACGCAGCCAGTGAGGGTAGCGGCCAGACTTGCATCGGCCCTGCCGCCGCCATCCAGGACGCCAAGCACAAGTACGAGCGCGCCCTGGCTACCCTGCGCGATCCGGGTCAGACGACCTTCATTTTCGTCCTGCATCCGGAAGCCATCGCCATCAAGGAGACCCAACGCGCCACGTCCGAGCTGGGCAAGTTGGGCATTCATACCCACCAGTTGATCGTCAACGGGATCATCTCCCAGGCCCAGGTAGATAACCAGCTCTTCGCTGCCCGGGCCGGAATGCAGTCCCGTTACCTGGAGCAGATCGAGGCAGAGCTGCCCTGGCCCGCCAGCTATATGTACCTGCTGCCGGGGGAAATCAAGGGCGTCACCCGGCTGCGCGAAGTGGCGCGCATGTTCTTCGATGGCGATATGGACGCCTACCAGGAGGTTGAGCCCGACCTCGCAAGCCATGTAAAGGCCTTCCAGCTGCCCAACGTGAAGCCGCTCATTTCCCCCAACGGCCATCGCCGGACCATATTCTTTGCCGGCAAAGGCGGCGTAGGCAAAACCGTGGCCTCCTGCATCACGGCCGTCTGGCTGGCCCGCCAGGGCTATCGCACCTTGCTGCTGACCACCGACCCGGCTGCCCACCTGGGCGATGTGTTGGGAGTACCGGTCGGAGACCAGGTGGCTGCTGTCGCAGGCGTCCCAAATCTGTACGCGGTCAAGATCGATCCAAAAGCCGCTGCCGAGGCGTACAAGACCCGCATTTTAGAGGATGCCCGCCACAGAGGCCGCCCTGAGCAGGCCATCCAGGTCATGCAAGAAGAATTGGAGTCTCCCTGCACGGAGGAGATGGCTGCTTTCGACCAATTTATAGATTTTGCATCTCAAGATAAATGGGAAGTGATCGTATTCGACACCGCCCCCACCGGGCACACCCTGCGCCTGATCGAGCTGCCGATGGATTGGAGCCAGCAGATCGATATCAAAGCTTTTGCATCCGTGGATACCTCTCAGGCCGATGACGCGGCCAAGCAGCGCTTCAGCGGCGTCATCGATATGATGCGCGACCCTGCCCGCAGCACCTTCGCGTTTGTGATGTATCCGGAATCTACCCCTATACTAGAAGCCTACCGGGCTGTAGAAGAGTTGCGCACGGTGGGTATCGAGCCGGGTATGGTGGTGGCAAACTTCGTCATCCCGCCCGAGCAAGCCACAACCAGTTTCGCACGCGCTCGCCGGGCCATGCAAGAGAAATACCTGGCCGAGATCGAGCGGCGCTTCCCCGTCCCGGTCGTGCAAATACCATTGCTATCTGAGGAAATTAAAGGTCTGAAGCTGCTGGCGGAGTTGGGTGAGCAGATGTACAACGGAAACTCAACGCTGACCGAGACCGCCTATGACAAAATGGTTTCCTAGGAAACGCGCAGACAAAATAACGGAGAGAAGTGAGTGCCTTCTGAGAAAGCCGGATTCCTCGCTTCTCTCCGGAGTGCAGAAATGCCTCATAAGAGGAGCAAGGCAACCGCATGAATAAACCAGTCAATCCTATGTTGGAACCGGATCGAAACAGGTTATTAGCACAGGGAAATGGGGAAAACGAAGTGGTGCGCTTATGCCCTGCCAGGCACGTTCATGTAGATTAATTTATAGATTTACTTCGAGGAAAACAACGATGGATCAAACCAGAACCCAAATACCCCTGATCACGAATGGAATTGATATAGAAATCGACCAGGCTATCCGCAGCTTTGCGATGGCGTTAACCGAAGCGGAGGTATTTCAGGCTTTTGAAATAGCGGCCCATAACCTGCGCCAGGATCAGCAAGCTCAAGGGACAATCAAAGCATTTCAAGAGAAGCAGAACTCCTTGCAGATGATGCGGATGCTGAATGCAGTCTCCCCGGAAGATCGGCAGGAGTTGGAGAGCCTGCGAAATGCATTTGTTACCAACCCTACCATCGCCGCTTACCTGGAAGCCCAGGAAAACCTTACCACTGCCTGCCAGACAGTAGCCCAGATACTCAATGAAAGCACGGGCTTGAACTTCCCGACAGCCTGTGGACCGGGCTGCTGCTAACCCATGGAAACAGATGCGCCTCATAGATCCCGTAAAGCCGGCCGGGAGCATGTTTTAAGAAGCCAGACAACCCGCATGGACACACGCGAGGGTACAGCATTTATTACGCTGACCAGCGATCCTGAAGGAGAGCCCTTTGAGGTCTTTCTCAACCTGGGCAAAGCCGGGACGGAAACCTTTGCGGCTGCCGAGGCCTTGGGCCGACTTATGTCGTTGGCGCTGCGCATCAACTCTCCTGTTTCTCGCCTGGAACGGGCTCAAGAAATGGTAACCCAGTTGAAGGATATCGGCGGCGGTGCATTCGCTAACAGCCTGCCATCCATCTCAGATGCTCTGTCGAAAGCAATGACGGAGTTCTTAGACGATCGACCTGAAGCCATCCCAGGCGTAGAGCTCGATGAACCCGAAATAAACCAACAAGCAGTCTCCCCATCCCCGCTGCCGATAGCCGTGATCCAGAATCCGGAAACGAAAGGCAAGAATAAGGTAAAAATTATGAATGACCCCCAAACCATTTTATCCCCCGAGCTATACCAGGCCAGCACAAAGCTGGCAGAAGCAATCAGCCAGGCCGGTCCGATCGCTGCCTACCAAAATGCCAAAGAACGCATGGAGAGCGACCCGCACGCCAAAAGCCTGCTGGAGCGATTTGCTGCCGCTCAATCAGAGCTGCGTTTTCAACAAGCCAACCAGAGTGTAACTCAAGAGCAGATGGACAGCATCCGCGCGCTCCAGACAGAAGTCAGATTGAACCGCTTGATCCTCGAATTCGCCGAAACCCAACAGGCAGCCATCGCTTACCTGCCGCGCATCAACCAGCACATCAGCCAGCACATCGGAATCGATTTTGCATCCCTGACCGGTTCATCACGCTGTTGATGGCTGCTACGACCGCACCGGTACTGCTCGCCCCCTCCATGCACGACAGCATGTGGGCTAACCCTATCTTACAGCGTAACCTGGAGATACTGAAAGGGGTTGGCTACCGGGTAGCGCCTCCGGAAACCGGCCTGCAAGCTAGTGGAGATATTGGAGAAGGGCGCATGGCGAGTATCGCCTCGATTACGTCAGCTTTATCCGCTATGTCTAAAAATTTGCTCGCAACAGGAGAAGTGTAATTATGCCGTTTTATGATTTTCAATGCGACCAGTGTAAACAGACTTTTGAAGTACGCGCTACCTTCAGGGAGAAAGAAGCCGGCTTGCACCCGCTCTGCCCAAGCTGCCAGAGCGAGGAAGTCCACCAGGTTGTATCGGCCGGATTTGTCATGCGCGGCAACGGCGGCGGGCCCATCATGCCTCCCTCCTGCGGGCCGAATTTCGGGCCTGGTTGTTGCTGATGACCCGGCAAGTCGTAATCCAGATCATTGGCTCACCGGTAGCCTGCCCGGCGGGAGTAAAAGATACCTGGCGAGAGCTTGCGGAATACACACGCCACCAGCTGGATACCAGGCATAAAGGTTTCTACAGTTTAGAATATTTCGATCTCTTCGATCCAGGCTGTCCGCCCTTGCCTCCGGACGCCCAACTTCCCTATGTGACCATAGCTGGAGAGGAGTTCAGCAGCGGAGGCAAGTTGAACATCCCCGCCATCTGCAAAAAGGTGGCAGAGCTGCTGAAAGGGTAAGATTAGGCGTTAGCCGGCTCCAACCCGTAGCATTTCGGCGTACTCGTCTGGCATCCCTGTCGCTTCGATCGCGCCAGCGGCCTGCTCTACATCATAAGCCACGCGGATAAAGTCAGCCTTCACCTGGCGGTCTTCCACCTCCAGGATCAGGTAGCAGGCGCGCGGATCTTTATCCTTGGGTTTGCCCACGCTGCCGGCGTTGATCACGTGCCGACCGCTGGGAAGCACCCTGTGGTAAGGGATATGGGTGTGCCCGCACACCAGCACGTCCACCCCTGCCTGGTCCATGATCCGCTCCAGGCTGTTATCGGGGCGGTCTTCGTACAGATATTCGTTGATCTTACGCGGGCTGCCGTGCACCAGCAGGACTTTCAGCTCGCCTAGCTGCAAAGGAAAGCTCTCCAACAATCCGCGCAGGAAAGCCTTGTTCTCCGGGGTGGTTTGCTGGTTAGACCAGGCGATCGATTTTTTGCCCAATTGCTTCGAGAACTCGTCCCGGTAGGCACAACCGCATTCGTCGCTGCTATGCCCGATGCCCTGGTCATAATTGCCCATGATGGTCGGGACTCCGCTCTCCCGGATAGCTTGAATGACCTCATTGGGAGAGGTGCCGTAACCAACCAGGTCGCCCAGGCAGTAGCGGTAGCCGCTCTCCTTTTCATCCATATCTTTTATAACTGCCTCCAACGCCGGCAGGTTGGCGTGGATATCACCAAACACTGTTATATAATCCATACCTTCGTGTCCTTCTTAACCCCTCTTTTTGAGGAATCCCCCTCTAAAATCACTTCCTGCTCCTTCATGAAACCCGCAGAATGTTCAGAATTTGCTTACTAGGATATATTTTATCAACAATAAGAGGACTTGTCATCAACCTGTCCCTCAAGAGAAATCATTTGTCATACCAGACTTGTGACAAATTACCCGTGACATCGTCCTCATTTGGTTTATCATATTCAATATCTTGAATAAACAATTCGTGTTTGCAAGGAGAGTCATGATGCCAGGTTATCTAGAGACCACCGTCGATAAATTCATCTTCAAAGTCGCAACCGACCGCCTCTATACAAAGGCAGGGGTTTGGGCGAAAGGTGAAGGCGGGCGTGTTCACATAGGGCTTTCCGACTTCATCCAGCAGCGCAGCGGCGACGTGGCCTTTGCCGATGTCCAGCCAGTTGGCGCCCGGCTTACCGCAGGTGAGGCCGCCGCCGAGATCGAAACCATCAAGGTCACCGAAAGCGTGTTATCGCCGGTCTCTGGCGTGATTGCCGAAGTGAACCCCCAAATGGAGGATTCCCCAGAGGTCATCAACCAGGATCCCTATGGAGAAGGTTGGATACTCATCATCGAGCCGGGGGACTGGGAATCCGAGCGCGGCAATCTCCTGGACGCAAGCACTTACTTTGAAATTATGAAGGCTGAAGCGGAAGAGGAAGCAAAAAAGTTATGACAGATCGGGATAAAGGTGAACAAACGAAAAGAGTAGTCATCGTGCCTTGCAGTGGGATCGGCAAGACATACGGCACGGTTAGCCGCGAAGCCGCTTACGATGTCACGCAGGATTTGCGTCCACAGACCAGCCGTTTGGTGGCCCTCTCATTATTGGTGTTGGGAGATGAGGCCTCGCGTGCGGCAGTCAGTGGAAATCCAGCCGTCACAATCGATGGTTGTAAATTGGCCTGCGCCACCAAGATGGTGCAGGAGAGCGGCGGGGTGGTCGCCAAAGACTTTGCCGTGCTGGACGTGTACCGGCGCTATAAGCAGTTCAAGCCGCAAGGTATTGCTGAGCTAAACGAGGCTGGGATGCAATTGTCCCACGCCCTGGCGGAGGAGATTACTGAGGTAGTAGACGAGCTGGTAGGAGGGGATAATGGTTGATTTGCCCAAGAAGAAAGTCGGTATCGTGGCTTGCTCCGGCGAAGAGCTGGCTGAGGGAACCGTGACCCG
>CAZAQS010000103.1:4500-15777 GCA_964486825.1 uncultured Anaerolineaceae bacterium | reverse complement strand
GGTCTTGTTATCCCAACCCACGAATAACGGCTTGGGAAGCCGTTGCCTTACCACTTAACAACTCCCGCTTAATGACATGAGGGATTATTGCTATCTGAGGGTGAGATGTCGAGGAAAACGGGTAGACTTGGATATTGTACTTGCTAGACCTTTTCGTCTCGTATATACTTGACCCATGCTGGAAACAGATAAGCCTGCAGAATATGCAGAATTAAGCGAGCGGGAGCTCGAAATTTTAAAACTTGTTGCAACCGGAGCGAGCAATAAAGAAATTGCTCATCAGTTAACCATTAGCACCAACACGGTTAAAGTGCATCTTCGAAACATCTTCGCAAAAGTTGGGGCTGCTTCCCGCACCGAGGCTGCGTTATTTGCTGTCCGTACGGGTCTCGTCCAGGAGCTTGCACAAGCAGAGCTTCTGGAGGCTCCGGAAAATGGATCGAGTGCTGATCTCGAAGGGCAGCCACTTGCGGTGCAACGTTCTTTAAGTTACCTGCTCCCTATCTCAGCCGCGCTGGTATTGGTACTGGTTGTTGCATTTCTCCTGGTACGCTCCTCCGGTGGGTTTTTACCCACCTCCTCCGCCCAGGTTCCCCCTTCACCAACAACTACGCCTGCTCCCAATTGGCGACAACTTGCCGAAATGCCCACCCCGCGCAGTGGATTGGCCGTAGTTGCATATGAGAACTATATCTATGCAGCCGCCGGAAAAACTGCCACAGAAGTCACCGGAGTGTTGGAACGCTATAGCCCTGAAGAGGACGATTGGGTGCAGCTTTCCCCGAAGCCTGTTCCGGTTCACGATATTGCCGGCGCGTTGATCGGGGGATTGATGTATATTCCCGGCGGGCGTACAGCTTCTGGTTCATTGACGAATGTCCTGGAAGTATACGACCCGCGCCAGGATGAATGGACTCGCATGGCAGACCTCCCAACCCCAATGAGCGCTTATTCGATGGTGGCTTTTGAAGGACGCCTGTTTGTTTTTGGGGGTTGGGATGGTGAAAGGTACCTGGACACCGTCCTTCAATATGATCCAAACCAGGATAGCTGGAAGACGCTTACATCCATGCCAAGCCAGCGCGCCTACTCAGGTGCTGCTGTGGTGGGCGGCAAGATTTACATCCTTGGTGGCAATGATGGCGTGAGTGCCCTAACAAATAATGAGATTTACCTGCCGGACCGGGAAGGCGAGAACCCCTGGGATCAAGGTGAGCCGATGCCCGATGGTCGCTATGGCATGGGTGTTGTCAGTGTTGGCGATATTATTCAAGTAATCGGGGGGCAGACCGAGGCCACTAACCAACCCTCGCCCATGGCATATTTTCCCCACTTAGATCAATGGCAGTACATGCAGGAGCCTGTCTATCCAAGAGGGGCCAATTTAGGGCTGGTACCCCTGGGGATTAATTTGTTTTCAATTGGTGGACAGCTCGATCAGATCCCCACAGGACAAAACCAGGCTTACCAGTTTATGTATACCATCTCCATCCCGGTTATCGTTAAATAAATTGAGGCTTCCAGGAAAGCAGCTCCTTATCTGATGGAATGTATCTCCCTGATTAGATCGTTATTGTATCGATAACCAAAGCCCCTTCTACCAACCTCGTTCTTGCTCCTTGAAGCCACCTGGCTTGATCGAAAACCATTTTTGGTCCAGGCCAATAAGCATAATCATCTAATTGTATGATCCCCCCTGGGGCCAGGTGATCTTTCAAGAAGTCAAAGACAGCCTGGGTACTTTCGTACCAATCGCAATCTACGTGTACAAGATGAAAAAAACCGGCCTTCTCACTCGGGAGGGTCTCTTCATACCTTCCCTGGACGAACTGGATCTGTTCAGGCTGGCAAACTTTTTCTAAATTTTCCCGGATCAAATCTATTAAATTAGGGATATTTCCATAGTAGCGGTCGGGATCCTCGGAAGTAACAATCTTATGAAACCTGTTGCTGGCTTCTTCCCCATCCGTCTCTGAAGGAGGGGGGATTTGTCCGAAGACGTCGTAAAGGGATAGCCTGCCCCCATAACGTCCAACAAGCCAGCCTAAAACCGTAGCGCTACCTCCCATTCCCACACCAAATTCTGCTACACACAAGGGCTCGTTAATCCTTTTCCTTGATAAATGATAACTTTCAGCCAGGCTAAAAAGCTTGGAATAATTCAGATAGGTCTTCCCGTTTTTCTTAGCGCTCCAGGCTGTGTACAGGAGTCGTGGATGGATGCGAGCAAGTTTAAGAAAGGCGATCGAGTTGTTTACTTTTGAATATATGCTCATCTATCTGGAAACCCTGGAATCGAAGACAAAATTTTCAAATAAGTCGTAAGGATTTGAAGGGAGCAAGGGGCTTACCCAACACGAGCATAATTTTACCCTATGGTGGACCTTCGGTTGCAATGCAGGTAGAGCACGCACATAAAAGTGGAGCCTGATTTTCAGGCTCCACTTACTACCGTTCACGAATTGTCTGCTTACCGGGATAGTACTTTCCAATTACTACGGGATGGGGATGCCGTTGTAGTCTTCGCCGACGGTCTGGCCAGCAGCCGGGACACGGGATTGTACACGGACCACAGCCACAACTTCGCAGCTTGGAGCGGTGCACTCAATCACGGCGCTGCCGCCGAAGGTCCCGTCAGTATAGTAGCCGAATTCTGCTGCGGCCGCATCTCCATTAATGAATGGGTTAGAGTTGACTTTTGCGCCAACGCCAATGGCCTGGTTGAAGGTGTGGGTGACAACAGTAGCACCGTCCTTGTCCTTGTACAGGATCCGTAGAGCGTTAGCAGGGATTTGAGCGCCGCCCACGTTCTGGATGGCGATAAAGGCCCGCTGCCGGGCGCCGGTCTCGTACTGTGTCTGTGACCAGCGGACGTAGGGCAGGGCTAACCTGGGAGAGCCTGAGAAGTCGCCCAGGAAGGCAGAAGAAACACCCAAGCCGAATACCTTTCCGATCGCTACCACGTCTGTGGCGGTGCTTGTGATGGTGGCCGAGCCACTGAAGTCGCTCGCCATGCCAGAAGCTTCACAGGTGATGAAGCTCTGTTTTGCTCCAGGACCGATGTTCTTGGTCTCGGTGGCGCCATTGCTGTATGCAACGGTGACGTTGGTAGCTGTGGACAGATTTGTGTTTTGGATAGCATAAGAGCTATTGTAGCCGCCAAAAGCATTGCATAGGGCGGAGGCCATATAGATGGTCTGGGCTCCCTCGGTAACACCCTCAAAGGCAGAGGCTGCGGTAGCGTTGGTTGAGAGCTCCAGGGAGGTGGCAACGATATTACCGTTGTCGGTGGTAGCGCCTGCTCTCCGTGCAGTCACGACAGCCGCGCCATTGAAGCTGGCTCCCAATTCAGCAACCTGGCCTGCATCTACCTGTGTAGAAGCCCCTGGTTGTAGATCCGCGGTCATCGTATGCACCAAGGTGGCGCTGGTGTTGTAGAAACGGATGGTGATATTGTTCACCTCGCTGTCCGTATTTTGAACGGAGAAGACCGAGTTGGTATTGAAGGTGTTTTTAAGAACTGTGGCGATCAGGGCCTGGGGAGCGCCATTGAAAAAGCCATTCGATAGAGGCCGGTTTCTCACGACGTCTGATTGCGGGACCTGGACCAGGGTGGCAACCAGGAGCCGGTCTGAGGTCATGATAGCCGAACCACGGAAGTTGCCATCGATCTCGCTGAGCGACCCAAGGAAGACGGATGTACCGGCCCCGGCAGGCAGGTTGGGGCGGTTTATCGTTATGGGCGTCGTGGTGGTCGGACTGGCATAGAAGTGGATCTGCAAGCTCGACGTGGCAACCGTATCAACGTTTTGATAAGTGATTGAGGTTGTGAAGCTGGTATTGTAGGCTTGTGCTACTGCTGGGCTGGGGGCGATACCCGCAAGGGCAATCGCCAGGATGGTGAGGAGTGTAAAGAGCTTTATTTTCATTAGATCGAACCTCCTAGTAGAGTTTGCTATCCTCGGCTTAATTTAATTAGCAGGATGAATACATTATATAGACTACCTATTGCCGGTACAATAACCCTTAAGAGGTATTATGCCAGCTTGTTCCAATCAATGAACGAATGGTTCAAACAAATTAGGTCTTCAGCCTAAAAAATCGCTTAACCCATATGGGTTAATGCCGGATTAAGCCTCCATGTGACCAAATATTCATAGCCAAAAGATAAAATATGCTCTTCTGTTCCCCCACTTAAATCGCTAATATTGCATTTCAGCCTCTACTGGGTTATAAATAGCGATTGGAGATTAGATATGAACAAAAAGTTGAATTTCTTGTGGGTTGCCATTTTGCTCATTTTTGCGATGGGTTGCCAGCCCTCCCCTCAGATCGAGACGAATCCTAAAGCAGAGCTTACGCCTGGTTCGCTCGAGGCTTTGCCCCAAGCAACGGCAGACCTCCCTGCTGTAGAACCAGAGGCAGGAAAAGCAACCGTTACAGGTCAGGTCATTACCACTAAAACGAATGGGCCGCTTAAGAATACAGTCGTCCGGCTGGCAGAAGTGCATCGTGATGGAGAGGATGGCGCATTCTTGTTGGACACTGCTTTCAGTCCTGGCGATATCACCAATGATGAAGGCCAGTTTACTTTTGCGAATATCGAACCGGGAGAGTACGTCCTGGTGGTGGGGAACGTAGAATTTTACGATGGATACGTGATCATCCCGGAAACTTCCGGTAGACCCAAGGTTTACAATTTCCCAGCCGGTCAGCTAACCGATCTGGGTAGCCTTACCGTAGACCTCGAGCCACAATCTTAGAATATAACAATTCGTGCTCAGCAGCAATTGACTGGATCGAGAACTTGTCAACTACTTTTTGAGCTTGCATACGGACCTCGTTTCTCGCGCTGGCATCGCCTAAGCCTCTCAGGATGGCTGCCGCTAAGCCCTTGGAATCTCCTGGGGACCCCAACCAGCCCGTTACCTGGTCCTGGATCAGCTCAATTGTGCCAGGGATGCTGGTCCCCACGACCGGCACTCCAGCCGCCATGCTCTCCAATATCACAGTAGGCAAACCCTCCCACAGGGATGACGAGACAAACAAGTCAAGGCAGGGAAGCAGCCTTTCAACGTCCGTGCGAGGGCCCGTGAATACAACTTTAGGTAGTATCCCTGATCGCTGGCATTGATCTTTCAATTCCACTTCCAGTTCTCCCTCACCGATGACCAGGAATTGCGTGTCGGGCAGTACTTGCAGCACGGATGGAATTGCTTCGATAAAATATCTGAATCCCTTCTGCTCTGTTAATCGACCAATCGTACCAACCAGACAGGCGCGCGGATCGAGCCCCAACTCCTTTTTGACCTCCAACGGATCTACTTGTTGGTTTCTGAATCTTTCCAGATCGATGGCATTAGGAATGCAGATCGCACCCCTGCTTAACCTTCGGCGGTTCAGGTTTTCAGTGATGCTTCGGCTTACCCCGATTTCCTGGCGGAACATGAGTGGGTACAGAAGGTTGGTTAATAGAATTCGGCGAAGTGGTCGCTTGCGCCACTCGAACTGGTACCCGTAATGTACGGATCGCAGAATGCTTGGTGATCGTAGATATACTTTCAACAGCAGGGCGGCGATATCCCCAAATTCCGAATGGCTGTGGATAATGTCCGGCGGTTCCTGGGCAAAGACTTTTCGGATTTTGCCATAGGACTTCCAGAAGCTTTTATACGGTTTTGCCTCGTCCCATGCTGCTCCGGTAAAAACCTGTAGACCTTGAGCTCGGAGCTGTTCGATCCTATTAACTTCCGCCTGGCTGCCACGGTCCCATAATCCCACCAGCAGCACTTCAAACCTGTCCTGATCAAGCGCTTTACTTAGGTCGATCCCAAAGCGTCCGATCCCACCTCCCGGACCTTCTATCGAAAAACCGTAAATGATCTGCCCAACTCGAATACGTTTATC
Organism: uncultured Anaerolineaceae bacterium; assembly: GCA_964486825.1. Classification (GTDB taxonomy): domain Bacteria; phylum Chloroflexota; class Anaerolineae; order Anaerolineales; family UBA4823; genus CAZAQS01. The sequence goes on along the minus strand of CAZAQS010000103.1, from coordinate 9,870 downwards.
CATTTCACCTATCTTGTTTCAAGGACATGAAATCTGAAGCAACCAGCTGACCGGCCAGGCGCGTCTGGGAAATAATGGATGGGATATTCGCCAGTAACTGCTTACGAATTGCATCTTTTTTCTCACATAGCGCACTCAGCAGATTTATTAGGCTAGGTGAATCAATTTGATTGATGTTGATCACCCATTCACCCAGTCCCAGCATTTGGGCGATCCCCTCAGTTTTATACTGGTAGGCGATGGCAATGACCGGGACTCCCTCACTCAGAGCGAAGATATTGGAATGCATCCGTGAACCGATAAACATATCCATTCTTCCATATACGGCTTTGAGTAAATCCGGAGCGAGCGGCTCCTCGATTACGTGGATATGACTGGCATATTCCATTAAACTTGCCTGGATCCTTTGAGCGGGCACACGGTCATCCTGGACTGGGAGAGGACCCCATACCTGCGGAACGAAAAGCGCTTTTCCGCCATAGGTCTCGATGAAAAATTTTACCGAACTGATAATGGCCGCTTCATATTTGCTCTGCAGGTTGAACTCGGTGTTCTGAGCTCCCCAATTGATAACGGTCAGGCCTAATAAGGGGCGGTCTTTTGCAAGGTCGATGCCTTGTCCGGATAACCAGCTCTCAGCAGCATTTGCCGGAGCGCTTGGGAAACTAAATGCCAGGTCAGGGATCAGAACGCTCTTGTCGGATAAAACCCCGCAGCTCTCGATCTGCTTGAGAGAAATCCGCTCTCGAGCCATCACGATTCTGGCTCTCGTAAACACCCATTTTGCTAACCTGCATTCCCATTTTCTTTTGAACGGGCCAATAGATTGGGGGAAGATATACAGTGGTTTCCCGGTAACAAAGGCCAGCGCCAGGCTGTAGAACGCAATGAGCAAAGTCAACCCGCTCCCAGAATGATATAAAAAGCCCCCCGCCTCACTGACTACCAAATCTGCTTCGATATATGCGCCAATCAATCCATGCAGCGCCTTAGGGGTAAGGGTATTGACAGGCCGTCCAAAAAGGCGGTATGTGAGTAGCGGAAGGATAGTAGCCGGTAGCAGCCACAAAAGCTTTGATTTATTCCACCTGGGTTTACCTTCAGGTGAGACGCTCTTCAGCCAGGTGGTCAGGGACCCGGTAGCTACCCCTTCCCCCTGGTGACTACCAGGATCATCCATGGATAATATGGCTTGGAGAGGGAAGAAATGTTCTTTGAGCAGCTCCAGGGTCATAAAAGCCAGAGCCGCGTCGCCTGCGTTGCGAGAAGAATGAACATTTAGGATCAATACTTTAGTGGCCATGGGGTGGCTTTATTTTCTGCTCACGTTGAGGAGTGCGCTTTTCTCTTGCGTGTCCTCTCGCTTTCTGTATACCAGGTAGGAATAGCCTGCCAATAAGATCAGCTCGGTGATCACGTAAACGACAGCAACCCCGGCAATTCCAAACCTGGATATGAAAATCAGGTTGAGAAGCACATTCAGGCTTACAGCAATCGCCTGTACCGCCGTTCGAGGACCCTGTTGACCTTTCGAGACCAAAATGGCAGCCATCGCGTAACTTCCGGATTTAAGCAACAGGATACCACTTAAAATTCGCATGATGCCCAAGGACTCCTGGAAACTTTCCGATAAGAAGGATACCAGGACAGGCGCGCCCAAATAGAATGCAACCGAAAGTCCTGCCCCTATCACGAAAAGCAACTGGATCGTGCGACGGGAGCTGGACCTGGCTTGCATGGGATGCCGGGTATACAGATTGCTCAATACAGGTACCATGACCATATACACCGCTGCCGGCACCAAAAAAAGACCATTCACAACGCCTACCGCAGGCGAGTAAATTCCCGCGGCATATTCCCCCAGGATAAATCCCACGATGATCACATCCACTCGCATAGAAGCCCAGGCCAGAAATTCGGAAGTAGCGTATGGGAAGGCTTCTTTTAGGGCTTTCCGGGCAACTGCCTGGTTAGCCCGGATACCGACCAGCTTGAAGAGGATAGCAAACGCCAGGATCACGCTTGCCAGCAGTACAAACCCCCGCGCATATACAAAGGTGTTGATCTGTTGGTTGCCAAATGAAATCAAGACCAAGGTGATCGCCAGCCAGGCAGCATCGGAGCCGGATTCTAAGACAGATGTGAAACGGTTTCGCAGGCTGGCTTTAAATGCAGTTAGGGCGGTAGTAAATAAGCTATCTAGCCATACTGTAATGGCCAGCAATCGCATCAAGTCTGCCGGGAAAGTGGCCTGGTTGACCAGGGGCGCCAGTCCGGCGATGACCAGGAACCAGGCGGCTCCACCTACGACTTTGATTGCCAGTACGCTGCCCATAGAGATGCTCAGCTGATCGGGCAAACGGCCGCCTTCCCTGAGCAGCCAGATATCCAGGCCCAGGTTGAAGATGATGGAAGAAAGGCTTACCAGGGCCAGCGAGGCTGCGTACCGGCCGTATTCATCCGCTCCGAAATGGCGTGCGATCAACAGCAGGGTGATGATCGTCAGCCCGTTCGCCAGAGCTGAACCAGAGAATAGTGTTGCGATATTGCTTAGGACGTTCCGCCTGGTTAGAAGAAAAGGGTTCATGGAAGCTTATTTCCCAGGCAGGCTTGTCCCATGCTCAAGATAAACCTTTTCCAGGCGCTGCGCCAGCCGGTCCCAATCGTACTCGATTGCCCTCAATGAGCCTGCCTGCCTGATATCCTCGGCTAAACCAGGGTCGGTCAGTACCTGGAGGATCGCCTGCGCCAGAGAGCTGGCCTGACCGGGAGTTGCCAAAATGCCTGCCGGTGGGGTTCCGATCACCATTCTCCTGTCGCCCACATCCGCCGTCACAAAGGGAACCTGGGAAGCCCAGCTCTCGAACATTTTGAGTGGCAGGCGAGTCCTACCGACTTCGTTATCGATCACTGGGTCCACCACGACATCTGCCAGGCGGTAGTAGAGTGGCGCCTCAGCAGCCGGGATACGACCCGTGAAGATGGTTGCTTCCCCCAACCCCATTTCCTGGACACGCCCAGACAAGCGGTCGAATTCCTCTCCACCTCCTACGATTAAAAGCTTGCTGCCAGGTATAGCTTCCCGTACGGTTTGATAAGCCTCCAACAGCAGGTCTACCGGGTGACTTGGAAGGCTCAGGCTGCCGATAAAGGCAACCACTTTTTTGCCCTGCAAGCCCAGGTTGTCCCGCAGCTTATCCAGATCGCCAGTCTCAGGGCAGCTAAACCTTTCTTTATCCACCCCATTTGGTAGATAGGTTATCTTCTCAGCAGGAATACCTAAGTGCATCAGCCTGTCCCTGAGATAATAAGTGTGCGTTGTGACGTGGTGTACCCGTTTGGGCATGCCGTTCTCGAATAGAGCTACCCCCCATTTCTGCCATTTCCCGCTGAAATGGCTGGTTGCAACTTCCAGGTCATCGCAATCCAGGAATACTTTTTTACCCCGCAGGTATCGCGCCAGTAATCCTGCCATGCTGTTCATGGGATGGGGCTTGCCGATATGAACGATATCAGCCGGCAGGCTTAAAGCTGCCCGGCTCAATGCCCATGTTGATTGGATCATCAAACCCATTAATCGATGAGCAGGATAGTATAGCTTGCGGTTGCCCTGCTTGAGCACATGCATCTGGGCGACATAGTCGATCTTTACACCTTTCTGCTCGAAGCTGGTTTTGTGAAGCGAGGTGAAATTTGCGTGCAAAGCTGCGATATTTACCTGGTGCCCAAGTTTAACCAACCCGCGCGCCAGTGGGAAATAACGGCCTGCACCTGCCGGGCTTTCCATATCCTGAGAGAGCAGGAATAAGATCTTCATTCGTTTAGTGGGTAAGCACCAAGAGATAGGAGGCAGCCAACCGTCCGATTTGGGCCAGGCTATACCTCTCCTCGAACAGGCAGTGGCCTGCCTTCCCAAGCTGCTCATGCAGCTCAGGGTCATCCCGCAAGCCCAGGATGGCTTCTGCCAGAGCGGCCGGGTTCTCACGCTCGCATAGGTAGATATGTTCTCTATGGGTCATGGCCTTCCGTATGGCTGGCGAGTCGCCGGTGATTACGGCTTTGCTCATCGCCAGGCCTTCATAGATCTTGTTTTGTACTGTCATCAAGGACTGCGGTGTATTTCCAAATGCCCCCAGCAGGATATCGGCCTGTGCAGTCCTGGCTGCCAGTTGCCCCTGTTCCATCCAAGGGATGAAGGCAACGTTAGGCAGCTTAAGCTGCTCTGCTCTGGCCTGGACTTTATTCCGCTCGGGGCCATCCCCGATAAACTCGAAGCGGATGCTTCCATCCTGGGAGAGGATATTGGCGGCCTCAAGCATGGTTTCCACGCTATGATTGGGGATAAAGGTACCGTAATAGAGCACCAAGAAGGTATCTTCTCCAATTCGAGTCCCTGGTAAGGGCTTGAATACTCGCTCATCAGCGCCGGTAGGCACCAGCCTGAACCGCTCTTTGGAGACTCCGTAGGTGCTGTGGAACCAATCTACGTAGTCAGCTGTATCCTGGATGAGCAGGTCAGGTAGTGACAGAGCGCGTCGCTCGATCTGCCGGATTAAGTCAATGGAAAACCGGCTGCGCTGTTCCAACCCACGTTCCAATGCGATCAGGTAGATAGACATAAAGATATCCCAGGCCAACGGCTTCCCGCGCCGGCGGCTCAGGAAACGGGCCAGGAAGACATCCATCTGCCCGGGATAGCCCACCAGCATGACATCATAATCCCCAATTTGCCTGTGTCGCTTGATCAGCCGCAGGTAAGCCCGCAACACCCGCTGCCAAAACTCAGGCCGTCTCCAACCACCGCTGGCTGCCTGCACCCGGTCTTCGATGCCCTTCCAAAGCTGCTCATGACATTCGATTACCTCCACCCCGGCCTGGCGCAGACCCTCGATCATGATGCGGTTACGCGAGTACTCGGCCCGATAGGTGCCGAAGTAACAAACCTTGAGACTTGAGGAACTTGCTTGCCGCTCATTCATTAGCGGATTCCCGGATTGGAATCAGGATTTTATCGCCTGAGACCGTGATTTGGACCCAAGGCAGCCCATCTTTTTCGATGAGATGCACCTCCGCATTTGCCCATTTACCGGTCAGGAAGACTGTTACGAGGGCCAGATGTCCGTCCTGGGAGGGCTTGAATTCCACGAGCATTTCCTGGGTGCCAGCCTGCCCCAGGGTTTTGGAATTTATCTGCCCGGGCGCTATCGGTAGCAGTACCATCTCAGCCGGATCGCTTCCCTCCCTGATCAAGAGACGATCCCCCATCCAGTTGCTGACCCCGGCTGTATGCCAGAGAATGGCTGATTGGTCTCCCGGACGGCCTTCTGCTGTATCGATTACAATGGTTGGCCCTGCATGGTAGAAGTAGAT
>CAZAQS010000103.1:0-4490 GCA_964486825.1 uncultured Anaerolineaceae bacterium | reverse complement strand
ATCCTCGATCACACTGCTGCTAATGTCATACCCGGGGTGGGTTTCAAAGCGTTCTACGATCGCGTAGGGGGGTGGATCTTGTGCCCAACGGCTGCCTACACTGGTTAGGTGGTATACAACAGCGCTGAGCCCACTTCGCTGAATGACCAACCCATTCAAGTTTTCTCTGGGAATCCTTTTATCTCGAAACAGGCTACGCCCCGATGGTAGCCAACCAAACTCTTCGCCGGCCGCGGCTTCCTTTACCAGGGAACCAGCTTTAGAAAGCAGGACTATCGTATTGGTGGCTTTATACCGGTGCCAGCCGGTGAAGCGCAGGTTGATTAGCAGGTAACTCGCATCACTATCCCACCCGTCTCGGAATACGATCTTGTCCGGCGCCAACGGCCCCCGTTTCGTAGGCACGCCGGAATCGCCGTAAATAAGACAAGAACCGGTGTCAGGGGATGCCCCCATCAATTCCAGGGTTTTCTCCATCCCCGGCCTGGCGGTAAGGGATAGGTCGTTAGCTCTCATATAATCCAGTGATCGCCCGGCTAACCAGAGCAGACGTTCATCCCCTGTGAGATACGTTCCCAGGTAAGACGGGGCAAGCATGTGAACCAGGCCAATATGGTTGTAGCTGAGAGGGGATCCGTCAGGGGGTGATTGTAAAAGCAGCCACTCATATGAGCGTTGGACATTCTCCAAATTCAGTGTGCCTGAATGCATAGATTGGAAGTAGGCGTTATTGATCCATTCGGGTTGGTAGATAATGGCGTCATCTGAATTTCTGAAGCCCGCTTCCCATCCTCCGCTGCGGGCTGATAGATACGCCTGATTGGCTGGGGAGAGGACGGCTTCCCCAAGGTGATATTTTTCCATGAGCGATAACAACCCGGCCCCGATTTCCTGGTTTTCATATGGGCCATCGGGGAGCATTCCAAAGGCCAATGCGTACATCCAATCTACCCATTCGACGGTTTGCGCTCGCCGGTTTATCGTTGCAAACCATTCCTTTAACTCGTTCTCTTCCTGCTGAGAAAACAGTTCTGGAAAAGCCTCTCGAACTGCTACATAAAAGTAGACGCGCATAGCGGCCTGGTACTGGCCATATTTGACACTGTGTGCAGGATTCGTAAATGCTCCTGCACGGGCCTCATCCAGTAAGCTATCCTTGAAGGCTTTCAGCCAGCTCTCATCCCTGGTTCCCAGTGCAAGCAGTCCATATTCAGAAGGCTCTTTTTGGGGTTTTGCTTCAACCAATTCTAAGATCCCGAGTTGAATACCGGCGCCCTGGTAAACCGTTTCATCTCCTTCCACCTGTCCACATAGGAAGGGTTCAGCTTCACTAATTCCAGGATAGAGGGGAGCAGTTGCTGGATAAAAGCTTTTTTGGTACTCCACGATCGTTCCAAATGTTATGCCGGCGCCGAGAATAATCCCAGCGATTGTCACCGCCGCCGGTGACACCGCCAAACCCCTGCTTGTTTTATTCCAGCTTCCTGGCAGTTGGAAACTCAAATACGCCCAGCTCAACAGCAACCAATATACTCCAAGAACAACGGCCTGTAGAATGGCAAAGAATTCTTCATCTGAAAAGCGAGTTTCTAGTTGCGCGGCCGTCACTGGAAGGATGCCAGCTACGACTGCCAGCCCGCATGCAGCCAACCATCGCAACCTGTGTGGCGCAAGATCGATCAAAATCAATAATAGAGAGAAGCTTACCCCGGCTATAAGCCAGGCTGCCCAGGCAGGTTGCCAGATCAAAAAAGTCCCTACACCGAGAATAAGCAGCCCAGGCAGAGCCAGGGAAGCATATGAGTAAACACGTGCACCTGAATTCTTGAGTACCGGACGGCTTACCCAGGCCATCAACAAGATTGCATACGTGAAGCTAAATCTTCCCAGTAATCCGGGCAATGTAAAAACGGCCCCACCAGCCCATCGAAACCCTTCCAGGACCAGTAATGGCAGCAAAACGATAAGTAATTTCTTTATCACGTTGAGCGCCAGTTTATTGCTTTCTTGCCTAATGAGCTCTGCCTTCACATACACCCTGATCTAAAGCGTAGATATGCACCCGATCGTTTCTGTAGACGGGATTGAAGTACGGGTTGTTAGCGAAATCCGCTGGGCTGAAAAGCTGTGGGTTGTCAATACTTACTTTTCCCTGTCCCTGGCCGATATAGATGTGGGTGATCTCCCACTGGCAGAGAAGGGCCAGGCTTGCATCGGAAGCCGGTTTGTCCTCTTCCAGTTGCTTGATCAGCAAAGTCACGTTCTGGCTATATCCCTGGTTTTCGGGGGCCTCATTCATTAATGCATACTGGGGCGGTATCGTGTTTTTCCTCCCTGCCAGGAGCGGTAGCCACCAACCTGCATCGGATCCTACCGCGCTATAGCTGTAAACTCGGAAGCCTTCGACCAGAAAAATGCTGTCCGGAGGCGTATTTTCGCGAATCCATTCCATCGCACGCATATCAGGGCGGGTAACCATAGCGAAGATCTCTGGTTGGGCCAGGTTTCGTTGGCTTAACACACCCCAGGCAGCTACACATGCAACCAGGACTACGATTGAAGCCTGGCTGACAGGTGACCTCAACAGGCGGGAGCGAGCTATTTCTCCGATCAGCCACCCACTTACCACAGCGACAGGTACGTATAGGGAGATTACCACGGCGAAATTCTGCATCAAGTTGGCCCCCGGTATGCGCAGGAGGGAAAGAGCCACCAGCGACGCCAGGCTTAATGTCCACAACCCGATCCCTGCCACAATCCAATTTCGCCGAACCAGGCTCCAAACCCATCCGGTAATGGCGATAACCAGTATGCCCATTGGGACGAATTCGCTGATTTGGCGCCAGACCTGGTAATCTGCTATCACATTTTGCAAAGGTGTGCTGTTTGACACCCCACTTTCAACAAGGTCAGCCAATACACTGCCCTGCATGACCCGCAGCAGCCATGGAAGGCTAAGAGCTCCCGCCGCCCCTCCGATCAGAGCAATTTTCAAGAATCCCTCACCCCACTTACGGAGTTCGAGGCGCCAATTCGGCAGCCCCCAGCCTATCAGGAGAGCCGGAATGAAGGCAACATAGAAGAAAGCCATCCGATAATAAGCCAGACACATTCCGGCTAGAACGAACCCGGCCAGGATCAAGACTGGAAAGTTAATTTTCTTGTGACCGCTTTGCTTCTCTCCCACTGGTGTATCGATAGAAACCCACAACAACCATAAGGCTGCCGGCAGGATGGCCAGGCCTGTCAACTGGGCATAACGCCCCCAGTTTACATAGATTGCTGGTATGGGGGAAAACAGGCCTGCAATGATTACTGCGGCTACTCCACTCCAATGATTGCCGCTCATACGAACCGCCAGTGGGTATAACGCGGCGACAGCCAGGAGATTGATTAATTGACCAGTATAAAGAGCAGAATTCCAACTCGACATTCCATTCAGCCAGGCAAACACGGCTGCCGCCGCCGGAAACCCGTATTGTACGGTAAGGCTTTTATAAGGTGTGTAGGGCTCCCATGAATTGAAAAGACCGCCATTGTCCATCAAGAGCTGTGTCATAACAGTATGTTGCACAGAATCGCCCCACATGGGCGCTTCTAAAGTCCGGATGACCCAAAATCGGCTGAACAACAAGGCCGCCAGGACGATCACGAAAGCTATCGTAGGCCAGGGTAAGGATCCATTTTGCTTGTCGCTCACAGTTCCCGTGGGTGCACTTTTTTCCTTGCCACGGTTTTTTAACCTCCGGTACCCGCGCATCGCCATCCATACCAACCCTGACCCTGCCGCCAGCCAGGCATATCCTACTCCTAAACGAACTCCGATCGAATCCATCCAAAGCATCAAGAGCGGGAAGGTCGCCAGGCTCACGCCTGCTCCAAGAGAAAATTTTTCTGGCCAGGAAAGCCTTCCCTGCATAGGAGCAACCAGGCTGATGATCACCCAGCCCGGTAAAACAAAAACCAGGCTACCGGAAAAGGCCAACCAACTCCAGCGGAGGATATTGAAGAGTAGCCCTGCAATTAATGGGAGCAACTGGTAAGAAAGCCGGAACATTGACTGTGCCTCTTCAGGTAGGTGATTTTTGTAAGCAGCTCCATTGATATACGATTCGGCCGGCCCGACTTGAACTCCCAGTTCACCCTCTCCCTGGATTTCAAGAATGGCGTAGAAGTATTGGTTCTGCGATTGGTTTATGTAGGGGAAATTAAAGTTATAAAAGCCCGGTTTATCAACACCCCTGACAGGCATGCGAGCACTGGCAAGATTTTCCATGGCGCCTGGGCTCGTGCGCAAGGAAAAGACTAGCTCTCCCTGCCCGGTAGAGCCTGGTTCTAAGAAAAGCTGCACACCGTCCAGACCATTGAAAACGGGCACGAAGGTTTGTCCGAAACGATCCCCCTCGCTGATGCGGATCATCTGCGTGGCTTCAGACTGAACTGCTTGTAGATAGGGTCCGCATCCTGCCAGCGAGAGAGCGAGCGCCAGG